>NZ_JBEOVA010000008.1:0-453334 GCF_040295225.1 Streptomyces sp. NPDC002896 | reverse complement strand
TTTTGGCACGCTGTTGAGTTCTCAAGGAACGGACGCTTCCTTTGTACTCACCCGAGAGACTCTCTCAGGCTTTCCTCCGGGCGCTTCCCTTCGGTGTTTCCAACCTTACCAGATCCGTTTTCCGTTCCGTTTCCGGTCGGAATTCATTTCCGGTGGCCGTTGGAGGGCCTTTTGCCTTCGGTTGCCTTGCGGCTTCCCTTTCGGCGCATCCGACTTTATCAGAGGTTCTGAGTCGAATTTTCCGCCCTGTCCGGGATGCCCATTGGCTCACGAGTGTGCCGGGTGCCCCGCTGGCGGAGCCGTAAACGTACTGGAGCGGGGCGCCTCGATGCAAATCGAGGCGCCCCGCTCCTGGCTGGTGTCCGACGGACCGTCAGACGTCCACAACCACAGGGAGAATCATGGGGCGTCGGCGGTAGTTGTCCGAGACCCACTTGCCCAGCGTGCGGCGGATGAGCTGCTGCAGCTGGTGGGGGTCGACGACGCCGTCCTGGCCCGTACGTTCCAAGGATTCGCGGATCCTGGGGATGACGTCGTCGAAGGCGGAGTCCTCGATGCCGGATCCACGGGCGTGGATGTGCGGGCCGCCGGTGACCTTGCCGGTGGTGGAGTCCACCACGACGAAGACCGAGATGATGCCCTCTTCGCCGAGGATCCGGCGATCCTTCAGCGAGGTCTCCGTGACATCACCGACGGAGAGGCCGTCCACGTACACGTAACCGGCCTGGACCTTGCCGGAGATCTTCGCCTTGCCCTCGACAAGGTCGACGACGATGCCGTCCTCGGCGATGACGATGCGGTCGTGCGGGACACCCGTGAGGGCGCCGAGCTCGGCGTTGGCGCGCAGATGGCGCCATTCACCGTGCACCGGCATCAGGTTCCTGGGCCGGCAGATGTTGTAGAAGTACAGGAGCTCGCCGGCTGAGGCATGGCCGGAAACGTGCACCTTGGCGTTGCCCTTGTGGACGACGTTGGCGCCCCAGCGGGTCAGCCCGTTGATGACCCGGTACACCGCGGTCTCGTTGCCCGGGATGAGCGACGACGCGAGGATCACCGTGTCGCCCTGGACGATACGGATCTGGTGGTCGCGGTTGGCCATGCGGGACAGGGCCGCCATCGGCTCGCCCTGGGAGCCCGTACAGACGAGCACGACCTGCTCGTCCGGGAGGTCGTCGAGCGTCCTGACGTCGACCACCAGGCCCGGCGGGACCTTCAGGTAGCCGAGGTCGCGGGCGATGCCCATGTTGCGGACCATCGAGCGGCCGACGAAGGCGACCCGGCGGCCGTACTCGTGGGCGGCGTCCAGGATCTGCTGGATGCGGTGGACGTGGCTGGCGAAGCTGGCGACGATGATGCGCTTGCGGGCGCCCGCGAAGACCTGGCGCAGCACGTTCGAGATGTCGCGCTCGTGCGGCGTGAAGCCCGGGACCTCGGCGTTCGTCGAGTCCGAGAGGAGGAGGTCGATGCCCTCCTCGCTGAGCCGCGCGAAGGCGTGCAGGTCCGTGAGGCGGTTGTCCAGCGGGAGCTGGTCCATCTTGAAGTCGCCGGTGTGGACGACCATGCCCGCGGGCGTTCGGATGGCGACGGCCAGCGCGTCGGGGATGGAGTGGTTGACCGCGACGAACTCGCAGTCGAAGGGCCCGATGCGCTCGCGGTTGCCCTCGGCGACCTCGAGCGTGTAGGGGCGGATGCGGTGCTCCTGGAGCTTGGCCTCGATCAGGGCGAGGGTCAGCTTGGAGCCGATCAGCGGAATGTCCGGCTTCTCGCGGAGGAGGAACGGCACGCCGCCGATGTGGTCCTCGTGGCCGTGCGTGAGGACGATGCCCTCGATGTCGTCGAGGCGGTCCCTGATGGACGTGAAGTCCGGGAGGATCAGGTCGACTCCGGGCTGCTCCTCCTCCGGGAAGAGCACTCCGCAGTCGACGATCAGCAGGCGGCCGCCGTACTCGAAGACGGTCATGTTCCGGCCGATCTCGCCGAGGCCGCCCAGCGGGGTGACGCGGAGGCCCCCTTCCGGCAGCTTCGGCGGCGCGCCGAGTTCAGGATGCGGATGACTCAAAAGACTCTCCTGCCCATGCGCGCCACGTGCCGCTCGGGCACGTGGCGCGCATGACGTTCGTGCAAATGCGTATATGGATGGACTGCAGGTCCCTGACCTGCGGGTTCTGCGTATTCAGTTGTGAAGTCCGTGGTCAGAGCTCTACCCCGCCGGCCGCAAGATCGATCTTGAGCTGGGCGGTTTCCTCGGGCGACAGCTCGACGAGGGGCAGGCGCAGCGGTCCGGCGGGCAGGCCCTGGAGCGCGAGGGCGGCCTTGGTCGTGATGACGCCCTGCGTGCGGAACATGCCGGTGAAGACCGGGAGCAGCTTCTGGTGGATCTCCGTGGCCTTCTGGACGTCGCCGTTCGTGTAGGCGTCGAGCATGGCCCGCAGTTCGGGCGTGACGACATGGCCCACGACCGAGACGAAGCCGATGGCGCCCACGGAGAGCAGCGGCAGGTTGAGCATGTCGTCGCCGGAGTACCAGGCGAGGCCCGAGCGGGCGATGGCCCAGCTGGCACGGCCGAGGTCGCCCTTGGCGTCCTTGTTGGCGACGATGCGCGGGTGCTCCGCCAGACGCACGATCGTCTCGGTGTTGATCGGTACGCCGCTGCGGCCCGGGATGTCGTAGAGCATCACGGGCAGCTCGGTGGCGTCGGCGATCGCGGTGAAGTGCCGGTAGAGGCCTTCCTGGGGCGGCTTGTTGTAGTACGGCGTGACGGTCAGCAGGCCATGGGCGCCGGCCTTCTCGGCGGCGCGGGCCAGCTCGATGCTGTGGTGGGTGTCGTTCGTGCCGACGCCGGCCACGACGTGGGCTCGGTCTCCGACGGCCTCCAGTACGGCTCGTACCAGCTCGGTCTTCTCCGCATCGCTGGTGGTCGGGGACTCGCCGGTGGTGCCGTTGACGACCAGGCCGTCGTTGCCTGCGTCCACCAGATGGGCGGCGAGCCGCTGCGCGCCGTCGAGGTCGAGTGCGCCGTCCGCCGTGAACGGCGTGACCATGGCGGTGAGGACCCGCCCGAAGGGGGTCTGCGGAGTAGAGGTCGGAGCCATGGGTAACACGCTACTCGCTGCTCAGCGCGGGGTCCCCCCTCGGGGCATGCGACAAGTCGCGACAAATGTGGAGCCCGGCACTGCCTGCTCGGGGGTTCAAGCAGTGCCGGGTCCGTTTGATCAGGCTAGATGAACTTCGCCAAATGCCGCAATACGGACATGTCGCTTGGCTGATGCGCACATCTGTACCGCCTGCCCCTGCGGAGCCTGGGGCCCCCGCGGCCGCTACGGAGCCACGCGTCCGTTGGCGTTGAAGGCCGCGTGCGTGAGCGGCATGAGCTCCGCCCACAGCTGCTCCATCTTCTCGCCGACCATCTCGATCTCCCGCTGCGGGAAGGACGGGACCTTCGCCAGCTCGTGCTGCGTGCGCAGGCCGAGGAAGTGCATCAGCGAGCGCGCGTTGCACGTGGCGTACATCGACGAGAACAGGCCCACCGGGAGGACCGCGCGGGCCACCTCGCGTGCCACGCCCGCCGCGAGCATCTCCTGGTACGCCTCGTACGCCTCGCGGTACGAGTCCTCCATCACGCGGCCGACGAGCTCCTGCTGCGCCTGGGTGCCCTCGACGAAGACGTACTTGCCGGGGCGGCCCTCCTGGACCAGCTTGCGGGACTCGTCCGGGACGTAGAAGACGGGCTGCAGCTCCCTGTACCGGCCGGACTCCTCGTTGTACGACCAGCCGACGCGGTGGCGCATGAACTCGCGGAAGACGAAGATCGGGGCGCTGATGAAGAACGTCATCGAGTTGTGCTCGAAGGGGCTGCCGTGCCGGTCCCGCATCAGGAAGTTGATCAGGCCCTTGGAGCGCTCCGGGTCCTTCTTCAGCTCGTCCAGGGACTGCTCCCCTGCGGTGGAGACGCGGGCGGCCCACAGCACGTCGGAGTCGCTCGCCGCGTGCTTCACCAGCTCCACGGTGACATCGCTGCGGAAGCTGGGCTTGGGGTCGTCGACGGGGCTGTCGGTCACGGCTCTGGCGGTCCTTCCATCACTTCTCTCGGGCGGCGCCCACTCTACGACCCGGCACTGACAACCGGCCGATCCAGGAGTGCCGCGACATTCGGCGTCGAACTTCGGAGAATTCCCCAAATCAGGGCACCATGGGAGATCGTCGAGCGTCTGTGTAGGTAGCAGCGTTCCGTTCGATTCATCCGAGGAGAAGCACCACCCATGTTCCGTCGGCGCGAGCCCGTCCCGTTCGCCTTCATCGCCGAAGCCGGCAAGTTCCGCAGCAACGTCACTCCCCCTCCCCGTGAGCGCGCCAGCGCCGGCCAGATCGCCGGGCGGACGCTCATCGGGCTCACCGTGGTCGCCGGGCTCGTGGGCTCGCTGCTCTTCGGGCTCCCCGCGCTGTCGGCCGACCAGTCACCGGCGCATACGCAGCAGTCCGAGGCGTCCGAGCGCCGCTGACGCTCCCGACCGCCTGAACGGCGTGGTGCGTACCCCCTTGGGCCCCCAAGGGTGGTAGGCGGGGGCGCGGCTCGGTAGCCTCCTCGGGCACAGCCCGTGCGTGATCGAGTGAGGAACAGTCGTGCCCCTGCCCTTCCTGACCGCAGACCGCGCGTTTGACGAGGCAGCCGGCGATGTCGCGCTGCCCTTCGACGACCGCGACCGGTGGCGGCGCCCCTACCGGCCGGGGCCCTGGCGTGTGGGTGCCGCCGCGCTTCTGCTGCTGCTCGCGTCGTACGTCCTGGTCGCCGCCGTGATCATCACCTTTGCCGGACAGTCGTCGGGCGGTGCCGCGTGCGGTGGTCTGGCCGTGCTCATCATCGCGAGCGCGCTGCGGCTGCTGCGGGTGGGCACCTGGGTGAGCGCGCACGGTGTGCGCCGCGTGCGCTTCTTCGTCACCCGGACGGTGGCGTGGGCGCAGGTGGCGGCCGCGCGGACCGTTCAGCAGCCGGTGCGCTGGCTGGGCCTGCCGCGGACCGTGCAGGGCCAGGCCCTCGTTCTCGTACGCGCGGACACGCAGGGCGGGCACGAGGCGCTGCTCACGACGCACGACGCCGATTTCCTGGCACGCCTCGAGGCGTTCGACCGGGCGGCCGACTCCATCGAGGCGTGGGCGTACGAGTACCAGCCCCGCTAGGTCGCACGAGCACAAACGCCGCCAGGCCTACGGAAGACACTCCCGTAGGCCTGGCGGCGTCCTGGGGGCCCTCAGGCCCGGACCTGTTTCCCGTCGTGCAGGGCGATCGCGCGCTGCATCGCCTTGCGGGCGCGCGGGGTGTCGCGCGCGTCGTGGTAGGCAACCGCGAGGCGGAACCAGCAGCGCCAGTCGTCCGGTGAGTCCTCGGTCTCGGCCTTGCGCTTGAGGAACACGGCGTCGGCCGAGTCGCGGTCGATGCGGCCGCCGGGCGTCCGGGCCAGCTCGTCCTCGGGCAGGCCGCCCTCGGCGTCGAGCTCGGCGGCCAGCCGGTTGGCCCTCTGCACGAACTGCGTGTTCTTCCAGAGGAACCACAGGCCGATGAACGGCAGGATCAGCACCGCGACACCGAAGGTGACGGTGAGCGCGGTGCCTTGCTGTATCAGCAGGACCCCGCGGCTGCCGACCAGGACGAAGTAGACGACCAGGACGGCAGCCGTGACGAAGTAGGTGATCTTTGCGCGCATCTCTTCAGCTCTTGCGTCGGATCGGCTCGTGCGTCAGCCGAGGTCCAGGAAGTTTTCCAGGCCGAAGGTCAGGCCAGGAGTGGACACCACGCGGCGGACGCCGAGCAGGATGCCCGGCATGAAGCTGCTGTGGTGCAGCGAGTCGTGGCGGATGGTGAGCGTCTCGCCCTCGCCGCCCAACAGCACCTCCTGGTGGGCGAGGAGGCCGCGCAGCCGGACCGCGTGCACGGGGACGCCGTCGACGTTCGCGCCGCGGGCGCCGTCGAGCGCGGTGACCGTGGCGTCGGGCTGCGGGGCGCTGCCAGCCTGCTCACGGGCGGCGGCGATGAGCTGGGCGGTGCGCGTGGCGGTGCCGCTCGGGGCATCGGCCTTGTTCGGGTGATGCAGCTCGACGACCTCGACGGACTCGAACAGCGGCGCGGCGATCTGTGCGAACTTCATGGTCAGGACGGCACCGATGGAGAAGTTCGGCGCGATCAGCACGCCGGTCCCGGGCGACGCCTCCAGCCAGCTGTTCAGCTGCGCGAGGCGCTCGTCGGTCCAGCCCGTCGTACCGACGACGGCGTGGATGCCGTGGCGTACGCAGAAGTCGAGGTTGTCCATCACCGACGCGGGTGTGGTCAGCTCGACGGCAACCTGGGCGCCGGTCTCCGCCAGCGTCTCCAGCTTGTCGCCGCGGCCCAGCGCTGCGACCAGTTCCATGTCCTCGGCGGCCTCGACGGCCTTGACCGCCTCGGAGCCGATGCGCCCCTTGGCGCCGAGTACCGCCACGCGCAGCTTGCTCATCCCTTGTTCCTTACGTTCCGGGTGTCGGGAGACCGCCCGTACGGCGATCAGGCGGTCAGACGATCAGGGGACCGCCCCACAGCGGTTCCGGGCCGCACACCAGACAGCCCGGAAACCGCCCTCAGCGCGGTCAGGAGACCGTTTCGTGCAGACGCGCGGCCTGCTTGTCCTTCAGCGGTCCGATGACCGACAGGGACGGCCGTTGCCCCAGGATGTCGCGAGCCACTTCGCGGACCTCCTCGGGGGTGACCGCAGCTATGTTCGCCAGCATGTCGTCGACCGACATCTGCTCGCCCCAGCACAGCTCGCTCTTGCCGATACGGTTCATCAGCGCGCCTGTGTCCTCCAGGCCGAGGACGGTGGAGCCGGAGAGCTGGCCGACAGCGCGGCTGATCTCGTCGTCGGAGAGGCCGTGCTCGGCGACGTGTTCGAGCTCGTCGCGGCAGATCTTGAGCACGTCGTGGACCTGGCTGGGCCGGCATCCGGCGTAGACGCCGAAGAGGCCGCAGTCGGCGAAGCCCGAGGTGTACGAGTACACGCTGTAGGCCAGGCCGCGCTTCTCCCGGACCTCCTGGAAGAGGCGGGACGACATGCCGCCGCCGAGCGCCGTGTTGAGCACGCCCATCGCCCAGCGGCGGTCGTCGGTGCGGGCGAGGCCCGGCATGCCGAGGACGACGTGGGCCTGCTCGGTCTTGCGGCCGAGCAGTTCGACGCGGCCGGCGGCGCGGATCGCCCGTCGGCCCTCGCGCGGGCCGAGGGGTTCGGCCGCGGTCCCCGAGAGGGCGCCGGCCTTCTCGAAGGCGGTGCGGACCTGGCGTACGACCTTGGCGTGGTCGACGTTGCCCGCGGCCGTCACGACCAGGTGCGTCGGGTCGTAGTGGCGCTTGTAGAAGCGGCGGATGCGGTCCGCGGTGAGGGCGTTGACCGTGTCGACCGTGCCGAGGACGGGGCGGCCGAGGGGGGTGTCGCCGAGCATCGTGTGCGCGAACAGGTCGTGCACGCAGTCGCCCGGGTCGTCCTCGGTCATCGCGATCTCTTCGAGGATGACGCCGCGCTCGGCGTCGACGTCCTCTTCCTGGATCAAGGAGCTCGTCAGCATGTCGCAGACGACGTCGATCGCGAGGGGGAGGTCGGTGTCGAGCACGCGCGCGTAGTAGCACGTGTACTCCTTCGCCGTGAAGGCGTTCATCTCGCCGCCGACCGTGTCGATGGCGGCAGAGATGTCGAGGGCGGTCCTGCGCTGGGTGCCCTTGAAGAGGAGGTGCTCGAGGTAGTGCGTGGCGCCGTTCAGCGTCGGGGTCTCGTCGCGGGAGCCGACGTGCGCCCAGATGCCGAAGGTCGCGGAGCGTACGGAGGGCAGGGTCTCGGTGACGACGCGGAGGCCGCCAGGCAGGGTCGTACGGCGAACCGTGCCGATGCCGTCCTTGCCCTTGAGGAGGGTTTGGGTACGGGCGACGGCCCGCGCCTCCGGAGAGGTGCGGGCCGTCGCCTTGGAGCTACGGGACGTCACTTGTCGGCGTCGTCCTTCTTCTCGTCGTCAGAGCCTTCCTCGCCCTCGATCACGGGAACGAGGGAGAGCTTGCCGCGGGAGTCGATCTCGGCGATCTCGACCTGGACCTTCTGGCCCACGCCCAGCACGTCCTCGACGTTCTCCACGCGCTTGCCGCCGGCGAGCTTGCGGATCTGCGAGATGTGCAGCAGGCCGTCCTTGCCGGGCATCAGGGAGACGAAGGCACCGAAGGTGGTGGTCTTCACGACCGTGCCCAGGTAGCGCTCGCCGACCTCCGGCATGGTCGGGTTGGCGATGCTGTTGATCGTGGTGCGGGCGGCCTCGGCCGCCGAGCCGACAGCAGCACCGATGTAGATGGTGCCGTCGTCCTCGATCGTGATGTCGGCGCCGGTGTCCTCCTGGATCTGGTTGATCATCTTGCCCTTGGGGCCGATGACCTCGCCGATCTTGTCCACGGGGATCTTGACGGTGATGATCCGCGGGGCGTTCGGGGACATCTCGTCGGGGGTGTCGATCGCTTCCATCATCACGTCGAGGATGTGGAGGCGAGCGTCGCGGGCCTGCTTGAGGGCCGCTGCCAGGACGGAGGCCGGGATGCCGTCCAGCTTGGTGTCGAGCTGGAGGGCGGTCACGAACTGCTTCGTGCCGGCGACCTTGAAGTCCATGTCGCCGAAGGCGTCCTCCGCACCGAGGATGTCGGTGAGGGTGACGTAGTGCGTCTCGCCGTCGATCTCCTGGGAGATCAGACCCATGGCGATACCGGCGACCGGGGCCTTCAGCGGCACACCGGCGTTCAGCAGCGACATGGTGGAGGCGCAGACCGAACCCATGGACGTCGAGCCGTTGGAGCCGAGGGCCTCGGACACCTGACGGATCGCGTAGGGGAACTCCTCGCGCGTGGGCAGCACCGGCACGAGCGCGCGCTCGGCCAGGGCGCCGTGGCCGATCTCGCGGCGCTTCGGGGAGCCGACGCGGCCGGTCTCACCGGTGGAGTACGGCGGGAAGTTGTAGTTGTGCATGTAGCGCTTGCGGGTCACCGGGGAGAGGGTGTCCAGCTGCTGCTCCATGCGGAGCATGTTCAGGGTGGTGACGCCCAGGATCTGGGTCTCGCCACGCTCGAACAGGGCCGAGCCGTGGACCCGCGGGATCGCCTCGACCTCGGCGGCCAGCGTACGGATGTCCGTGACGCCGCGGCCGTCGATGCGCTTCTTCTCCTTGATGACGCGCTCACGGACCAGGGTCTTGGTCAGCGAGCGGTACGCGGCGGAGATCTCCTTCTCGCGGCCCTCGAACTGCGGGAGCAGCTTCTCGGCGGCAAGGCCCTTGACGCGGTCCAGCTCGGCCTCGCGCTGCTGCTTGCCCGCGATGGTGAGCGCCTGGGCGAGCTCGTCCTTGACGGCGGCGGTGAGCGCCTCCAGGACGTCGTCCTGGTAGTCGAGGAAGATCGGGAACTCGGCGGTCGGCTTCGCGGCCTTGGCGGCCAGGTCGGCCTGGGCCTTGCACAGGACCTTGATGAACGGCTTCGCGGCGTCCAGGCCCGCGGCGACGACCTCCTCGGTCGGCGCCTCGGCGCCGCCCTCGACGAGCTTGATCGTCTTGTCGGTCGCCTCGGCCTCGACCATCATGATCGCGACGTCGCCGTCCTCCAGGGCGCGGCCCGCGACGACCATGTCGAAGACGGCGTCCTCGAGCTCGGTGTGCGTCGGGAAGGCCACCCACTGACCGCGGATCAGCGCGACGCGGACGCCGCCGATCGGGCCGGAGAAGGGCAGACCGGCCAGCTGCGTGGACGCGGACGCGGCGTTGATCGCGACGACGTCGTACAGGTGGTCGGGGTTGAGCGCCATGATCGTCGCGACGACCTGGATCTCGTTGCGCAGGCCCTTCTTGAAGGACGGGCGCAGCGGGCGGTCGATCAGACGACAGGTGAGGATGGCGTCCTCGGAGGGACGGCCCTCACGGCGGAAGAAGCTGCCGGGGATCTTGCCGGCGGCGTACATCCGCTCCTCGACGTCCACCGTCAGGGGGAAGAAGTCGAGCTGGTCCTTGGGGTTCTTGGAAGCGGTGGTGGCCGACAGCACCATGGTGTCGTCGTCCAGGTAGGCCACGGCGGAGCCGGCGGCCTGGCGGGCCAGACGGCCCGTCTCGAAGCGGATGGTGCGGGTGCCGAAGGAACCGTTGTCAATGACGGCCTCGGCGTAGTGGGTCTCGTTCTCCACTAGCGAATTCTCCTCGTCTTCGTCCCCGGGCCCGTGTGGCGGGGGGACGGTGGGCGGAGAAGCGCGCCTTGTGTGCGGGCCGGTCTTCGATCGAAGCACCCGGGGTTTCTCCCGGGGGCCACTACCGAGGACCGGCGGCGGCGAGGGGCGCTTCTCCTCGTTCTGTGTGCGTACGCTCCGCTGTCACGCGCTCTGCGTCACGTACGTCCCGTGTGCGGATTCGTATTGCGTTGTGCCAGCCAGCCTACAAAGTCCCAGCGACACTCCGCACGTACAGCAAAGGGAGCGGCCCCCTCCAGCGGGAACCGCTCCCTTCACGGCGTCTTACTTGGCGCCCGCCGCACCGCGGCGGATGCCGAGGCGGTCGACCAGCGCACGGAAGCGCTGGATGTCCTTCTTGGCCAGGTACTGCAGCAGGCGGCGACGCTGGCCGACCAGGATCAGCAGACCACGACGGGAGTGGTGGTCGTGCTTGTGGGTCTTGAGGTGCTCGGTCAGGTCGGAGATCCGGCGCGACAGGAGCGCGACCTGGACCTCGGGGGAGCCGGTGTCACCCTCCTTGGTGCCGAACTCGGTCATGATCTGCTTCTTCGTAGCGGCGTCGAGCGACACGCGTACTCCTCGTAGTCTTTTCGTGGCCACCGAGTGCCCCTGGTCCACTTCTCAGGGGAGCTTCCGTTACTCGGGAGGCGGGGTCCGCTGGGCGCGTCCTCCAGGGCCCTTGGGTCAGCCCTTGCGGGGCTTTCGGGGCGGTCCGGGGGTGCGTACACATACGGCCGTTACACAGAGTACCAGTACGCGCGCGTGCCTCGTCCGGAGTCCCCGCATACCAGCACGCACGCGTGCCCCGCCCCGCCACTGTGCGCCCGTCAGCTGGTCATGGCCCGGGCCGTCGCGTACACGTCGAAGACGGCGAGCGTCAGCGGCACCAGCGTCAGCAGGACGAATGCCTCGGCGATCTCCAGGAAGCGGCCCCAGAAGGGTGTGACTCCCCCGCGCGGGGCGATGAGGCCGATCGCGGTGACCAGCGCGGCGGCCGCCGCGATCACCACGACGAGCCAGATCGTACGGATGTCCAGTGCCGTGTGGTCTCCGGCGAGGGCCTCGTGGAGGGCGGACAGGGGCGGATTGAGCGCCAGGCCGAGGCCGAGCAGGACGAGGGCGGCGAGGCCCGCGGCCAGGATGGACGCCACCTGCGCGGTGTAGCGGAAGAGGTGGGCGCGCATCAGCAGCGCGACACCGGTGGCGAAGGCGAGCAGCTGGGCCCACACGTCGGTGGCGAATCCGAGGACCGCCGCAGCCCCCACGGCGATCACGGCGCAGCCGCCCACGAGGCCGACGAGGAGTTCGTGGCCGCGGTGGGCCTGGGCGGCGATGCGCTCGGCGTCGACCGGCTGGCGGGGGGCGAGGTCGTCGCCGTACCCACTGCGCGAGGTGTTCGGCGGGTCGAAGCCGATCGGGAGGCGGGCGAAGCGCATGGACAGGCCCGGCAGGAAGGCCAGGGCCCCCACGGAGACCGGGGCGCACAGCGCTGCGGTCTCGGTGGCGGTCCAGTGCAGGAGGGTCGCCACGAACGCCGTGACCAGGCCGACGGCCGAGCTGAACACGAAGGCGACGAACGGGCCGTCCCCGCGCGGGGAGCAGAGGGTCAGGACGACCGAGGCCACCAGCACCGCGGCGCAGGCGAGCAGGAACTGCAGCTTGCCGACCCCCTGCCCGTCGGCGAGGGGCAGCAGGCCCGAACCGGCCACCCCCACGTTGGGCAGGGCGCCGAGGCCGAGGGCGACGGCCGACGCCCGGTCGTCGTAGATCCGCGCGCGCACGGCGGCCAGGACGACGAGGAGTACGCCGGTGACCGCCGCGAGGATGCCCGGGAGGCTGTGCATGTCGTGCCGCGGATCGGCGCTCCAGGCCACGAAGGCGAGCAGCGCGGGCAGGGCGCCGCCGCCGACGAGTCCTGCGGCGCGCGTCAGATCACCGCTCCACAGGGTGCGGTCGCGCGTCACGGCGGAGGCGACCGCCTCGGACACGTCGTCGAAGACGGCCGGCGGCAGTGAGTCCGCGAAGGGGCGCAGCGTTAGCAGTTCGCCGTCGAGAATCCGCTGGGCGGCGAAGGAGCGGGAGCTGTCCAGGACCGTGCCGTCACGGCGCACCAGGTGGTAGCCGACCGGAGCGCCCTCGGCGGGGCTCTGCTGAGAGAGTCTCAGGATCTCCGGGTAGAGGTCGGCGACCGGGACGTCGTCGGGCAGCGCCACGTCGATCCGGCTGTCGGGTGCGACGATGGTGACCCGGCAGAAGCCGAGGCCCGTACCGCTCCCGGAAGGGGCTCCGGGACTGAACCCTCTGGCTGCGGTCGCCGTCGCGGAGGCCGTCATGCTCACCTGCTGCTCCCCCTCAGTGATGGTTGTGCGTCTGCGATGTGAAAGTCCTGCGACTCTTTCCCGGCTCCGCCGCCCCGATTGCGGGGCATCGCGGCGGGAAGGGCTCCGACCAGCCGGTCTCAGGGTCCGCGCACCCCTCCACACTGTGCGAAGTGCCCTGATTCTCCCGGCATGATCCACGTGTGCTCACGCGAACTCCCGGCACCCTACAGCCCGGCGGACGGGTCCGAAGGTCAGTAGGATCACGCGGCGGCCTTCGCCCCCTGACACGGGCTGGTGGGCGGAACAATCCTGGGCCGGCAAGGGGATTGGGGAGCAGTGAGCCACATCGTCGTCAAGCGTCCGCCACGGACGCTGCCGTCCGAGGTGCCCACGGAAGAGGTGGTCCTGCAGCCTCCGCCCGAGCTGCCGCGGGGACACCACGAGAGCGTCCTCATGCAGCTGCTGCCGACCCTCGGCATGGGCGGCTCGGTGGTCTTCTTCTTCACGAGCGGTCAGCCGTTCATGAAGATCATGGGCATGGTGATGATCGCGTCGACGGTGGCCATGTCCATCGCGATGGTGGTCCGTTACCGCCGCGGCTCCCAGGACCAGCTGGCCGACATGCGCCGCGACTATCTGCGGTACCTGTCCCAGACCCGGCGCGCCGCCACGGACACCGCGAAGGCGCAGCGCGACGCCCAGTACTACCTCCACCCCTCGCCCGAGCAGCTGTGGGCGCTGGTCGCCGAGGGCAGCCGGGTGTGGGAACGGCGCCCGGGCGACGAGGACTTCGCGCAGGTCCGCATCGGACTCGGCGCGCAAACGCTCGCCACCCCGCTCATCGCGCCGGAGACCGGTCCTGTGGAGCAGCTTGAGCCGCTGACCGCGGGCGCCATGCAGCGCTTCGTCACCACGCACAGCACCCTCGACGACCTGCCGATGGCGGTCTCGCTGCGCGCCTTCTACCACGTCACGCTGAGCGGTGAGCCGCAGTCCGTACGCGCCTCGGCGCGCGCCCTCGCCGGTTCGCTGGCCGCCCTGCACTCCCCCGAGGACCTGCTGATCGTGGTCGCGGCCGGGCGCGAGGCGCTGCCGCACTGGGAGTGGGCCAAGTGGCTGCCCCATGTGCAGGCGCCCGGCGCCGTGGACGGCGCGGGCAGCCGCCGGCTGATCGACAGCGACACCTATCTGCTCGAAGACCTGCTGGCATCCCGCCTGTCCGGGCGCCCCCGCTTCCACCCGAACGCGGCTCCGCTGCCCGACGCGCCCCACATCGTCGTCCTCCTCGACAGCCTGTCGCTGCCGCCGGACTCCGTCCTGGCGTCACCGGAGGGCCTGCAGGGAGTGACGGTCGTGGAGATCGTGCCCGGCGAGCCGACCAGCATCGGCGGTGACCTCTCCGTCGTCGTACAGCCGAAGGCGCTGCACCTGGAGTCGGCGCACGGCATCGGCATCGTCTACGAAGGCATCCCCGACGCCTTGTCGTACGAGTCCGCCGAGGCGCTCGCCCGTCAGCTGGCACCGCTGCGCATGGCATCGGGCGGCGACGACGACGAACCGCTGCTCGCGAACCTCGAGTTCACCGACCTGCTGAACCTCGGCGACCCGGCATCGGTGGACACCAAGCGCACCTGGCGACCACGCTCGCTCGCCGAGCGCCTACGCGTCCCGATCGGCGTCGGCGAGGACGGCCGGCCCGTGATGCTCGACCTCAAGGAGGCGGCGCAGGAGGGCATGGGTCCGCACGGTCTGTGCGTCGGCGCCACCGGTTCCGGGAAGTCGGAGCTGCTGCGCACGCTCGTACTCGGCCTCGCCGTCACGCACTCGTCGGAGACGCTGAACTTCGTCCTCGCCGACTTCAAGGGCGGCGCCACCTTCGCCGGCATGGCCCGGATGCCGCACGTCGCGGCCGTGATCACCAACCTCGCGGACGACCTCACGCTGGTCGACCGCATGGGCGACTCCATCCGCGGCGAGCTCAACCGCCGCCAGGAGATGCTGCGCGACGCGGGCAACTACGCCAACATCCACGACTACGAGAAGGCCCGCGCGGCGGGCGCTCCGCTGCAGCCCATCCCGTCCCTGGTCCTCGTCATCGACGAGTTCAGCGAACTGCTGACCGCCAAGCCGGACTTCATCGAGATGTTCGTGCAGATCGGCCGTATCGGCCGGTCCCTGGGCGTGCACCTGCTGCTCGCCTCGCAGCGCCTGGAGGAAGGACGGCTGCGCGGCCTCGAGACGTATCTGTCGTACCGCATCGGTCTGCGGACCTTCTCGGCCGCGGAGTCGCGCGCCGCACTCGGTGTGCCGGACGCCTACGAGCTGCCGAACGTCCCCGGCTCCGGCTTCCTGAAGTACGGCACGGACGAGATGGTGCGGTTCAAGGCGGCGTACGTCTCCGGCGTCCACCGCCCGGCGTCGAAGCAGGCCACGCCCGGCCAAGCGCTGCCGGTGAGCCGCAGGCCGGTGCTGTTCACGGCCGCCGAGGTGCCGGTGCAGCACATCCCGGTGCCGCGGCCCCGCCAGGAAGCGGTCCCGGAGGTCGAGGACGCCCTGTCCGACACCGTGCTCGACGTGATCGTGCGCCGCCTCGAGGCGCAGGGCCCGGCGGCCCACCAGGTGTGGCTGCCCCCGCTGGACAGCCCGCCGTCGCTGGACGGGCTGCTTCCCGGACTCACCGCGGTGCAGGGACGGGGACTCACCTCGCCGGACTACCAGGGAGCGGGCCGGCTGGTCGTCCCCGTCGGCCTGGTCGACAAGCCGTACGAGCAGCGCCGCGACCCCCTGTGGTGCGACTTCTCGGGTGCGGCCGGCCATATGCAGATCCTCGGCGGCCCGCAGTCCGGCAAGTCGACGCTGCTGCGGACGATGATCGCGTCGTTCGCGCTCACCCACACCCCGTACGAAGTGCAGTTCTACGGCCTTGACTTCGGTGGCGGCGGCATGTCGGCCGTCGCCGGCCTGCCGCACGTCGGCTCGGTCGCCTCGCGCCTCGACCCGGAGAAGGTACGGCGCACGGTCGCCGAGGTGTACGGCGTGCTGACCCGCCGCGAGGAGTACTTCCGTACGTCCGGCATCTCCTCCATCGCCGAGTACCGGGCCCGGCGGGCACGCGGCGAGATATCCGTGACCGACCAGCCGTGGGGTGACGTCTTCCTCGTCGTCGACGGCTGGGGCAACTTCCGCTCCGACTACGAGAACCTTGAGCACCTGGTCCTCGACATCGCCGCCCGGGGCCTCGGCTACGGCATCCACGTGGTGCTGACCGCGTCGCGCTCCATGGAGGTCCGCGCCAACCTCAAGGACCACCTGATGAACCGCCTGGAGCTGCGGCTCGGCGATCCCATGGACTCCGAGTTCGACCGCAAGGTGGCCGCGAACGTGCCGACCGGGGTGCCCGGCCGCGGCCAGTCCCCGCAGAAGCTCCACTTCATGGCGGCGGTCCCGCGCATCGACGGCCTGACGTCCGATACGGACCTCGCAGAGGCGACCGCCGCGCTGGCGACAGAGGTGCAGCGCCACTGGCAGGCCCCGGGCGCCCCGAAGGTCCGCCTGCTGCCGCGCGAGCTGCCGGCATCCGACCTGCCGCCGGGCAACCGCTTCCCGGACCGGGGCATCGCCTTCGCGATCGACGAGAACAACCTCGAACCGGTCTTCGTCGACTTCGAGCAGGACCCGTTCTTCCTCGTCTACGGCGAGAGCGAGTCCGGCAAGTCGAACCTGCTGCGCCTGCTCATCAAGCAGCTCACGGAGCGGTACTCGGGGGACGCCTGCAAGCTCTTCGTGGTCGACAACCGCCGCTCCCTGCTGGACGTCACCCCGGCCTCGCACCTGGCCGAGTACATCCCGATGTCCAACGCCATGGACCACCACATGGCGGCCCTGGCAGACCTCATGCAGCGCCGCACGCCGACCGCCGACGTCACCGCACAGCAGCTACGGGACCGTAGTTGGTGGCGCGGCCCCACGGTGTACGTCGTCATCGACGACTACGACCTGGTGTCGACGTCGAGCGGCAACCCCCTGAGCAGCCTGACGGAGATGCTGCCTTTCGCCCGGGACGTCGGCGTGCGCTTCATCATCGCGCGCTCGACGGCGGGCGCCGGCCGCGCCGCGTACGAACCCTTCATGCAACGCATCACCGAACTGGGCGCCCAGGGCATCGTCCTCGCCGGCGACCCGAGCGAGGGCGACCTGCTGGGCGGGGTGCGGGCTCGGCCTATGCCTGCGGGGCGGGGGGTCTTCGTGTCTCGGAGGCGGGGGAAGCCGCTGGTGCAGACGGGTCTGGTATCGGAAGGGACTTGGTGATGATCGGCGTCGGAATCTTCATGGTGCTCATCGCACTGTGGCTGGGCGGCATGGGCCTGGCCGACCAGAAGGCACTGTGGTGGCGGTTCCAGGCCCGGCGCTTCAGCGACCCGGAGGCGAACGAACCGTCGGAGGGCGGCTATCGAGCACGGCGGGTCCTGTTGCTCTCCCTAGCGGTCGTGATCTTGGTGGTGGCGGTGTTCTGGTTTACCAAGATCGACTACTTCGAGTCGGGTGGGCTGCGGGACTGACGTGCCGGGAGTGTCCGAGGTATCGGACGAGCGCGAACAGAGTGAAGACGTCTACGTCGGCAGCGGAGGGTCTCGGCCGCCTGCGTCACTCTGGCGCTTCTTTCCGCCTGCGGCCAGACCAATCGCAACGACAAGGCTGTACCGCTCAGTGAAGGCTGATGGCGCCGGCGACTTAGGTTTCGTCGGCCGCACGAGGAAACGGGGGAAGGAGCAGATTCATGGCGTGGGATGAATGGAATCAGCTGAAAGCGGATGCGTTGGCGCGCCAGCAGGGCGGGGCGGCGCACATGCAGCTGAACCAGCTCGACGGCGGGGGCGGGGGTGGCGCGACCGCGGTCCCCAGCCGGACCGGTGACCTCACCGTCAGCCAACACGACCTGGCCAAGATCGGCAGCCATGCCCACACCCTTTACAACCAGCTCTGGGACAAGGCACGCCTGTCGAACACCAGCGTCGACTCGACGGCGGCCGATCTGACGAAGCAGGGGTTCGCCCTGGGCGCGGGACTCCAGCACGTGTCGAACAAGTGGGACAAGCAGCTGAACTCCCTGATGGACGCGTGCGCCCACATCTCGAACCACATGCAGGTCACCAAGAAGATCCACGCCGGCGACGATGCGTACATCCAACGTGAGATGAGCAGCATCGACACGCTCGACGCCGGCTTTGACGAACGCGTCGGGAGCGCGGGGGAGCACAACAAGGCGGCCTACGGCCCGTCAAAGAAGAACTGATCACACAACGGGGACGCTGACTCATGGATCTCGACGCTCTGCGATTCGCCAAATTCAAGCTGCTCGACGACGCGGTCGAGGACTGGGCACTGATAGTCCGGAACTTGAAGGACCTGGCGGAAGACGCCGAGAAGGGCCTGCACCAAGCCGCCAACAAGGCCAACTGGACCGGCGAGAACAGCCAGGTGACCAAGGAGTTCGTCGGCAAGACGGCTGGCGAGTTCGAGGATGCCCACACCCAGGCCAAGACCATCCACAGCATCCTGAGCGACACGGCCGGGGAGCTGAAGGACTACCAAGATCAGCTCACCAAGGCGCTCGAGCGTGGCCTGAAGAAGAACCTCACGGTCATGGACACAGGGAACGGCACGTTCACCGTGACCATGAACGTCCACCCGGACCGCGCCGCGTCCGGGTACACGCCTCCGGAGCACGACGAGAAAGACGTCACCGCTCTCCGCGACGATGTCCGGAGGATCCTCAGCAAGGCCACCGAAAGTGACAACTCGGCGAAGACGGTGCTCACGGCCATCGCCGATCAGACCGAGCGCGGGTTCTCCGACGCCAGCTACAAGAACCGCGACGAGGCCGCCGCCGCCGTTAAGGAGGCCGACGAGCTGGCGAGGCTCGCCAAGAAAGACCCTGAGGACCTCACCTCCGCCGAGTTCGACAAGCTCAACGCCGGCCTGCAGAAGTACGCGAACGACCCGCTGTTCGCTGAGCGGTTCGCCACCGACCTAGGGCCCGAGAAGACGCTCGAGTTCTGGGCCGGGCTCAACGACCCGCACAAGGCTGCCCAGCTGGGGCATGAGCGGCTCGACAAGTATGACGACCTGCAGCGCAACCTGAGCCTGACGCTGGCCTCTGCCTCGCAGAGCGACTCGGCTGCCATGACCGAGTGGAAGGGCAAGATGATCGCCCTCGGCGACCAGCCGATCGGCGGAACCGGCGGCCCCATGGGTTTCCAGGTCATGAGCAACCTCATGCGGGCCGGCGACTACGACGACCAGTTCCTCAAGAGCTACGGCACCGCCCTCATGGCCACCGAACGCAAGCTCACCGGCGACGGTGAGCACTTCAACATGGCGTGGCAGCGCTCGGGCGCGGACGAGTGGAACAACCTCAACCGTATGGGCGAGGACAGCGGCGAAGACCCCCTGACCGGCTACTTGAAGGCGCTGTCCAGCAGCCCGGACGCGGCAACGGACTTCTTCAACGAGCAGTACCTGCCCAAGGACGACGACCACAAGCAGGCCGTCTCCAACTTCAAGTACCTCTTCGAGGACCGGGAGTGGCCGGAGGAGCAGAACCTAAAGGGCGATGCGCTCCACACCGGGCAGAACAACCTGGCGATGGCGCTCGAGGCCGCCACGACGGGGCATCCGGCGGGCGAACTGCCGACGGCGGACACGCCAGCGCACAATGAGCAGCAGGCGAAGCTCATGGCGAGC
This sequence comes from Streptomyces sp. NPDC002896, assembly GCF_040295225.1. NCBI lineage: Bacteria > Bacillati > Actinomycetota > Actinomycetes > Kitasatosporales > Streptomycetaceae > Streptomyces > Streptomyces sp. NPDC002896. The sequence continues at coordinate 434,013 of NZ_JBEOVA010000008.1, read as the reverse complement.
GTGGTGAAGTCCATCAGCGAAAAACCCGACCGCCTTACGGAGAGCGGCTACATGTCCGACAGCATCGGGCAGATGGCGTCGGAGTACATCCCTGACATCAACCGCGCCACGACGGACGTCAGACCGGCTCCGGACTCCGAGGAGTGGAAGCAGATCGAGAAGCTCTTCCCCGTCGCCGGTGCGTCGGCGCAGATGGACCACGCCGACGTATCCCGATTCCTGATCAGCCTCGGGCAGAACCCCGAGGGCTACGCCGCCGTGGAGGTCGGCCAGAAAGCCTATATGGGAAATCTCATGGACTACCACCTCAATCCCGACCTTCCCGAGGACCAGCGGTACAACCAGAGTGTGGAGGACACCGTTAAGGAAATTTCCCGGCGGTCGGCCGAAATCGGCGGTTCCCTGGGCATCGGGCGCCAGGAGGCGGTGCTGGGTCCCGCAAAGGAGAGAGACGACGCCTACAACCACGCTATCTCGCAGTGGCAGAACGTCGCGAACGGTGTCGTCGGCACTGGCATCGGGGTGGGGACGAGCTTCATTGCGACACCAGCAGTGGGCGCCGCGGTTGGCGGCGCAGCAGGCACCGTCAGCAGTGTCGTACTCGGTGAGCTATTCCAGGACGTCGAGGGCAGCGAACTGGAGGACAGCGCGCTCAGCTCCGCCGAGCTATGGGAAGACAGCCGCCGGAGGAATGTCGCTTTGGCGCAGGAGGCTGCCACCGAGGCTGCCAAGGCGCACAATTCCCAATACGCGGGCAAGGTTGGCGGGTGGGCACGCACCGGCACCTTTGACGGCTTCAACGATGCCTCAACAAATGGGCGCCATATGGCCGACGACCTTGAAACCGAAATCCCCTAGCGAGGACTCGAGTAATGTCACGTATCCGCCTCCATTCCGCTTTGGCCCACGCTGCTGGCCTCTTGGCCGCCAGTCTGACACTGTCCGCGTGCTCATCCGGATCTTCCGAGACAAAACGGGAATACACCGTTCCGTCGTCTCTATGCGGAACGACTGTGTCTTCCTCGACTCTCGAAGCGCTTCTGCCAGCGGGAAAGAAGATCTCGTCCAAAGAAAGCGGCTCCCCTGGCTACACCATTTGCAAACTGGTGGTCGATGGACAGGTCGCCCTCTCCGGAATCATTGAAGAATGGGAGTCGGGGAAGACCATCAGGAACGTCGCCTACGGCGGCTACGGTCCAAGCTTCCGCAACATCAAGAAGGAAGACTCCAAGTACATCATTTCCGACTCTGCCGCAGTGGGACACGCCCCGTGCAGCAAGCAACAGAAGGACGATCAGGAAGTCTTCACGATTATCAGGAAGGAGCACGGCTCGGTCGGGACAGCGGCCCTGGAGAAGGCCATCACGGAGTTTACCGATGCTGTTTCCAAGTCCAAGCAGTGCACCGGATCTGACGGTTGAGCCGCGACCTGACAGCGCTGGCTACACAGGAAGAGGATTCGTGAAGGTCATACGTCGGGCGGTCTTGTGTGTCGTCATGCCGCTGGCGCTCATCGTCGCTGCGGGCTACGGCTGGTACATGTGGAGCGACACCGGCAAAGGCTGGCGCTACGAGGACAAGCTGGCGACGTACTGCGACGGCTTGATCCCCTACAACGAGTCCGCCGTCTTCACCGACCTGAGCACGGAGACCGGCCTGTCGCGCGACGAGCAGAACGGCTTCGGTGACGACCGCTTCAACGTCTGCTGGGTCGCCGACATGAGAATGACCATCGCTCTGATACCCAACAACGCCGTCAACAGCAGCACGGCCTTCACCGTGTTCAATATGCTGCACGAGGACTCCACGGACACCCTCCCCATGGCCCTCGGCGGTGGCTGGCACGGCTATACGGACATGCGGAACACCGCCGTCGTACTGTCCTGCGACAACAAGCCCGCCTCTCTCGTGGTATCCATCGCCGGCGACGAGTCCCACGACAATCGGCGCGAGGCCCGCGCCATGGGGGAACTCGCTGCGGGCACGGCACGGAAGGCAGCCGACCGCTGGTCGTGCAAGGCGGAGCAAGGAGGACGGATCCCCACGGTGCCGGCACCGGCGGAGCAGAGCGTCCGCGACGCGCCCGTGGGTACATGCAAGGGCGTCCCGATCCGGGGGAACGACGAGATCCACTGGATCGAGGAGACAAAGGCGACGGGTACTGCCCCGCTGGACAACTGCGTGCTGGGCGAGACCAAAGCCCGTTCCGAACCTCTGTACTGGCTGGAGGCCGCGTTCGGCCCCTATGCGCAGCGCCTGCGAACGGCGACTGACGAACCGGACGGACTCAACGGGAACGCGGGCATCGACCGCGACCGGGCATGGGCGACTGCGGCATGTCCCGGGACAGCGCGAGAGATCTTCTATATCTCCGCGACGGAGTACGCCTATCCACGGAAGGGCTTCCTTCTCGCTTCCTTGCGCGCCTTCGCCGAACGTTCGGCGGAGCAGCACGGCTGCACGGGTCTGAGGTTGCCGGGGGTGGAGAGAGATAGTGAACCCTCGTAATTCGGTTACCGCAGCCAGGGGCGGGGCGGGGAGCCGACAAGCACACCGCGGTTGAACAATCCCCATCTACTAGCCACGGCCAGGGGCGGGCAACTCCCGCGCGTGCCCGCCCCTGGTTGTGTGTCGACCAGCGTCTACTGGAAGTAGCTGGCTCCCTTGAGGTCGCCGGCGCGGTAGTCACCGCCCGCCTGGTGGACCTTCTGCGCGATCGACACGAGCGCCTGGTGGATGCCGGTGGCGTGCTTGTCCCATTCCTTCTGCTGTACGGCGAACGCCCTCTGGGCCTCGCCTTCCCAGCCGGACGTGACCTCGACGACGGCCCGCTTCAGGGCCTCGAGGTCTCCCTCGAGTTTCTTGGCCTGGTTGCCGAGTTCCGTGGCAAGCGCGTCCAGGGAGCCGTACTTGACGGCAAGCTCGTCGTAGTGGGCATTGACCATGGTTACCTCGTCTCCATGAGGGTTTCAGGCGGCCTGCACAGCCGGGGAGTTGTTCGGCTCAGTAGTTGCTGAGCGCCGAGTGCTTACCGCCGAGGTCCACGTCGATGCTTTTGATCGTCGCATGGATCTCGTCCTCGAGCTTGTCCTTGTCCTTGCGGTTCAGGTTGATGTTCTCGAGGAACTTTTCGAGGATCTTCCCGATCGCGACCATGTGCTCGTTGATTTCGGTCTGCTTCTTGTTGAAGGCCCCCGCGCCGATACCGCGCCAGCCGGCCTCCAGCGTGTCGATCGTTCCCTGGAGCCTGGAGAGCTGCCCCTTGATCGACTCGTAGCGCTCCACGATGTTCTGCTCGAGTTTGACTACGGTGTCGTTACTGAGCTTGCGCTCGTCTGCCATTACTTGGCTCCCTTTCTTGGACTGTGCCCTGTCACTTGGTTGGCCTTTCCCGGTGGCGCATTACTGGGAGGTGGTGCGGCGCCGGTGGCAAACCATCACGTACGGGGGAATCCGTCCGTGGGGTGCTCATGCACCTCGGCGCTTACGGGTCGCTGCGAAGGCTCCGACCCCGATCACCACTACGGCGGCCACGGCGCCGAGAATCGTCCACAGAGTGGTGCTGTCAGCAGATTTCGAGCTTGATCCTGCCGCCGAGGTTTGGCCGCCTGACGTGCTTTTCGGGGCTTGTGACGAAGCTGCGGCAGAAGGAGATGCCGAGGAATCTGTTTCGCCGGTCCAGTTTTCGTAGCTGAGCGGGTCGCTTTTGGCCGGACCTGGGTTGATGTTCTTGTCCTCGAGGATCTTCCGTGGGCGGATAAGGCCGTAGCCGAGATAGTTGCTGGGCTTGTTCTTCGGCCAGCTGCGGCTTGCCGTGTCGATGAGAGCGCGGAGGACTTGATTCGCCGTCCACCTGGGGTGGGCGGACCAGATCAGAGCGGCGGAGGCAGAGGCGATGGCAGATGCTTGACTGGTTCCCTGCTTGGCGCAGTAGGAACGCAACGTCTCGTCACACCAAACCGGGATATTACGCCCCGGCGCAGCAAGGTCAATGTAGTCGCCGTGCTCGGAGAACTTCCCCACGGTACCGGATTCATCGGCCGCAGCGACCCCAACTACGTAAGGGTATGCAGCGGGATACTCAGGCAAATTGTGCGTATCCGCATCGTTGCCAACGCTTGCGAACATCAACTTTCCCTTTGACGCAGCATATTTCACTGCTTCCCTCTCACCCTGATAGGAGAGGTATGCACCGTAGGACATGTTGATAATCTTGGAATCGCTATCAGCTGCAGCCTTGATCGCCTCTGCCGATGAAGCTGTCTTCCTCGCCTCGGTTCCCTTCAAATCATTGTAGGCAATTCGATATGGAACGATTTCGGCACCGGGCGCAAGCCCTCTCAGGCCACCATCAGCACCTGTACCCGCAATTATTTCCGCCATGGAAGTCCCATGGCCTGTGTAGTCTTTAGTCACGTGGTACGCAGCACGCCCCCGCACCTCGTCTACCAACACCTTCCCCCTCAAAGAAGGGGTCTCGGGATTAACACCTGAGTCAATAACGGCTATCTTGACGCCTTTGCCCGTGCTCACCTTCCACATTTCATCGGCCTTCATCGCGTCCAAGTACCACTGTTGCGATTGGACGTCATCGGCCACGGCGCTCGGTGCCAGGCCCGCCGACAAAGCAGCCAACGCCCCAAGCGCTGAACAGACGGTGGACATCCGTCTCCGGTTTCGGCCTGCGAAGGAAGCGGTCCACCTGCCGCATCGGCTGATCCCTGACACCATGCCTCGGTACGTCCTCGCTCGTATCCAGTCAGCCAGTCGACGGCGGCACATCACGCCGCGCATTACTGGGTGACGCCGTCCTCGGTCGATTTATCACGACGCACCAGGCCGTTGCTCCCAGCGCGATCGGAGCCTTGGTTGGCCGTGCCGGTAACTCGCCCCTTGGGCGCACCGATCACACCGTCGGGATTGCTTGCGGATCGACGAGGTGTCTGTCCCGCACCCGCTCCCGTCGTTGAGTTGGGCGCCCCAATCACTCCACGCCGGCCGATCCCTTCGCCCCTCGAGCGCGAATCGACCGCGCCTTCGCCGCCGATGACCGTGCCGCGCGGAATTCTGGGGCCGGTCGTGCCGGGCGTAGCCCCCGTGGTGGGCTTCCCTCCGACAACACCACCAGTCCGTCCAGCTCCTGTGACCCCCGCGCCGCGGACACGCCCGCCTGACGCATCGCTGACAGGTCCACCTGCCGTACCTCCGGTTCTCGGCATTCCGCCGGTGACGCTCCGCCCCATCGGCGACCTGCCTGTAGCCGTGGCAGCCCCTCGGACGCCTGCCTGGCCCGTCGCGGCAGCACGTCCCGTCGGGCCCATGGCATTGCTTACAGCACGCTGGCTGGAGGTTCCGGCGGGAGTGCCGAGGCGTCCCTGTGCTGAAACCGGAGTCCTTGCCCCGGTCGCTCCGCCCAACCCCGGGCTACGCCCTGACGGCCCACCGAAAACGTTGGGCACTGGACCAGCTACAAAATGAGGACCCGTCCCTCCAAGAGGTCCGCTTGGGCCAGTCACGGACGGCGGCGTGACGGTCGTCGGCTTCCCGGCCTCCTGCGGCAGCGTACCGACGCTGTCGATCTCCGTACCGACATGCCGGTCCGGGTAAGAGACGGAACCATCCAGGTGCTTGGGAGACGGCAGAACCTCCTCCCCGGAACGCGACCTCCCCACAGCGTGATGTCCCGTTCCCGACTCATTGGTGAGGGAGCCATTCTCCGGCCGCTCAGGTTGCGGGTCACCAGTGGTCGGAAGAGGCTTAGGCACCCCCACATCCGGCATAGGCTCAAACACGGGCGGCTCCTGCCCCGCCAGCGTCTCCTCCGACACCGCATAGAACGACGACAACCGGTTCATCTGGTTGATCGCCTCTTGGCGGTCCTTTTCGACCTTCACTGCCGCGACGTACTCGTCGTTGGTCTCGACGCGCTTGACGGCGGGGATCTCGTGGACCGCCTTGGGGTCGGGGCGGGTGTCGCGGGGCGGCATGGCGCTGCGTACGGATGCGAGGCCTGTGGCCGCCGCTGTGATCTGGGTGCCTGCGACGTCGGCGAAGTCCGCGAGATTGTGTGCGTGCGTGACGAGCTTGTCGCCCCACTTGCGGAACGCCTCGCCCGATTCGCCGTCCCAGTCCACTCGGCTGATGTGTCCGCTCAGCTCGTGAGCAGCGTCGGAGATGGCTTTGCCAGCGTCCGACAGGGCCAAGCCGGCGCTTTCGAGATCCTGCGGGTTGGCGTGCTCCACCAGGTCCAGCATGTTGTTGAGGCGGTGGCCTTCGAAGTCCGTTCTGCCGAAGAGGCGGACATTGAGGTTGCGGCCGAACAGGGCGTTGCTCGCGGCGTTCATCACATCCGACACGGTCTGGGTCGCGTCGATGACGTTGACCTGTTGCTGCGCCTGCTCCAGATCTGCCTTGTGCTGGTTGTGCTGGTCGTGCTGGTCGTGCTGCCTCTTGTCGTCGCCCATCAGTACCCGGCCCTGGACTGCTTGTTGTCGGAACGCTGCTGCTCAGGCACGCCTGCCTTCTCGCGTTGCCCGTCCTGATGGTCACGGTGGACCTCGGCCTGGATCCTCGCGAAACGCTGCCGGAGTTCCTCTTCGAGGTTGTCGAAGCCGACATCCGCCCCGTGCACCGCGATACGCATGGCCTCTATCTGCAAACCCAGCGTCTTGGAGAGGGATGTGAGGCGCTCGTGCACTCGTTCGTATTGCGAATACAAGGCGCTCGCCTCGTCGAACTTGCCTGTGCCGCTGAACGAGGCACGCGAGATCTTCTGTGCGGCGACCTTTGTCGAACTGCCCGGGGAGTCCTCGAAGTTGATGAGCACGTCGTCCACGCGCTTCTTGAAGGTCTTGAGCGCCTCGAGGCCGCGCTTCAGATCGGTGCTGCCGCTACCGCCCATGTCAGCAGAAGCCATGACGTCGTCCTCCCCCGTCGGAACACCCGGCGCCAGGCGAATGTCGTCCCCCTGAACGTTCGCCTCCGCAACCGCCACTCTAGTGACTTCCTGTGACGGCCCAAACGCCGATATGGGACAGCTCTGGCACTTCAGAGCAGAGCTTCACCTTTCTTTCACGTGATCCACTCTGGTATCAGGCCGCCCCACATCACGCACCGTCATCCTCCGCCCGCGAACCGGCGGCTCTTGCGTCGCGCATCCCGAACGGCCACCGCCACCCCGCTCAACCCCGCGACCAGGACCGCTGCGCCCACGGCGACGAACGTGGCCAGTCGCGCATTGCGTTCGTCGGCCGTCTCTCCGAGTTGCAGCTTCGCCGGGGTCGGGGCTTCGGCCTTGGCCAGACCCTCGCGGGCGTCGGGGGACTCGACGGGGTGGTCGTCCTCCGTCAGGGCGCGGACCGGGTCCACCACGCCCCAGCCGACCAGGCGGTCGTGGCCCGCGACCGAGCGTTCCGCGCTCTGTTCGATCTGGGCGACGATCTCGCGCTGAGTCCATCTGGGGTGCTTGGCCTTGATGAGGGCGGCGACCGCGGCGACGTAGGGGGCCGAGAAGCTCGTGCCGTTGTCGGCGCAGTGGCCGCCCTTGGGGACGGTCGAGATCATGTCGACGCCGGGGGCCGCGACGTCCACGAACTCGCCGGACTGGGAGAACGAGGCGCGTTCGTTGTTGCGGTCCGAGGACGCCACCGCCAGAACGCCGTCGTACGACGCCGGATACGTCCTCTTGACGTTGCCGCCCAGGCCGTCGTTGCCCGCCGAAGCGACCACCACGATGTCCCTGGCCAGGGCCTCGTCCACCGCCTGCTTGAGGACCGGAGCCGGCTCGACCGCGTTCGACGTGTCCTGCGAGATGTTGATGACGTCGGCCCGGGCCTGGATCGCGTAGAGGATGGCCCGCGCCAGAGTTCCCGCCGTGCCGTGGCCCTCCGCGTCGTTCTGCTTGATGGGGATGATCGTCGCCTGGGGAGCCAGGCCCACGAAACCGGTGCCCTCGGCGGAGCGGGCCGCGATGATGCCGGCGACCTTCGTGCCGTGGCCCACCGTGTCCGTCGTGCCGTAGGCGTTGCCCCGGTCGATGGGGTCACCCTTGTCGTCCTTCGGTGGGAGGAAGTTGCGGCCACTCCTCACGTCCACCGCGTTCGTCAGCTGCGGGCTCGTCACGTCCACGCCGGTGTCGATCACCGCGACGCGTACGCCCTGGCCCTTGGACTGGCGCCACAGTTCGTCGAGGAGGACGCGCTGCAGCGCCCAAGGGCGGCCTGAGTACTTCTTGTTGGGGAAGGTGCACTGGTCGGAGAACGAGTCCGCGTGTGCCGGGGGTGCCAGGGCGACCGAGGCGGTGACCAGCGTGGCCGCTGACACGGCTGCGGTGCGGAGCAGCCCGCGGGCACGGCGGGGCCTGGAGGAGGGTGCGTACGGCATGGATCTCCCTTACGAGCCCTGCGGCTGGCTTGCCGCCGTCGTCGACAGGCGGGGCCCGGTCTGCAGGAACGAGGACCAGGCGGTGGGGATCGGAGCCGGGTTCACGTCGGCGTATCCCAGGCGCGTCTGAGCCAGCTTGGCCTCTTGCTGCAGGCTCTGGCGCTGCTTGGCCGTGGTGCCGATGCCCGCGTCGTCCGTGGTGCTGTCGGCGTTGGACTGCAGGGCGTAGCGCAGGCCGGTGTCGGTGACCAGGAAGACGCTGCCCGCCCCGGTCTCGTGGCCCTGGAACTGGCGGTAGAGCTGGCCGGAGCCGGGGGTGACGTAGGCGCTGGAGGAGCCGGTGGGGAGGGTGGCCGGGAAGTCGGTGCCGACCCAGGTGCTCAGAGTGGTGTTGGTTCCGTTGTCCTTGTCGACGTCGCGCAGGACGTTGCAGACGGTGTTGCGGCTGCCATCGGCGGTGCTCGCCTGGTTGACGGGCTTGGGGAATCGGGTGGGCCAGTCGCGGTCTCCGGCGAACTCGGTGCCGCTCTCAGGGACGAACATGGCCGCATTGACGTCGAACGCGTCGGTCTGGCGGAGGTTCACCAACTGAGCGCTGTTCAGCAGCAGTTTGGCGGTGAATTCGGTGACGGGGACCACCTTGCCCGGTTCCACCACGTAGTACTGGTGGCCGTTGCCGTCGGGGGCCCTGAGGACCATGCCGACCCTGTCGGCCTCGGCGGGCAGGCTGCCGCCGACGCCGGCGTTCGCCCCGATCTGCCCCTCGACCGTCGGGAAGGTGACGGGGTCGCCCTGGTGGAGGGTCTCCAGCCACTCCTTGGTCACTCTCTGGGGTGCACGGTCGGAGCCGACGAGGGCGCGCAGCAGGAGCTCGTCACCGCTGTTCACCCGATACGCCTTGCCCTGCGCGTCCACGATGTAGCGCGCCTTGTCCGGCCCCTCGACGTAGATCAGCTCGCCGCCGCGCAGCCGGTCCGTGCCCTCGGTCCTGTGCTGGTCGCGGGATGCGAAGACGAATGCGGCCTTCTGGATGGACCGGCCGCCGGCGCTGGAGCGCTCGCAGACCGCCCACCGCTTCGCGGCGCCCGCTTCGGAGGCCGCCGGCAGACGGTCGGGGGCGTACGGGATGCCGATGGTGACCCCGTGCGGGATCTTGCCCTTGTCCAGGATCGACTCGTCGACCGTGACGACGTCCCCCTTGCCGACGAGCAGGAGTTTCGCCGACGCCATGTTGAGGACCGGGTGGAGCTGCGTCTTGCCGTCGGTCGTGAGGACGACGTAGCGGGTGGTGGAGTCGCTGGCGACGATCACCTTCTCGCCGGGTTCGTCCCATCCCTTCGGCGCGGTCGGCTTGAACATGCCCCAGGCCCCGAAGACGGCCATGCCGACCACCGCGAGGATCACGCCGGGCAGGACAGCGCGCAGCGGTCGCGGTGCGCCCTCTTCCGAACCGTCGGCAGACGACTGGACGAACGACGCGAGCATACGGCGCTTCGCGAAGGTGTAGGCGTTGAGCTGGTCCCGCCGAGATGCCATCTGTGCTTGTTTCTCCCCGTCTTGGGCCTGCGCGGCGCCCGGGTGTCTCGTCCCCCGGCCCCTGGTTGTCGGACCGGGCCCCTACTATGCCTGGTGAACGAGCGCTCCAATGGGACGGGTAGGGTACTCCGGCCTCCAAGGGCCCAGCGCAGCGGCCTGATTCCAGTGAGTTGTGAGCAAAGCGGGGGGACATAGTGATGGCTTCGGGAACACGAGCCCGGTCGCGTGATCGGGCTCAGGTGCGCGGCTCTTCGGGAGCCCGGCAGCGTCAGTCGGGGCGGCCTAGTGCGGCCCCCGCCCAGTCGGGCGCGGTGCACCTCACGGGGCGCCCGGGACAAGCCGGATCGTTCCGACTGCAACGGGTCGTGCTGCTGGAGTTCGCCGCCGCTCTGCTCCTGATCGGATTCGTCATCGGTCCGCTCGCGGTGGTGCCCGCGGGTGTCCTGGCTGCCGCGCTCGCCGCGCTCGCCTTCGTCCGGCGCCGGGGGCGGTCGCTGCCCGACTGGCTCGGCACGGTGCGGGCGCTACGGGCCCGCAGACGCCGGGCCTCCGACGCGGAGGTGCCCGTGGGGACGGAGCCGGGCTTCACTCCGGCCGTGGAGTGCGACCCCACGCTGCGGACGTACACGTACAGCGGCCGTGACCGTCAGCCGGTCGGGCTGGCGGGCGACGGCACGTTCGTCACCGCCGTGCTGCACGTCGAGGCCGACCCCACGGCGCTGCGGGCCGAACGCAACCGGCAGCCGCTGCCCCTGGCGCTGGTACGCGAGGCCCTCGAGGTCGACGACGTGCGCCTGGAATCGGCCCAGATAGTGCTGCACACCCAGCCCGCGCCGGCCCTCCACCTGCCGCCGCAATCCGTGGCCGTCAGCAACTACGCGCCGCTGCAGGCACAGACGGGTACGCCCGCGGTGCGCATCACCTGGATCGCCCTGAAGCTCAATCCGGAGCTGTGCTCGGAGGCGGTCGCCGCCCGTGGTGGCGGCCTCATCGGTGCACAGAAGTGTGTGGTGCGTGCCGCGGACCAGCTCGCGAGCCGCCTCACCGGGGCCGGATACCGGGCGTCGCTGCTCGACGAGGAGGAGCTGGCCGCCGCGGTCGCCACGTCCGCGTGCGCCAATCCGCTGGTGACGGCGCAGGCGGGGCGAACCGACGAGCCCGAGCGACGGACCGAGGAGTCGAGCCGCAGCTGGCGCTGCGACAACCGTCGGCACACCACGTACTGGGTGCGGCGATGGCCCGAGCTGGGCGGCGCGAGGGGGGCGTCGCTCCCGCAGTTGGTCGCGCTGCTCACCGCCGTACCGACCTTCGCGACGACTTTCAGCCTCACCCTGGCGCGCGGTGAACGGCAGGGAGTCGCGCTGAGCGGGCATCTGCGCTTGACCGGTCGCAGCGACGCCGAACTCGTGTCGGCGCGGCGGGCTTTGGAGCGCAGCGCCCGTGAGAACGGAACAGGGCTGGCGCGACTGGACCGCGAGCAGGTGCCCGGCGTCCTCGCCACACTGCCACTCGGAGGTGTCCGCTGATGGCCATGACCACCCAGGCCGCCACCGCTCCGGTGTCCTCCGTGACACCGGGCATGGGCGCCTATGACTCCCTTTCGGCCGCCGAGCCCCCGGCGTCGCAGCCACGTGCGCGGTGGCGTACGGGATGGGGGTTGCTCGGACCGCGGCACGGGCGGCACGTGGTCTCCGCGGAACAACTCGACGGCCTGGCGCTGCCCATCGGCGACGACGGCGTGGTCATCGGTGTGGACACCGAAGGCCAGCCCGCCGTGCTCGGTCTGCATAGGCCGACTCCGCACGACGTCCTGCTGATCGGCGGCCTGTGGACCGCGCAGGTCCTGGCCCTGAGGGCGGCGGCGACGGGTGCGCGCGTCGCCGTGGAAACGGGCCGGGCGCAGGCCTGGGCCCAGATGGTGCAGGCCGTCGGCGGCGGCCAGTCCGGGATGACCCTGCACGACGTGGGCCGGGTGCCGCCTCAGGGTGCCTCCGCGGGAACGCCCGTGGTCGTGGTGCGGGACTGCGGCATGCGGCCGCCGCGCGGGCGGGTCGCGCCGGGGCCGTGGCAGTCGGTGGTGACCCTGCTCCCCTATCTCAGCCCGGTGGCTCCGCGGCTGATACGGCAGGCGCGGCTCGTGGGTGTGCAGCGGGTGTCGCCCGACGAAGCCGCGGAGATCGGCCGTGACCTGGGGCTGCCGCGCGGCGACGTGGAGGCGCTGCCGGGCCTGCAGGACGGCGTCACGCTGTGGTGCGCGGACCGGGACCGGCAGTACGTGATGACGGACCCGACGGACGCCGAGATCGGCCTGCTGGGTACGCCTCGGAGGATCGACTGACGACACCCCGTGATGTCGGGGTGTCAACTGATCAGTACTGGATCGCCTGTTGGGGTGCATTACCCCGACCTTGTGATCGTCGGTTCCGGCGTCGTACCCCCTCGAGCGCCCTGTATCACGTGGGCCGCTGCGTGGTTTGTGACCAGGAGGTTTTCCCGGTGCGGGCCCGTAGGCCCCAAGTAAGGTGAACGAGCACATCGTTCGCTCATCGGAAAGGGCCGCTTCGCCATGGCTGAGGCACAGGACCGCGCCACGGGGACACAGGACGAAGACGTCAGGGCACGCAAGGAACGGGAGCGGGACGAGCTGTACGCCATGGACATCTCGGGCGTGGAGTGGCACAGCGCACCCGGCACCGAGGGCCATGAGGAGCGGGTCGAGATCGCGTACCTCGCCGAGGGCGCGGTCGCCATGCGATCCTCCTTGGATCCGGACACCGTGCTGCGTTACACGGAAGCGGAGTGGCGGGCTTTCGTACTCGGCGCGCAGGACGGTGAGTTCGACCTGGAGCCCGCACCGCACAGCGGGGGACTTGCCACGGAGTAACCCGATATCAGCAGAACGGGCATCGTCCACGGACAAGCCGTGACCAAGCGGGTCAGCACGGAGGGTGGACGGGCCTGCCGTGACCACGCTCCTGATGATTAGGCTTGGTACGGGGAGCGACGGCAGAAGCCACGGCTGGGTTGTTCACGTTCCCCAGGGGGAGCCAGGTGGATTCGGACGGCAGGAACGGCCGCCCCCCTAGCACTGCACGAGGGTGCTCGTACGGCACAAGGGTGCTCGACCACACCAGGAGGAACTGTGAACAGCGATCGGGACGGTATGCGCGGGGGCTGGGCCACGCCCGGCGATGACCAGTCCGACGCGGAGTCCGCCGTCGAGACGACGGGCGAGTTCACCATCGACTACGCCCCGCCTGCCTGGTACACGCAGAATGCGTCGGCCGGTTCGGAGGATGCGTCCGCGGCTCCGCCGCCGGCGCCGGGCGCGGCGCCCGCACCCGCTCCCGCTCCCGCTCCGGCGCCGATTCCCGCTCCGGCGCCGGCTTTTTCGCCCGAGCCGCCCTCTGCCCCGGCGCCTGCCCCCGCTACTGCGTCTGCCTCGGATGCGGTGCCTTCGTCGTCCTCGGGTTCCTCGGAGTCGTATTCCTCGGAGTCGTACGACTTCCGGAGCGGGGACAGCGGGGATCTGGAGAGCGGGGCGACGATGCGGTTCTCCGCCTCCGCTCTGAGGCGGGAGATAGCCGAGCGTGCCGCGGCTTCTGAGGGCGCGTCGGCTGAAGAGGCATCCGGCTCCTACGGGTCCTACGGCTCCGGATCGGACGCCGATACCGATGCCGATGCCGCAGACGTGACAGTTGACCAGGACTCCGATGACGCCGGTCGTACGGATGGTGACGGTGGCTCCGTCCCCGTCCAGGACGGGTCCGAGGCCGCGGCGGAGGCCACATCCGATTTCACGTCCGAGTCAGCGGTCGGTACCGAGGACGAGAAGGACGAGGCTGAGGTCGCTGGCCGGCAGGAGGCGGCTGCGGATGAACCCCGCGACGCGGTGCCCTCGTCGACGCTGCTGATCGGCAAGGTCGAGCCCTCCGACGCGGCACCGGCCGACGTAGCCGACATCGAGCCGTCCGACGCGGTCCCGGACAGCGGCCCTGAGGGCGTAGAGGCGGAGGTCGGGGACAGCCCGGTTGCCGTTTCAGATGCGGACGAGGCGATCAGCCCTTGGGAACCGCAGGACGCCGCGCCGTCGGCTGACGGTCCGGGCGCGTCCGGCGCCGTGCAGGATGCGCCTCCCGCGTGGACTCCGCCGCCGCCTGCGGAGGGTGGGCAGGGTGGGCTTCCGCCGCTGCCGCCGGCGTTCCAGCCCGCGGCGCCCACATCCGCGCCGCAGTGGCCCGCGTCAGCGCAGACGCCGGGGCCCGGAGGCCTGGCGCCGCAGGCTCAGCCCGCGGCTGCTCAAGCCCAGCCCCAGCCGGGGGCCGAGCCCCAGTCACCGCCGCCTTTCCAGCCGTCGGCGCCGGAGATGCCTCCGGGACCGGCGATGCCTCCGGCTCCGGGAGGTGCAGCGCCCGCAGGGACGCCCGGTCCGGCCCCCGCTGCGCAGGGAAGTTACGGGTTCCCGCAGCCCGGAACGCCTGACGCCCCTGGTGCGCCCGATGCCTCGGCGCAGCCCGGTGGTTACGACTTCCCGCAGCCGCCTGCTCAGGCTCCGGCCCCTCAGGGTGGGTACGGGTTCCCGCAGCCGCCCGCTCAGACCCCCGCCCCCCAGGGTGGCTACGGGTTCCCCCAGCCGCCCGCTCAGGCCCCGGGCCCGCAGGACGGGTACGGGTTCCCACAGCCGCCTGCTCCCGGGCAGGCTCCGGCTGCGTCACCCGCGCCAACCCAGCCACCTGCGGCTCCAGAGGCGCCCAACTTCCCCGGCCAGCAGGTGGGTTACGGATTTCCCCAGCCCGGAACGCCCGGCGCCTCGCCCCAGCCAGGCGGTTACGGCTTCCCGCAGCCGCCCGCCGCTCCGTTCCCGGGGGCCGGACCTCAGCAGGGGCAGCCCCCGGCACAGCCGCACGCGCCGGCCCCGCAGCCGCAGGCTCAGCCGCTGCCCCCGCAGGGTCAGCCCCAGCCTCCCGTCGGCGCACCCCCGCACCAGCAGGCGCAGCCGCAGCCGGGCCAGGCCCCCTTCCCGGGCGGGCAGCCGCCGGCCCAGCCGCAGATGCAGCCGCCGCACCCCCAGGCGCCGGGTCAGCCGCCGGTCGACCCCCGTGCCGGTGCGGCCTGGCCGCAGCCCATGCAGCACGACCAGCGCGAGCGCACCCACCCGGGCGCCCCGCTCGGATACACGGCCGCCGTCGAGCTGTCCTCCGACCGGCTGCTGAACAACAAGAAGCAGAAGGCGAGGAGCGGGCGTCCGGCGGCGGCCGGGTCCCGGTTCAAGCTCGGCGGCAAGAAGGAGGAGCTGGAGCGGCAGCGGAAGCTGGATCTCATCCGGACGCCGGTGCTGTCCTGCTACCGGATCGCCGTCATCAGCCTCAAGGGCGGCGTCGGCAAGACGACCACGACCACCGCCCTCGGTGCGACGCTGGCCAGCGAGCGGCAGGACAAGATCCTCGCCATCGACGCCAACCCGGATGCGGGCACGCTCGGCCGCCGCGTTCGGCGTGAGACCGGGGCGACCATTCGTGACCTGGTCCAGGCGATCCCGTACCTCAACTCGTACATGGACATCCGGCGCTTCACGTCCCAGGCGCCGTCCGGACTGGAGATCATCGCCAACGACGTGGACCCGGCCGTGTCCACGAGCTTCAACGACGAGGACTACCGGCGCGCGATCGAGGTCCTGGGCAAGCAGTACCCGATCATCCTCACCGACTCGGGTACGGGGCTTCTCTACAGCGCCATGCGCGGGGTGCTCGATCTCGCCCACCAGTTGATCATCATCTCCACGCCGTCCGTGGACGGTGCGAGCAGCGCGTCGACGACGCTCGACTGGCTGTCTGCACACGGGTACGCCGAGCTGGTCTCGCGGTCCATCACCGTGATCTCGGGGGTGCGCGAGACCGGAAAGATGATCAAGGTCGATGACATCGTCAGCCACTTCGAGCAGCGGTGCCGCGGGGTGGTCGTCGTGCCGTTCGACGAGCATCTTGCGGCGGGTGCCGAGGTCGACCTCGACATGATGCGGCCCAAGGTTCGCGAGGCCTACTTCAATCTGTCGGCGATGGTGGCCGAGGACTTCGTGCGGGCGCAGCAGCAGCAGGGGCTGTGGACTTCGGATGGGAATCCGCCGCCGACCATGGCTCCGCCGCTGCCGGGGCAGGGCGGCCCCGGGCAGGCCGTCCCCGGGCAGCCGTTCCCGGGGCAGCCCGGGCAGCAGCCTCTCCCCGGGCAGCCGTACCCGGGGCAGCCGTACCCCCAGCCGGGGCAGGCCCCGCCGCCCCCGCAGTAGCCTGCCGCTTCACACTCCACGGCCCCGTACCGTTCACTGGTACGGGGCCGTGCCCTTTATCTGAAGCGCACCGTGCGTCGTGGGTTGTGCCCACCCTCCCCCAGCTACCGCTGGGAGGTGCCCCCAGCCCAGCGGAACAATTGCCCACAACGGGAGGAGGCGTCACCCCCTGGCCTGGGCAGCGTCAGTGGTCTCTACCAATGGGTGTGAAATCGCCGTCAACTCGTTATTTCCGCAGGCCACATGGGGTTCGTGCGCCGTTGACTGGTGTAGATGACCGCTGATAGACACTCAGGTCTACCAGCTGGCGAACCTTGATCGACACGATCGGCAACGATCGAAAAGCCATCCCTGCACGAGCGATGACGCGAGGTCACCGACCCATGGACACACCAGCTCAGCAAGACCGGCGCGGCAGAGGGCGTACCAATCACCGCCGGCCCCTGCGCCTCCTCCTGGCCGCCGGTGCCGCGGCGTTCACCCTGACGGCCGGTCTTGCGACACCGCTCAACCCCGCCGCCCAGCAGGCGAAGGCGGCCGACGACGGCAAGAAGGTCCTGACGGTCGCGGTGGCGCAGAGCGTCGACTCTCTGAGCCCGTTCCTCGCCCAGCGTCTGCTCAGTACGAGCATCCACCGGCTCATGTACGAGTACCTGACCAACTACGACCCGAAGGACAACCACACGATCCCGGGCTTCGCCACCAAGTGGGAGCCGTCCGCGGACAAGCTGACCTGGACCTACACCATCCGCTCCGACTCCAAGTGGTCGGACGGCGAGCAGGCCACCGCGGCCGACGCCGCCTTCACCTTCAACAAGATGATGACCGACGAAGGCGCCGCGACTGCGAACGGCAGCTTCGTCGGCAACTTCAAGAAGGTGACCGCCCCCAGCCCCACCAAGCTGGTCATAGAACTGAAGAAGCCGCAGGCGACCATGGCGGCGCTTGACGTCCCGATCGTGCCCGAGCACATCTGGAAGGACGTCGACGACTACTCGAAGTTCAACAACGACAAGACGTTCCCGGTCGTCGGCAACGGCCCCTTCATCCTGACCGACTACAAGGTCGACCAGTACGTGAGGCTGAAGGCCAACAAGGACTTCTGGCGCGGCGCGCCCAAGTTCGACGAGCTGGTCTTCAAGACCTACAAGGACCAGGACGCCGCGGTCGCCGCCCTGCGCAAGGGCGAGGTGTCGTTCGTCGCCGGCGCTCCCGCGCTGACGCCCGCTCAGGCCGCCTCGCTCAAGGGCGAGAAGAACATCAAGGTCAACGAGGGCCCTGGCCGCCGCTTCTTCGCGCTGGCCACCAACCCGGGTGCGCAGACGAAGGACGGCAAGAAGTTCGGCGACGGCAACAAGGCCCTCCTCGACCAGAAGGTCCGCCAGGCCCTGTTCCTGTCCGTCGACCGCAAGACGATCATCGACAAGGTCTTCCAGGGCCACGCCGTCGAGGGCGAGGGCTATATCCCGCCGCGCTTCTCGACGTACTTCTGGAAGCCGTCCGACAGCCAGAAGCTCGCGTACGATCCGGACAAGGCGGCCGAGCTGCTCGACGAGGCGGGCTACAAGCTCAAGGGCGACCAGCGCGTCGGCAAGGACGGCAAGCCGCTGAACCTCCGCATCCTGTGCCACGCCACGGACCCGAACGACAAGGCGATCGGCAAGTACCTGAAGGAGTGGTGGGGCAAGCTCGGCATCGGCCTGACGGTCAACTGCCTCGACGACGTGTCCGTGCCCTGGTACGCCGGTGAGTACGACCTCGCGTTCGACGGCTGGTCCGTCAACCCGGACCCCGACTTCGTCCTCGGCATCCACACCTGCGCCGCCCTCCCCGCCAAGGCCAAGGAGAGCGCCGCGACCGACAACTTCATCTGTGACAAGACGTACGACGAGCTGTACCAGAAGCAGCTTGCCGAGTACGACCCGGCGAAGCGCGCGGACATCGTCAAGCAGATGCAGTCGTGGCTGTACGACTCCGGGTACATGAACATCATCGCGTACCCGAACGCGGTCGAGGCCTACCGCACCGACCAGATCAAGTCGATCCAGACGATGCCCACCGCGGCCGGCAACATCTACGGCCAGGACGGGTACTGGAGCTGGTGGTCGGCTGTTCCGGCCGGCGGCACGAGCGAGGCGGGCGCCGGCGGGGACAGCGGATCGACGGGCGCCGTCATCGGCATCGTCGTCGCCGTGGTGGTCCTTGCCGCAGGCGGGATCCTGATCGCGATGCGCCGCCGCACCACGGCCGACGACCGCGAATAACAGCACGCCGCTCCGAGAGCACCACCACGAACGGCACGAGTAGCGAGAGTTCCCCATGACAGCAGAGAGCACTCCGGCGCTCGTGCAGAGTGCGGACACCGACGGCGGCCCGGCACAGCCCGGGCCGCCGGCCGCCCGCGGTCCACGGGCGCGCAACACCAGGGCCTATCTCCGGTACATGGCGGGGAAGATCGCCGGCGCGGTCGTCTCGCTCTTCGCCGTCCTGGTCACCAGCTTCTTCCTCTTCCGGCTGATCCCCAGCGACCCGGTGAAGCAGATGACGGGCGGACGCCGGGTCTCCGCCGAGCAACTCGCGTCGCTCAGGCGCCAGTTCGGCCTTGATCTGCCCCTGTGGCAGCAGTTCACGGACTACGTCGGTGACGCGCTCACCGGCGACTTCGGCATGTCGTACCAGTTCCACTCCCCCGTCATCGGCAAGATCGCCGAGGCTGTCCCGGCCACGCTGCTGCTCACCGGCACGGCGTACGTCCTCTACACCGCGCTGGGCATCTGGCTGGGCACCCGCACCGCCTGGCGCAACGGCTCGAGGAGCGACCGCTTCAACACCGCGTTCGCGCTCACGCTCTACTCGGTGCCGTCGTTCTGGCTCGGCCTGCTCCTCATCATCGTGTTCTCGGTGGGTCTCGGGCCGATCCCCGGCCTGTTCCCGACGGGCGGACTGGAGTCGGGCGGCGAGACCGGGTTCGCCTACATCATCGATGTCGCGCACCACCTGGTCCTACCGGTGATCACGCTGGTCGCGGTCGGATACGCGCAGACGCTTCTGGTCATGCGCTCGTCGCTGCTCGACGAGATGGGCAGCGACTATCTGACGACGGCTCGTGCGAAGGGGCTGCGTGACGATCTCGTGCGGCGTCGGCATGCCGTCCCGAACGCGATGCTGCCGACGTTCACCCTGATGTTCGTGAACCTCGGACATGTGGTGGCGGGCCAGATCCTGGTCGAGACTGTGTTCTCCTGGCCGGGCCTGGGCGGACTGTTCTACCAGGCGCTCAGCGTGCCCGATCTCCCGCTGGTCCAGGGCCTGTTCTTCGTCTTCGCCACCGCGGTGATCCTGGCGAACACCCTTGCCGACCTGCTGTATCCGCTGCTCGATCCCAGGGTGGGCCGATGACGACAGATTCGACGGCCGCAGAAGCAGCGGCCGCGGCCACCAAGAGCCCCCGCGCCTTGACCCGTGCCCGCAAGCGCCAGTCCCTGGCCCGCTTCTGGCGCTCGTACCGCTCCCACAGGAGCGGCCTGTGGGGACTGGCCGCGCTGGTCCTGATCGCGCTGATCGCCCTTGCCGCGCCGCTGCTGGCCGGTGCGGACTCGCAGAGCGTCACCGACGCGCCAGGCGGTCCGCTCGAGTCGCCGAGCGGTGAATTCCCCCTCGGCACGGACCAGTTCGGCCGGAGCGTGCTGGCGCTGCTGGTGTGGGGCGCACGTGTCTCGCTCACGGTGGGCCTGCTGGCGGCGGTGCTGTGCGTGGCGATCGGCACGGTCGTGGGCATCGTCGCGGGCCACTTCCGCGGCTGGTACTCAACGGTCCTCATGCGCGTCACCGACTGGTTCCTGGTGATGCCGACCCTCGTCCTCGCCATCGCGCTCGCCACGGTGATGGACCGCTCCATCTGGACGGTCATTCTGGCGATCGGGGTCACGACATGGCCGACGACGGCCCGCCTGGTCCGCGCCCAGACGCTGGCCGTGGAGTCCCGCCCGTACATCGAGCGCTCCCGCGCCCTCGGCGGCGGACACGGGCACATCATGCTCCGCCATGTCCTGCCGAACGTCATGCCGCTCGTGCTCGCGCAGACCACGCTCGTGATCTCCAGCGCGATCCTCACCGAGGCCACGCTCGCCTTCCTCGGCCTCGGCGACCCGACGATCACCTCCTGGGGCGGCATGCTCCAGGACGCGCGCGAGGCGGGGGCGGTCAGCGCCGGCGACTGGTGGTACCTGGCGCCTCCCGGCATCGCCGTCGCCGTGGTGGCACTGGCGTTCACGCTGTGCGGCCGCGCCATCGAGTCCGTCCTCAACCCCAGGCTGGGGGTTTCCCGTTGAGCATCCAGGAGACGTCGAACACGTCAATCACGAGGCAGGCTCCGAGTACGGCCCCTCTCCTCGACGTACGCGACCTGGAGGTGACGTACGCGGGCGGGGCCGCCGCTGTCCGCGGCGTGAACCTCACCGTGGAGGCGGGCCAGAAGCTCGGCATCGCGGGCGAGTCGGGCTGCGGTAAGTCGACGCTGGCGCTCGCACTGCTGAGGCTGCTCCCCGCCGGTACGAAGGTGTCCGGGGAGATCCTGCTGGACGGCGAGGACGTGCTGTCCATGAAGTGGGGGCGAGTCCGGGCGGTGCGCTGGGCGGGCGCGTCGATCGTCTTCCAGGGCGCGATGCACTCGCTCAACGCGGTGCACCGCGTAGGCGACCAGATCGTCGAGCCGATCCTGCTGCACCGGAAGGAGACCCCGGCAGGCGCGAAGCGGAAGACGGGCGAGCTGCTCGAGCACGTCGGGCTTCCGGCGTCGCGCGCGGACGCGTATCCGCACGAGCTGTCGGGAGGCCAGCGGCAGCGCGTGATGATCGCGATGGCGCTGGCCTGCGATCCGCGCCTGATCATCGCCGACGAGCCCACGACGGCGCTCGACGTGATGATCCAGGCCCAGATCCTCCGCCTGATCGAGCAGCTCGTGGCCGAGCAGGACCTGGGTCTGCTCATGATCAGCCACGATCTGGCGGTACTGGCCGACACGTGCGACAGGCTCGCGGTGATGTACGCGGGGCGCGTGGTCGAGGAGGGCCCGGCACTGCAGGTGTACGAGGACGCCCGGCATCCGTACGGCAAGGCCCTGTCGGCGGCGTTCCCGCGCATCGGCGACCCGGCGTCCCGCTTCGCACCGCGCGGCCTGCCCGGTGACCCACCGGACCCGTCGGACCTGCCCTCCGGCTGTACGTTCCATCCCCGCTGCCCGGTGGCGCTGGACTCCTGCGCGACGGAGGACCAGGAGCTGCGGAACGCGGGGCGGGCGCGGAGGGCCGCGTGCGTGCATGTGGCCGACGTGGAGGGGCCGGAGGCCGAGGCCGCAGGAGACGCAGGAGTAGCGAGGAGCAGTACGTCATGACCACCTCTCCGTCCCCGTCACCGACGCCCTCGGAGACCGGAACGCCCTCAGACCCCCTCCTCAGCGCCGTCGACCTGCGCGTCGCGTTCCCGGGCCGGCACGGGACCGCGGACGCCAGGGCCGTCGACGGGGTCGACCTCGACATCAGGCCGGGCGAGATCGTCGCGCTGGTCGGTGAGTCGGGGTGCGGCAAGACGACGCTGGCCCGCTCGCTGCTGGGGCTGGTGCGGCCGACGTCCGGGCAGGTCACGTTCGGCGGCAGACCGCTCGACTACGCGTCACGCGCGCTGAAGACGTACCGCAAACGCGTCCAGCTGGTCCTGCAGGACCCCAGCGGCTCGCTCAACCCGCGGCACACCGTGTACGACGCGGTGGCGGAGGGCCTGCGCATCCACGGCTATGCCGGGGACGAGCGGGCGGCGGTGGCTCAGGCCCTGTCGCGGGCCGGGCTGCGGCCCCCGGAGCGCTTCTTCCTCCGCTATCCGCACGAGCTGTCGGGCGGCCAGCGGCAGCGCGTCGTCATCGCGGGCGCGCTGGTCCTTGAGCCCGAACTGATCGTCGCGGACGAGCCGGTGGCCTCGCTGGACGCCTCGGTACGCGGGGAGATCCTGGCGCTGCTGCTGCGCCTGCGGGACGAACTGGGTCTGTCCGCCCTGGTCGTGACCCACGATCTCGGTCTGGCCTGGAACATCGCCGACCGGGTCGCGGTCATGTACCTGGGCAGGATCGTCGAGACGGGCGATGTCGAACAGGTCCTGACGGCGCCCCGGCATCCGTACACGCAAGCGCTGCTGTCCGTGCTGCCCGAGGCGGGCGGCGAACCGGTGGTGCTCACTGGCGAGCCCCCGGACCCGTCCCGCATTCCGGCCGGGTGCCGCTTCCATGCCCGCTGCCAGATCCTCGCGAGCGGCGAGGCGGCCGAGGCAGGGGTCGCGGACGCCTGCCGGACGCGGGATCTGCCGGTGCTCGATGGGTCGGGCGGGGCCCAGGTGGCCTGCCACTGGGCGGCGGCCCGTGCGGTGGTGCCGCAGGCGGGCTGAGGACGACCGGGGCGGCCGGCCACCCCGGTCGGGCCCGCAGCAGCAGGCCTACTTCGGCCGCCCCGAGACCGCCTCGTATGCCTCGATGAGCTCCCGCGACCGCTTCACGTCGTCCGCGATGGCCTCGACGAGGGCCTCGATCGAGTCGAACTTCGCCTGTCCGCGGACGAAGGCGAGGAAGTCGACGGCGACGTGCAGGCCGTAGAGGTCGAGGCCGACGCGGTCGATGGCATACGCCTCGACAGTGCGTTCCGTGCCGTCGAACTGCGGATTCGTGCCGACGGAGATCGAGGCGGGCATCGCCTCGCCCTCGACGTGCAGCCAGCCGGCGTAGACCCCGTCGGCCGGGATGGCGGTGTGCGGCAGCGTCTCGACGTTGGCGGTCGGGAAACCGAGGTCGCGGCCGCGCTGGGCGCCGCGGACGACGACGCCCTCGACGCGGTGCGGGCGGCCGAGGATCTCGGCGGCGCCCTCGACGTCCCCCTCGGCGATCAGCCGGCGGGTCAGGGTGGAGGAGAAGGGCTCGCCGCCGCCCGCCTCACCGCTCACGAACAGGTCGACGACCTCGACCTCGTAGTCGTACGTGTGGCCGAGCTCGGTGAGGAACTCGACGTTGCCGGCGGCCTTGTGCCCGAAGCGGAAGTTGGGCCCCTCGACGACGAGCTTCGCGTGCAGCTTGTCGACGAGGACCTTCACGACGAAGTCCGCGGGCGACAGCTTCGAGAACTCGGTGGTGAAGGGGAGGATGAGCAGGGCGTCGACGCCGAGCTCGGCCATCAGTTCGGCACGCCGGTGGTGCGGGGCGAGCAGCGGCGGGTGGCTGCCGGGGCGTACGACCTCGCTGGGGTGCGGGTCGAACGTGACCACGACAGAGGGCACCCCCAGCTCCCGCGCTCGGTCCACCGCGCGCCCGATGATCAGCTGGTGCCCGCGGTGCACACCGTCGTAGGAGCCGATGGTGACGACGCTGCGCCCCCAGTCCTGGGGGATGTCCTCCAAGCCACGCCAGCGCTGCACTGTGACCGCTCCTCGAACCTGTGTCCGTTATTCCGTGTTTCCGTAAGTGCCTGATACGCAGATACGCAGGTCTAAGACTGCCATGCCGCTTCCCGGCGAGTCGCAGCGGTATCGGGAGCAGCCCCGGACACGGCGTCCGGCCAGGGCATCCGGCACCGGCGAAGGCCCTGCCGGGACGCTGCCGGGGCCCTGCCGGGCCCGGCGTCAGCCGAAGATCGCCAGGCTCTTGGCCTTGCCCTTCGACTCCTCCACGAGGGCCAGGAACCGCCCTTCCGGGTCGAAGACGGCGACCGTGCCCGAGCCCGCGTACGCGTCAGGCATCTCCAGTCGTACACCGTTCGTCAGCAGCCGTGCCCGCTTGGCGTCCACGTCCCAGCGCGGGAATGCGGCCGCGGCGGCCTCGGCGATCGGCATGACGGTCAGCTCCTTCTGGAGCTGTTCGAGGGTCCTGGCCGCGTCCAGCTTGTACGGGCCCACGCGGGTGCGGCGCAGCGCCGTCAGATGGCCGCCGACTCCCAGGCCGGCTCCCAGGTCACGGGCGAGCGCCCGGATGTACGTCCCGGAGGAGCACACCACCGAGACGACCAGGTCGAGGACGGGCGTGCCGTCCTCCGCTACGGCGTCCCGGACGTCGTAGACGGCGAAGGACGACACGGTCACCGGGCGGGCCGGGATCTCGAAGTCCTCGCCTTCGCGGGCCCGCTTGTAGGACCGCTTGCCGTCGATCTTGATGGCGCTGACCTTCGACGGCACCTGCATGATGTTGCCGGTGAGCTCGGCGATCCCGGCGTCGATGGCGTCACGGGTCACGCGGGAGGCGTCGGCGGACGAGGTGATCTCGCCCTCGGCGTCGTCGGTGACCGTGTTCTGGCCGAGCCGGATCGTGCCGAGGTACTCCTTCTCGGTCAGCGCCAGATGACCGAGAAGCTTTGTCGCTTTCTCGACACCGAGGACGAGCACGCCCGTCGCCATGGGGTCGAGCGTGCCGGCGTGGCCGACGCGGCGGGTCCTGGCGATACCGCGCATCTTGGCCACGACGTCGTGCGAAGTGAAGCCCGACGGCTTGTCGACGATGACAAGTCCGTCGGGCGTGGTGGTCTTCTGCGTCATTCCGCGGCGTCGCCGTCCGTCTCGTCCTCGCCCGGCTTGCGGTACGGGTCTGCCTCACCGGCGTAGTTGGCGCCGGCCGAGGCCTCGCGCACCGCGGCGTCCGAAGCTCGTGCCTTGTCGAGCAGGTCGTCGATGGTCTTGGCGGTTTCCGGCAGGGCGTCCGCCACGAAGGTCAGGGTGGGCGTGAACTTCACGCCCGCCGCACGGCCCACCTCGGAGCGGAGAACGCCCTTGGCACTCTCCAGCCCTGCTGCTGCGGACGCACGCTCCTCGTCGTCCCCGTACACGGTGTAGAAGACGGTCGCCTCCCGCAGATCACCGGTGACCCGGGTGTCCGTGATGGTCACATGCGAACCGAGC
The DNA here is from genome assembly GCF_040295225.1 of Streptomyces sp. NPDC002896. Lineage (NCBI taxonomy): Bacteria > Bacillati > Actinomycetota > Actinomycetes > Kitasatosporales > Streptomycetaceae > Streptomyces > Streptomyces sp. NPDC002896. The sequence continues at coordinate 408,893 of NZ_JBEOVA010000008.1, read as the reverse complement.
CGCGGGTCCTTGATCCCGCGCTGCAGCTTCTGGGCCACCACCTCTCGGATGAGGTCCGCCAGCCTTTTCGCCCGCGCGTTGTCGGCCACTGGTCCGTCTCCCCTTTGTTCCTGGGATTGTCTTGCCTTGTTCGGTCGGTCGTAGTCGACCATGTTCGGCGGCCGACGACCGCGTTGCGCCGTCGTGGCCAATGTCAGGCCGTGGTCGGCCTTGTCCGGCCGCCGTCGGCCGGGTTCAGTCGTCGTCGCCGTGGAGTCTGCGCCGCACCGACAGCAGCTCCACTTCGGGCCGGCCCGCGACGAGGCGCTCGCAGCGGTCCAGTACGTCGCTCAGGTGTCCCGCGTCCCCGGACACCATCGCCAGACCGATGCCGGCCCTGCGATACAGGTCCAGGTGCTCGACCTCCGCCGCGCTCACCGGGTACTTCCGCTGGAGGTCGGCGACGATCGGGCGGACGATGGAGCGCTTCTCCTTGAGCGACCGGACGTCGCCGAGGAGCAGGTCGAAGGACAGAGTCCCCACATACATGTTTGTCCGGATGTCCCGCCGGTACGGGTTCGACGGTCCCGCCAACCGCTTGGCAGGAACATCAGAACGGTACACGCAAGGGCCGGGGCCGATCGACGGGAATTCCACCCGTCGACCGGCCCCGGTCTCCCCCCACTGCCTCAGGGGCGTGGGAGGTGCCGTCGGCCGAGCAGTGCTCAGCCGCGCGGCTTCTCGCGCATCTCGTACGTCGCGATGACGTCGTCGATCTTGATGTCGTTGAAGTTTCCGAGGTTGATACCACCCTCGAAGCCTTCGCGGATCTCGGTGACGTCGTCCTTGAAGCGGCGCAGACCCTCGATGTTGAGGTTCTCCGCGATGACCTTGCCGTCGCGGATGAGTCGGGCCTTGGTGTTGCGCTTGACCTCGCCGGAGCGGATGAGAACACCCGCGATGTTGCCCAGCTTGGACGAGCGGAAGACCTCGCGGATCTCCGCCGTACCGAGCTCGACCTCTTCGTACTCCGGCTTGAGCATGCCCTTGAGGGCCGCCTCGATCTCCTCGATCGCCTGGTAGATGACCGAGTAGTAGCGGACGTCCACGCCCTCGCGCTCGGCCATCTGCGCCGCGCGGCCGGCCGCACGGACGTTGAAGCCGATCACGATGGCGTCCGAGCCCATCGCCAGGTCGATGTCCGACTCCGTGACCGCACCGACGCCGCGGTGCAGGACGCGGATGTCGACCTCTTCGCCGACGTCGAGCTGGAGCAGCGAGGACTCGAGAGCCTCGACCGAACCGGACGCATCGCCCTTGATGATGAGGTTGAGCTGCTGGACCTCGCCGGCCTTGAGCACCTTGTCCAGGTCCTCGAGGGAGACGCGGCGCACCCGCTTGGCGAACGCGGCATTGCGCTCACGGGCGGCACGCTTCTCGGCGATCTGGCGGGCCGTACGGTCCTCGTCGACGACGATGAAGTTGTCGCCGGCGCCCGGGACGTTGGTGAGACCCAGGACCTGGACCGGGGTGGACGGACCGGCCTCGTCGACCGTGTTGCCCTGGTCGTCGTACATGGCACGCACGCGGCCGTAGGCGTCGCCGACGACCATGGTCTCGCCGACCCGCAGGGTGCCTCGCTGGACGAGGACGGTCGCGGTGGCGCCGCGGCCGCGGTCCAGACGGGCCTCGATCGCGATGCCCTGCGCGTCCTGCTCCGGGTTGGCCCGCAGGTCGAGCGAGGCGTCCGCGGTGAGGATGACGGCCTCCAGGAGGCTGTCGATGTGCAGACCCTGCTTGGCGGAGATGTCGACGAACATGGTGTCGCCGCCGTACTCCTCGGCCACCAGGCCGAACTCGGTCAGCTGACCGCGCACCTTGGTCGGGTCCGCGCCCTCGACGTCGATCTTGTTGACCGCGACCACGATCGGCACGTCGGCCGCCTTGGCGTGGTTCAGCGCCTCGATCGTCTGCGGCATCACACCGTCGTTGGCCGCCACCACGAGGATCGCGATGTCGGTCGACTTGGCACCGCGGGCACGCATGGCGGTGAACGCCTCGTGACCCGGGGTGTCGATGAAGGTGATCTTCCGCTCTTCGTCGTTGACCTCGGTCGCGACCTGGTAGGCACCGATGTGCTGGGTGATGCCGCCGGCCTCGCCCGCAACGACGTTCGTCTTGCGGATGGCGTCGAGCAGTCGCGTCTTACCGTGGTCGACGTGACCCATGACGGTCACCACCGGCGGACGCGAGACCAGGTTCTCCTCGCCGCCCTCGTCCTCGCCGAACTCCAGGTCGAAGGACTCGAGCAGCTCGCGGTCCTCCTCCTCGGGGCTGACGATCTGGACGGAGTAGTTCATCTCCGTCGCCAGCATCTCCAGCGTGTCGTCGGAGACGGACTGGGTCGCGGTGACCATCTCGCCGAGGTTCATCATGACCGCGACGAGCGACGCCGGGTTGGCGTTGATCTTCTCCGCGAAGTCGGTGAGGGACGCACCGCGCGACAGGCGAATGGTCTCGCCGTTGCCGCGAGGCAGCATCACGCCGCCGACCGACGGGGCCTGCATGGCCTCGTACTCCTGGCGCCTCTGCCGCTTCGACTTGCGACCACGACGCGCCGGACCGCCGGGACGGCCGAACGCACCCTGCGTGCCACCACGGCCACCGGGGCCGCCGGGACGACCGCCGAATCCGGGACGGCCACCGCCGCCGCCGAAGCCGCCGCCACCACCGGGGGCACCGCCACCGGGACGACCGGCGAAGCCGCCGCCGGCCGGACGACCGCCGCCGCCACCACCGGGACGACCTGCGAAGCCGCCGCCACCGGGACGACCGCCGCCGCCACCACCGGGACGACCCGCACCGCCCGGACCGCGGCCGCCGCCGGGGCCGCCGCCGGGACGCGGGCCGGCAGCGGGACGCTGCGGCATCATGCCGGGGTTCGGACGGTTGCCACCGGGACCGCCGCCGGGACGCGGGGCCTGCGGACGAGGCATGCCGCCCGGGGTCGGCCGGGAACCGGCCTGGCCCTGCGGACGGGGACCGCCCTGGCCTGCGCCCTGCGGACGCGGGCCACCGGGGGCACCGGGACCGCCGGGACGCGGGGCGCCGCCGGGACGGGGCGCCTGCGGGCGCGCCATGCCGGTGGAGCCGCCGGACGTGAAGGGGTTGTTGCCCGGACGCGGACCGGCCGGACGGGCGCCGGGACGCGGGGCCTGACCACCCGGACGCGGCGCGCCGGGACGCTCGCCACGGTCGCCACGCTCACCACGGCCCTGGCCGGGAGCGGCCGGACGGCCACCCGGCTTCGGGGCACCGGGACGGGCGCCGGGACGCGGACCTGCCGACGGGGCGGCAGGAGCGGACGGCGGCGCGGTGAACTCCGGCGTGGCCGGTGCCGCGGGTGCGGGCTTGGGGGCCGGCTTGGGACCCGGCGTCGGGCGCGGGCCCGGGGCCGGGGCGGCAGCCGCGGGCTTCTCGACCGCCGGGGGCCTGGGGGCCGCCGGCTTCGGGGCAGCCGGGGCAGCCGGACGTGCCGCCTGCGCCGGGGACGGCGCGGCGGGCCTGGCGGGCGCCTGCTTACGGGGGGCACCGGGCTTCGCGGCGGACTTGCCGGAGCCGTTGCCCTGCTGGAAAGCGTCAGTCAGTTTGCGTACTACGGGCGCCTCGATCGTCGAGGACGCCGAACGGACGAATTCACCGAGTTCTTGGAGCTTGGCCATGACGACCTTGCTCTCCACGCCGAACTCCTTGGCGAGTTCGTATACCCGGACCTTAGCCACTTCGCTCCTTTTAGGTCCGGGTTGCGGCCGGACCGTCGCTACTTCATGGGCGTACTCATCGCGTACTCATCGAGTGCTCATCGCAATCTCGACCTACTTCCGACTCGCGAGGTACCTGGGCCGCACGGGGGTTCCGTACGGCGCTTCTTACGGTGTTGCCTGCTCAGCAACTGTCTTCGACGGCCTGGCGCAAGCCCGCCGTGTCGAGCGGTCCCCGGGCACGGAAGGCCCGGACGAACGCCCGGCGACGGACCGCCAGATCGAGACAGACCAGGGCGGGGTGCACATAAGCACCCCGGCCGGGCAGCGTACCGCGAGGATCGGGGACGCACGCGTCCTCGATCACCACGATGCGCAGCAGATCGCTCTTGGCCGCTCGCTCCCGGCATCCCACGCAGGTGCGCTCAGGGCGTACTCGGGCGTGCGTCCGGCCAGACATTACTAAGTCTACCTCCCCGTACCGACCTCACCCCTTTGGGGCAAAAATCGAACGGCTGTCGTCTTGATCTCTACGGCCCCCGGCGTGATCTCGTCGGGGGCCGTGTTGTCGGTTGCCGTCAGTCCTGCTGCGGGGCCTGTTCCGTGTCCGGACGGATGTCGATCCGCCACCCGGTCAGCCGAGCCGCGAGACGGGCGTTCTGGCCCTCCTTGCCGATCGCCAGCGACAGCTGGTAGTCCGGCACGGTGACACGCGCGGAGCGGGCCGCCAGGTCGACGACCTCGACCTTGGAGACCCGGGCCGGGGAGAGTGCGTGGGCGACCATCTCGGCCGGGTCGTCGGACCAGTCGACGATGTCGATCTTCTCGCCGTTCAGCTCGGCCATGACATTGCGCACACGGCCGCCCATGGGGCCGATGCAGGCGCCCTTGGCGTTCAGGCCCGACCGGGTGGACCGCACCGCGATCTTGGTGCGGTGACCGGCCTCGCGGGCGATCGCGGCGATCTCGACGGAGCCGTCGGCGATCTCCGGGACCTCGAGCGCGAAGAGCTTCTTCACCAGGTTCGGGTGCGTACGGGAGAGGGTCACCGACGGGCCGCGGACACCCTTGGCCACCCGTACGACATACGAGCGCAGGCGCATGCCGTGCTGGTACTCCTCGCCCGGCACCTGCTCCTGCACGGGCAGGATCGCCTCGAGCTTGCCGATGTCGACCAGGACGTTCTTCGGGTCGCGGCCCTGCTGGACCACACCGGTGACGATGTCGCCCTCACGGCCCGCGTACTCGCCGAGGGTCGCGTCGTCCTGGGCGTCGCGCAGCCGCTGCAGAATCACCTGCTTGGCCGTGGTCGCGGCGATCCGGCCGAAGCCGGACGGGGTGTCGTCGAACTCGCGGGGCTCCTGGCCCTCCTCGAGGTCCTCGTAGTCTTCCTTCGCCCACACCGTCACATGGCCGGTCTCCCGGTTGAGCTCCACGCGCGCGTGGCGGCGGCTTCCCTCGGTGCGGTGGTAGGCGATGAGGAGGGCCGCCTCGATCGCCTCGACCAGGAGGGAGAAGGAGATCTCCTTCTCCCTCACCAGACCCCGCAGGGCACTCATGTCGATGTCCACGGCTACGCCTCCTCTGCGTTCTCGATGTTCTCGGGGGACTTGCTCTTGCGGCTGAACTCGATCTCCACACGCGCCCTGGCGATTTCCGTGAAGGCGAGCCTGCGAGCCGTGGGCTTTCGGCCCTTCACACCGGGCACCTCGAGGTCCAGACCTTCGTCGTCCACCTTCAGGATCCGGGCGACCAGCTCGCCGCCGCCCGCGTCCGGCGTCAGCCAGAATCTCGCCAGGCGGTCCGTGGCGCGTACGAAGTGGCGGTGTTCCTTCAGCGGGCGCTCGGCGCCCGGGGATCCGACCTCGAGGGTGTACTCGCCCTCGCCCATCACGTCGTCCTCGTCCAGCTTCGCCGAGAGTTCGCGGCTCACCTCGGCGATCTCGTCCAGATCGACACCTTCGTCGGAGTCGATGACGACCCTCAGCACCCGCTTGCGCCCGACCGAGGCCACTTCGATCTCTTCGAGATCCAGGTCCTTGGAGCTGACGAGCGGTTCCAGTAGTTCTCGCAGCCTCTCGCTCTGGGTGGTGCTCATCCGGGTGACTCCTCGGCCGCGTGTGCTGTTGTGGGTAGGTCGCGTGACAGGTCAAAGGGTATCCGGTCCCGGGGGGTGTTGCCGTCCACCGGTCGCGCCGTCCGTGCGCCGCCGAAGGGGCGCACCGGAGGCGAACCGGGCTACAGGTGACGAGCCGCTGGCGCAGGCCGGGGCGGTCCGGCGGTACGGTGATCAAGGCCTCTCGGCCGCTTGTTCCCCTCGCTGTCCGCTCGTACGAAACCCTCGAGGACGTCTGTCGTGTCGCTCCCCCTGCCGTCGCGTGCGCGGCGTACCCCTGACGGGCCGTCCGGGCCGACAGGGCCTGGTCGAAGGAGTGTTCTCGCCGGCGCGGCCGTCGCCGGTGCCGGACTGCTCGCGGGCTGTTCCGACGGCGATGCAGGCAGCGGCTCCGCCGGTACCGCCGCGAGGCGGCCGTCTGCCGTGGAGCGGGCACGCGCGCGTGCGGCGAGCGACAGCGCCGGGCTCGTCGCGCGGTACGACGCCGTGATCGCGGCGCATCCCTCGCTGGCGAAGCGGCTGGAGGTGTTGCGGGCGGAGCTGGTGCGGCATGTGGAGGCGTTCGGGGGCGAGGTGGCGGTCGCCGGAGCTTCGGGTTCGCCATCCGCTTCGGCTTCGGCTTCCACGTCGGCCTCGGCTTCCGCGTCGGTTTCTGCTTCCGCGTCGGCTTCAGCTTCTGCTGCCGGGAGTGCCTGGATTGCCGGGAGCGACGTGCCCGCCGACAAGAAAGACGCGCTCGCGTTTCTCGCCTCGGCCGAGCGTGACCTGGCGGGCCGGCGCGGCACCGCACTGCTCGAGGTGCCCGGCGAGCTGGCCCGGCTGCTCGCCTCTGTCGCGGCTGCGGGTGCCGCGCACGCGTATCTGCTGACGGAGGGTGAGTCATGAGCGGAGCCGAGGATGGCGAGAGGCAGAAGGCCGAGAGCGGTGGCGACAGCGCCGTGCTGAAGGCCGTCCAGGCCGCGCTCGGCGCGGAGAACGCCGCCGTGTACGGCTACGGGGTCGTCGGCGGCAGAATCGGTGACGGCCGCCGGGACGACGCCCGGGCCGCGTACGACGCCCATCGTGCCCGGCGTGACGAACTCATGCGCACCGTACGCGACTTGGGCGGTGAACCGGAGCCGGCCGCCGCGGCCTACGCGCTGCCCTTCCCGGTGCCGGACGCGGCGGCGGCCGCCCGGCTGGCCGCCGAGCTGGAGGATCGGGTCGCGGGGGTGTATTCCGATCTCGTACGGGCAGCCGACGGCAGTCGGCGGCGGACGGCCGCGGACGCACTGCGGGAAGCGGCGGTGCGGGCGGCCCGGTGGCGGGGCGGCAGCGTAGCCTTCCCTGGTCTCGCCGAGCGGTCGGGTACGCCGTCCGCCTCGGCGACGCCGAGCGCGTAGGGCGAGGCCGGGCGCGTAGGGCGAGGCCGGGCGCGTACGGCACACACGTACGCGTACGGGGACACCGCAAAGCGCTGCTGCACCGCACCGCAGACGTACCGGCCCGAACGGCCCGACTGGGAAAGGAATCACCCGCGCATGGCTTTCGAAGCGCCCCAGCGCCTCGTCAGGGCACTCGGCGAGACGTTGCACAACGGGGACGACGGAGCCCGCGCCTGGCTGGAGAAGCTGCCGGAGCTGGCCGAGGCGGCCGTGGCCCGGCGTGAGTTGACCGTCGAGCGGGTGCTCGTGCCCGGAGGGCGCAGCAGCCTCGTCGTCCTGGTGCGTCTGCCGGACGGCCGGCCCGCCGTGCTCAAGCTGGCGCCGCGACGTGCCCGGCCCGGTAGTGAGCGGGCCGCGCTGGCCCGTTGGGGCGGGCGGGGAGCCGTGCAGTTGCTGGACGTGCCGGGCGAGGGCGAGTGGCCCGGCAGCGAGGACGTCGGCGGTGACGGGGCCCTGCTCCTTGAGCGGCTGCATCCCGATGTGTCGCTGCGTTCCCTGCCCGAGGCGAAGTCGCTGCTGGAGGCCGCCGGGACGTTGCGGCGGCTGTGGGTGGAGCCACCCGCGGGTCACCGCTTCGAGACGGTGGCCGAGCGGACCGGGCGGCAGGCCGTGGCGATGCGGGCCGGTGCGGACGCCGATGCCGACGTGGCGCCGCTGGTCGACGCGGCGCTGGCCGCGCGGGACGAGCTGCTGGCCACGGCGCCCGAGCACAAGCTGCTGCACGGGACGTTCCGGCAGAGCAAGGTGCTGGCGGGCGACCGCATGCCGTGGCTGGCCGTCGGGCCGGATCCGGTGGTGGGCGAGTGCGCCTTCGATCTGGCGCGGCTGGTCCGTGACCGGGTCGAGGACCTCATCGCGTCGCCGTCGGGCGCGGCGACCACCCGGCGCCGGGTGAAGCGCCTCGCGGACTCCCTCGACGTGGATCTGGAACGACTGCGCGGCTGGACCCTGTTCCGCGCGGTGGAGTCGGGGGTACGGGCGCGCCGTGTCGGCCGCGTGCAGGACTCGGAGCTGCTGCTGGAGTTCGCGGGCTGGTTGTAGCCCGGCGGCGGGGCGTGTTTCAGGCCCGCTCCAGTCTCAGCGCCAGTACCGGGCAGTCTGCTGCCGCCCGGCGGGCGCGTTTCAGGGTCGCGCGCGGGACGGGGGCGGAGTCGACCAGCGGATAGCCCCACTCGTCGAGGCGGATGTGCTCGGGAAGGAGTTCCGCGCACAGGCCGTGGCCCTGGCAGGCGGTCCAGTCGACTTCGAGATGTCGGTCCATGTCGGTTCGGGTTCGTGGCTGGTTCATGTCGGCTCCCGTTCGGTGCTGGTGCATGTCAGCTCCTGTTCTCGGGGACGGGCAGCAGTGGCGTGTGGTCGGTCGCCGTGCAGTGGCCACCGGCATGGGCGTCGAGTTCCGCGCCGAAGACCGTCAGGGCGCTGCGCACCAGGCGCACCGTGCCGTCGGGGTGGTGGCAGGCGCCGCGGCCCACGACCAGGCCCGCCCAGCGGGCGACGTCCGCGCTCGTCGTGCCCTGGGGGCCGGGTACGGCCAGGGTCCGGAAGGCGGCGGCGATGCGCGGCAGGCCGTTGAGGCAGGGCCCGCACTGGCCCGCCGACTGGAGGGCCAGGTAGCGCAGGACGCGTGCGGTCTCGGCCAGTCCGCACCGGTCCACGGGCAGCGCCGCCAGGACACCCGCGCCCAGCGAGCCCAGTTGGGCGGAGCTGAGGGTGGAGTGAGCGGCCTGCGCGGCGGGGATCCAGGTGCCGTGGTAGCCGCCCACCAGGACCGCGCTCATGCCTGCCAGGGGCAGCTCCGGGGGCAGGACCCTGTGCAGCGCCATCCCGTAAGGGGCCTCCACGACCCGTGCGGCGCGGCCCGGCACGTGCACCGTGCAGAGCATGCTGCCCGGCTCGGCCGGCGTACCGGCGGAGCGGAACCAGTCCGCGCCGTAGCGGGCGATCAGCGCCAGGTGGGCGAGGGTCTCCACGTTCTGGACGAGGGTCGGCGCACGGTTGACTCCCCGTTCGCGGACCGGCGGCCGCTGATGGCGCGGCAGCGCCGGGTGCCCGGAGAGGTACTGGGTGAGGGCCGAGGACTCCCCGGACAGGAACCGTTTCGGCACCCGTACCAGCCGTACGGGCAGCGGATCCCGCCGCTCTGTGAGGGCGCCTTCGAGCCCCGGCAGCAGCGCGGGGTCCGCCTCCTCCTCCACCGCGAGGTACGCCTCCCCAGCCCCTACCGCATGGGCGGCCAGCCGCAGCCCGTCCAGCACCAGATGGGGCGAGAGCCGCAGCAGCGTCTTGTCCTTGGCGCTGGCGGGCTCGCCCTCCGCGCCGTTGGCGACGACGACCGGCGGGCGCCCGGCGCGGTGGCCCGCGTCGGCGACGGAGACGAGCTTGCGGTAGGTGGGGAAGGCCGCCCCGCCGCGCCCGGTGAGCCCCGACTCGGCGACGGTTCGGAGCAGGTCCTCCGGATCTCCGTCCACGAGTGGTCCGTACCGTGCCTCGTGTGTGGCGAGTGCGGCCGGTGATCCGCCGGGGGCCAGCAGCCGGGGCGGCATGAGGAGGTCCGTGAACTCCGTGAACGTGTCGTTCCGGGTGGGGGTCGAGGTGCTGGTCATGGCTGGTCAGGCTCCTTCGGCGGTACGGAGAAGAGCTGCGGGCGTGCGCCGTGCGGCGCGCGCGGCATGGAGCACCCGTAGTGCGGACCCGGCGAGCACGGCCGCCATGCAGGCGACGGTCAGCCACACCATCCAGCCGGTGGCGCTGTCCGTGCCGATGCCGATCCCGTGGACGAGAGCCAGCGGCCAGGACGCATACGCGAGCCAGTGCACGGCGCGCCAGGCGCGGTGGCCGAGCCTGGCCCGCAGCAGGCTGGTTACCAGCACCGCGAGCATCAGGTCGAAGGCGACCGTGCCGAGCCCGAGCCACAGCGGCTGGTAGTCGGAGACGAACGGGACGAGGACGTCGGCGACGGAGATGTTCACGTAGCCGTCGAGGACTGCGGCGCCGATGTGCGCGGCGAGGAACACCACGGCGGACAGGGACAGGGTGCGGTGCAGGGTGACCGTGCCGAAGCGGGGGAGGCCTAGACGTCCGCGTAGGCGTACGGCAAGTCCGAGCAGGATGACGGTGGTGAACAGGACGAGGCAGACGGCTCCTGTGGCGCGGTTGGCGTACCAGAGGATCGAGGAGTCGGTCATGCGGCCGCCTCCGGCGTGGTGCGGTACGCCTGCGGCGTGGAGTGGTGGGGCGCCTGCGGCGGGCCCTCTCCCCTGCCCCACCCCTTCCCGAAACCAGGGGCTGCGCCCCCGGGCCCCCCTTCGGCCTGAACGGCCTCGTCCTCAAACGCCGGACGGGCTGTGGGTGCCGGCCAGCCCGGTGTCGTGACCACCGTTCCGTCGTGTGCGACCAACCGGGCCGGCAGTCCCAGCCTCGCCAGCCAGCGCTCGGCGCCCGTGCCCTTGACCAGCGCCGCGGTGCTCGCGGCGTTGGCGTCCGCGCAGTTCGCGGCTGCGACGGAGACCGTGCGCCAGGGCGAGACGGCGGGCAGCCCGGTGCGCGGGTCGACGATGTGGTGCAGGGCGTGCGTACCGCGCCGCCAGCGGCGGGCGGTGGTACCGGAGGTGGCGATGCCTCCGCTGCGTACGCCGACGGTGGTGTACGGGCCCTCCGCCGGCGCCTCGTCGGGGTGGCCGGTGGCGTCCTGGACGCGGACCCGCCAGCCGCCGAGCGGCGGGGCGCCCGCGACGGCGGTGTCGCCGCCCAGGCTGACCAGAACCCCGCAGCCCGCCGCCTCCGCGAGCATCGCAGCGGCCCGGTCGGCGGCCCAGGCCTTGGCCGTGGCGCCCAGGTCGAGGCGGACCCCGGCCGGGACGGTGACCGTGCCGGTCGCCCGGTCAAGGCGGATGCGCCGCCAGCCGGGTGCGGGCCGGACCGTGAGCCGTACCGGACGGCCGTCGTGCCCCTGCACGAGCCGGAAGTCGCGGTCGTAGCCGATGGCGTTCATGGCCGAGCCGACGGTCGGGTCGACGGCCCCGTCGGTAGCCGCCGCGGCGCGCAGCGCGACGGCGAGCGCATCGGCGAGCAGCGGGCTCACTCTGACCGGACGGCCGTCGGCGCTGTCGAGGGCGGCCAGCTCGGAGTCGGGCCGGAACCGGCTGCACGCGGCGTCGACCTCGGCGAGGTGGCGGGCGAGCAGCAGATTGCAGGTGTCGAGCAGACGTGGGTCGGTGGTGACGAGCCGGACGGAGGTGCCGAGCGCACGCCAGTCGGCGGACGCGGTGGTGATCGCGGCTGCGGCGGTGGTCCCGCGGGCGCCGGTCGTCACGACGCCCCCGACGTGGAGTGGGCGGAGCCGCTGTCGTCGGACGAGGTGAGGCCGTCGGACGACGACTGCAGGTTCGACGAGGAGTCGGAGGAGCTGTCCGACGAGTTCGAGGAGCTCGACGAGTCAGAGCTCCCCGAACTTCCAGAGCTGCTGCTACTGCTGCTGCTACTGGTGCCGCTCGCAGCCGACGCCGTCTCCCCGTCCGACTGCATCGTGCCGATCAGGGCGGCAACCCCCGCGGCCGCCGTCAGCGTCACCGCCGCGGCCACGGCCGCCGTACGCCGCGCTCCCCTGCGCACCGCCGCGGCGGCGCCTCGCTTCCTGCCTGTCATGGCTGCTCCCCTCCGAAGTGACGCGTTGTCACGTCCTACGGTCGGGGAGCAGCCTGGGAGAAAGCTGTGCGGCTGCCATGCCCCCGGGATGAACCTGTTGTGGTTCCGTCCCGGGAGGGCGACAGAGCGGTTACGCCGTCAGCCGGGCGATCGCCTCTTCGACGGTGAGCTCCTCGCGCTCACCGGTGCGCCGGTCCTTCAGCTCGAGGACGCCCTCGGCCGAGCGCCGCCCCGCCACCAGGATGTTCGGTACGCCGATGAGCTCGGCGTCGGTGAACTTCACGCCGGGCGAGACGCCGGCCCGGTCGTCGACCAGCACCCGGACGCCCGCGGCGCCCAGCTTCTCGGAGACGTCGAGCGCCAGCTCCGTCTGGAGTGCCTTGCCCGCGGCCACCACATGGACGTCGGCGGGCGCGACCTCGCGCGACCAGCACAGGCCCTGCTCGTCCGCGGTCTGCTCGGCAATCGCCGCCACCGCACGGGAGACGCCGATGCCGTACGAGCCCATGGTGACGCGGACCGGCTTGCCGTTCTGGCCGAGCACGTCCAGCTGGAAGGTGTCCGCGTACTTGCGGCCGAGCTGGAAGATGTGGCCGATCTCGATCGCGCGGTCCAGCTTCAGGCCGGTGCCGCACTTCGGGCAGGGGTCGCCCTCCTCGACGACGACCACGTCGAGGTAGTCGTCCACCTCGAAGTCGCGGCCGCAGACGACGTTCTTCGCGTGCTTGTCCTGCTTGTTGGCGCCGGTGATCCAGGACGTGCCGGGGGCGACGCGGGGGTCGGCGATGTAGCGGACCTTGCCGAGGCCCTGCGGGCCGACGTAGCCGCGTACGAGGTCGTCGCGGCCCTCGAAGTCCTCGGCCGTGACGAGCTCGACGACCGCCGGGGCGAGGTGCTCGCCGAGCTTGCCGAGGTCGACCTCGCGGTCGCCGGGGACGCCGACGGCCACGATCTCGCCGTCCACCTTGACCAGCAGGTTCTTGAGGGTCGCGGATGCGGGGACGCCCAGGTGCTCGGCGAGCGTCTCGATGGTGGGGGTGTCGGGGGTGTCCAGTTCCTCGATCGCCGGCTGCTCGGCGCCCTCGACCGGCTTCAGCGCGAAGGTCACAGCCTCGGTGTTCGCCGCGTAGTCGCAGGCCGGGCAGTCCACGAAGGTGTCCTCACCGGCGGCCGCCGGGGCCAGGAACTCCTCCGACGCCGAGCCGCCCATGGCCCCGGAGACCGCGGACACGATGCGGTAGTCCATGCCCAGGCGCTCGAAGATGCGCTGGTACGCCTCGCGGTGCAGGCGGTACGACTCCGCCAGGCCCTCGTCCGTGGTGTCGAAGGAGTACGAGTCCTTCATCTGGAACTCGCGGCCGCGCAGGATGCCCGAGCGCGGGCGGGCCTCGTCGCGGTACTTCGTCTGGATCTGGTAGAGCATCACCGGCAGGTCCTTGTAGGACGCGACCTGGTCCTTCACGACGAGCGTGAAGATCTCCTCGTGGGTCGGGCCGAGCAGGTACTCGCCGCCCTTGCGGTCCTTCAGGCGGAACAGCAGGTCGCCGTACTCCTCCCAGCGGGCGGAGGCCTCGTAGGGCTCCTTGGGCAGGAGGGCGGGGAGCAGGACCTCCTGGGCGCCGATGGCGTCCATCTCCTCGCGGACGACGCGCGAGATGTTGTCCAGGACCTTCTTGCCGAGCGGGAGCCAGGTCCAGATGCCCGCCGAGTTGCGGCGCACGTACCCGGCGCGGACCAGCAGCTTGTGGCTGAGCGTCTCGGCGTCCGCCGGGTCGTCGCGCAGTGTCTTGACCATCAACCGGGACATGCGCTGGACCTGGGCCATGATTCTTAACTCCTGCTACGTAAGGGTGATGGCTAGGAGGTTAGCCCTGCGGTCCGCGCCGGTGGAAATCCGTTACCGCCGCAGGGGCAACGGCGCCCCCATCACCGCGTACGGCTTCGGTGCGCTCGGGAAGATCACCTGCCTGGCCAGGTCCTCGTAGCCGAGCGAGAAGTACAGGCCGCGGGCCGGGCTGTCGACGTCGATCGCCGAGAGGATGGAGCGCGGCTCGTCGGCCTCATCGGTGATCCGCGTGATCAGCGCGCGGCCGATGCCGCGGTTCTGGTACGCGGAAAGGACGTGCAGCTCGGTGATGACGAAGGAGTCGTCGAGCCAGTCGTCGTGGCCCCGCGCGCGCAGATACGGCTGGACGACGGTGGACCACCAGTGGGTGCGGTCGTTCGGCATGCCGTAGACGAACCCGACGAGCCGGTCGTCGCGCGTGAAGGCGCCGAGTGCGCGTGCCCCGGGGTAGGTGATGTGCCGCAGCACGATCTGCCGCCGCACTGTGACCTCGTCGGAGCTGAGCCCGAAGGCCTCCGCCTGCACGGCCAGCGCTTCGTCCACCCGCGCGGCCAGATCCAGCGGGCCGATCACGACGTCGTCGGGGGTGCGGGAGCCGGGCCCGGGAATGCGCAGCATGTCGGCGAGACTACCTCGGGGGCAAAGCCCTGGTCCTCCGGGGCCAGAGGATCAGAACAGCACGCTCATGAAGGCTCCGACCTCCTGGAATCCGACCCTCCGATATGCGGCGCGTGCCGCCGTGTTGAAGTCGTTGACGTAGAGGCTGGCGACCGGCGCGACATCCGTGAGGGCGTAGCGCAGGACGGCCGCCATGCCGGGCGCCGCGAGGCCGTGGCCCCGGTACTCGGGCGCCACCCAGACGCCCTGGATCTGGCAGGCCTGCGGGGTCGCGGCGCCGATCTCCGCCTTGAAGACGACCTTGCCGTACTCGTCGAGGCGGGCGAACGAGCGCCCGGATCCGACCAGTTCGGCGACGCGCGCCTGGTAGAGCAGCCCGCCGTCGCCCGCGAGCGGGGAGATGCCGACCTCCTCGGTGAACATCGCCACGCACGCCGGCATGATCGTTTCCATCTCGTCCTTGCGGACGCGGCGGACGTACGGATCGGGAGCGACGTTGTCGGGGAGCCGGTCGGTGACCATCAGCGGCTGGTGGGCGCGGACCTCGCGGGCCGGGCCCCAGCTCGGTTCGAGCAGCCGCCACAGCTGGGCTGTGGGTCCGGCCGGGCCGACGATCGATGAGCAGCGGCGGCCGGCCCGCCGGGCGCGGTCGGCGAAGGCGCGTACGGCATCGGGGGTGGCGCAGATCGGCACCAGATTGGCGCCCGCGTAGCACAGGGACTGCAGCATGCCGTCCGCGTACCAGCCCCACATCTCGCCGCCGAGCCGCCACGGGTCCAGGCCCGCGGTGTGCACCCGCGACGCCACGAACGCGTTGGTGACCGGCTCGCGGTCGAGCACGGCCATCGCGGCGTCGAGGTCACTCGGTTCGAGGACCCGGGTGGTCGTCTGCGTCAACAAATTCGAGGGCCTCACCATGCAGTCTGCTGATTTCCGCACTGTACCTGGCGAGGTTGTGTGGCGCCGCCCCATGGGGAAGGCCCATGGGGAAGGCCCATGGGACGCCCCATGGAGACGCCCCACCACTGGAGACAGCGGTGGAGCGCGCGAGAACGCGGGAGAGCGGTGGGGCCTGCGGGAATGCCGGAGATCAGCCGGCGACCGAGACCTCGGGCTCGCCCGACATGACCCCGTCCTTCTCCATCTGCTCGGCCAGCTTCATGGCCTCCTCGATGAGGGTCTCCACGATCTTCGACTCGGGCACCGTCTTGATGACCTCGCCCTTCACGAAGATCTGCCCCTTGCCGTTGCCGGAGGCGACGCCGAGGTCCGCCTCGCGGGCCTCGCCAGGACCGTTCACGACGCAGCCCATGACGGCGACGCGGAGCGGGACCTCCATGCCGGTCAGGCCGGCGGTGACCTCTTCGGCCAGCTTGTAGACGTCGACCTGGGCGCGGCCGCAGGACGGGCAGGAGACGATCTCCAGGCCGCGCTGGCGCAGGTTCAGCGACTCCAGGATCTGGATGCCGACCTTGACCTCCTCCGCGGGAGGCGCCGACAGCGAGACGCGGATGGTGTCGCCGATGCCCTGGGACAGCAGCGCACCGAAGGCGACGGCCGACTTGATGGTGCCCTGGAAGGCCGGACCGGCCTCGGTCACACCGAGGTGCAGCGGGTAGTCGCACTGGGCGGCGAGCTGCCGGTAGGCCTCGATCATCACGACGGGGTCGTTGTGCTTCACCGAGATCTTGATGTCCCGGAAGTCGTGCTCCTCGAAGAGGGACGCCTCCCAGAGGGCGGACTCGACGAGGGCCTCGGGGGTCGCCTTGCCGTACTTCTGCAGCAGCCGCTGGTCGAGGGAGCCGGCGTTCACGCCGATACGGATCGGGGTGCCCGCGTCCTTCGCCGCCCTGGCGATCTCCCTGACCTTGTCGTCGAACTGCTTGATGTTGCCGGGGTTCACGCGCACCGCCGCGCAGCCCGCCTCGATGGCCGCGAAGACGTACTTCGGCTGGAAGTGGATGTCCGCGATGACCGGGATCTGGGACTTGCGCGCGATGGTCGCCAGCGCGTCAGCGTCGTCCTGCGTCGGGCACGCGACCCGCACGATCTGGCATCCCGAAGCCGTCAGCTCCGCGATCTGCTGCAGTGTCGCACCGATGTCCGAGGTCCGCGTCGTCGTCATCGACTGCACCGACACCGGCGCGTCCCCACCAACCGCCACCGACCCGACCTGGATCTGCCGGCTCTTCCGGCGCTCGGCGAGCTTGGTCGGAACGGACGGCATGCCGAGAGAAATCGCAGTCATCTGCTGTGCAACCCCAAGGTATGGATCAAGGTCCCGTCATCGGCGGGCTCCGGGCCTTCGAGGTTACGGCACGCCCTGATGCCGGAGCACATCACGTCCTTATGTCCACCCCAACAGCAGGCGGCCGGACAGGAGCCTGCCCGGCCGCCGTGAATGCGCCGTGATCAGGAGATTCTCACCGGGTTAACGACGTCCGCGATCAGCACGAGGATCGTGAAGCAGACGAAGATCCCGGCCACGACATAGGCGACGGGCATCAGCTTCGCGACGTCGAACGGGCCCGGGTCGGGCCGCTTGAGCAGCCGCGCCGTGTTGCGGCGCAGGGACTCCCACAGGGCGCCCGCGATGTGTCCGCCGTCGAGGGGCAGCAGCGGCAGCATGTTGAACAGGAACAGCGACAGGTTGAAGCCCGCGACGAGGAACAGCATCATCGCGATCTGGTTCTCCGGCGGGATGTCCATCGTGAACACCTCACCGCCGACGCGGGCCGCGCCGACGACGCCCATCGGGGAGTCGGCCTCGCGCGGGCCGTCACCGAACGCCGCGTCCCACAGTGCGGGGATCTTGGAGGGCAGCGAGATCAGCGACTCGACGCCGTTCTCCATCATGTCGCCCATGCGCTCCACGGACTGGCCGAAGGACTGCTGGACGATGCCGGACGCGGGCGTGAAGCCGAGGAACCCCGCGTACACGTACTTGCCCTCGACATAGCCGCCGTCGCCGTCGGTCTTACTGACCTGGTTCTTTATCAGGTGCGCCTTGAGGTTCTGCCGCTTGCCGTCGCGCTCGACGGTGATGGTGACGTCCTTGCCGGGGTTGGCGCGGATGTCGGCCTGCAGCGTGGACCAGTCGGCCACGGGCGTGCCGTCGAACGCCACGATCTTGTCGCCCGCCTCGAGGCCCGCGGCCTTGGCGGGCGCGGCCTCGTCGCCCTTCTTGCAGGTCGTGCGGTTCTCGCTCTGCTCGATGACGCAGTCGGAGACCTTGCCGACCGTGGTGGTCTGGGTCTGGACGCCGAAGGTCATCATCACGCCGAGGAAGATCGCCACGGCCAGGACGAGGTTCATGAAGGGGCCGGCGAACATCACGATGACCCTCTTCCACGGCTTGCGCGTGTAGAAGAGGCGGGTCTCGTCGCCGGGCTTGAGCTCCTCGAACGCCGCCGACCTGGCGTCCTCGATCATGCCGCGCCAGGGCGAGGTGGAGCGGGCCTCGATGCGGCCGTCCTTGCCGGGCGGGAACATCCCGATCATGCGGATGTAGCCGCCGAGGGGGACGGCCTTGATGCCGTACTCGGTCTCGCCCTTCTTGCGGGACCAGACGGTCGGGCCGAATCCCACCATGTACTGCGGCACTCGGATGCCGAAGAGCTTCGCGGTCGACAGATGTCCCAGCTCGTGCCAGGCGATCGAGATCAGCAACCCGATCGCGAAGACGACTATGCCGAGGATCATCATCAGGGTCGTCATGCACGAGCCTCCGCGGTCGTCCGTGTCGCTTGGGTCTTGGTCGTCAGTTCACGGGCCCGGGCGCGCGCCCAGGTCTCCGCTTCGAGGACGTCCGCGACGGTCAGCGAAGTTCCCGTACGCGGCGTGCCGTGCTCGGCGACGACCTGTGTGACGGTCTCCATGATCCCGAGATACGGCAGGGCGCCGTTCAGGAACGCGTCCACGCACTCCTCGTTTGCCGCATTGAACACCGCCGGAGCCGTGCCCGCGAGTTCCCCCACATGCCGGGCGAGCCCCACGGACGGGAACGCCTCCTCGTCGAGGGGGAAGAACTCCCAGCTCGACGCCTTCGTCCAGTCGAACGCGGGCGCGGCGTCCGGCACCCGCTCGGGCCAGCCGAGCCCGATCGCGATGGGCCCGCGCATGTCGGGCGGGGTGGCCTGCGCCAGCGTCGATCCGTCGGTGAACTCAACCATCGAGTGGACATACGACTGCGGGTGCACGACCACCTCAATGCGATCGAAGGGAATGTCGTACAGCAGGTGGGCCTCGATGACCTCGAGTCCCTTGTTGACCAGCGTCGCCGAGTTGATGGTGATCACCGGGCCCATGGCCCAGGTGGGGTGCGCGAGGGCGTCCTCGGGCGTGACGTTCGCGAGCTCCGCCTTCGTACGCCCCCGGAACGGGCCGCCCGACGCGGTCACGACGAGCTTCCGCACGTCCGCGCGCGTGCCGGCCGCCAGCGCCTGGAAGAGCGCGGCGTGCTCGGAGTCGACGGGGATGATCTGCCCCGGCTTGGCGAGCGCCTTGACCAGCGGGCCGCCGACGATCAGCGACTCCTTGTTGGCGAGGGCGAGGGTGCGGCCGGCTTCGAGGGCCGCGAGGGTGGGCGCCAGGCCGATGGATCCGGTGATCCCGTTCAGCACGGTGTGGCACTCGGACGCGGCGAGCTGGGTAGCCGCGTCGGGTCCCGCCAGGATCTCCGGGAGCGGCTCCCCCGCCCCGTACTGCGCGCTCAGGGCCTCACGAAGCGCCGGTACAACGTCCTCGCGCGCGACCGCGACGGTCCGTACCCGCAGCTGCCTGGCCTGCTCCGCCAGCAGCCCCACCCGTCCGCCGGCGGCGGAGAGCCCGGTGACCCGGAAGCGGCCGGGGTTGCGCAGTACCAGGTCTATGGCCTGGGTGCCGATCGAACCCGTGGAGCCGAGGATGACGATGTCCCGGGGGCCGTCTCCGGCGATGGGGTCGAAGACGAGATGCGGGTCCGCGAGGGGGGCTGGGCTGTCGCTCATCCCTCCATTGTGGCCGCAACGACGGCCCTGCCGGGGGCCGGGTACGGGCCAGGAACCCCCCACGGGGTTCGGGTACGGGGCCAGGGCGCCCTGCGGAAGGCCTGCCCACAACGGTCAGCGGCCCACCCGGCCTGCAGAGGCGCCGCACCCGGGCCCCAAGGGGGACCCGGGTACGGGCGCGCGGTCAGCCGATCGGCCGGTGGACGTTCTCCCGTCGCGCCGGCCCAGGCGTGGCGTCCGCGATCCACGGCCCCTCGCCCGAGGGGTCGACGATGCCGGACTCCAGCCAGGTGTACATGCCGCTCATGACGCCCTTGACCACCTTGCGGTCAAGGTCGTCGGTGTTGGTCCACAGACGGTCGAAGAGTTCGTCGACGCGGATGCGGGACTGGCGGCAGAACGCGTCGGCGAGCTGGTAGGCCTCGCGGCCGTACTCCTCCGTCGTGCGCAGCATCTCCGCCCGTACGCACGCCGCGCTCATCGCGAACAGCTCGGCGCCGATGTCGACGACCCGGCCGAGGAAGCCCTGCTTGGTCTCCATTCGGCCCTGCCAGCGGGACATGCCGTAGAAGGTGGAGCGGGCGAGCTTGCGGGCCGACCGCTCGACGTAGCGCAGGTGCGTCGAGAGGTCCACGTGGCCCGCGGGGTGGAAGTCCGCGTAGGCACGCGGGAGCTGGCCCGGTCCTGCGACGAGCTTCGGCAGCCAGCGTGCGTAGAAGCCGCCGGCCTTCGCGCCCGCCTTGGCCTTGTCGGAGAGGGACTTCTCGGGGTCGATCAGATCCCCGGCGACCGACAGATGGGCGTCGACCGCCTCACGGGCGATCAGCAGGTGCATGATCTCCGTGGAGCCCTCGAAGATCCGGTTGATGCGCAGGTCGCGGAGGATCTGCTCGGCGGGGACGGCCCGCTCGCCGCGGGCCGCGAGGGACTCGGCTGTCTCGAAGCCGCGGCCGCCGCGGATCTGGACGAGCTCGTCGGCCATGAGCCAGGCCATCTCGGACCCGTACAGCTTGGCCAGTGCCGCCTCGATGCGGATGTCGTTGCGGTTCTCGTCGGCCATCTGGCTGGACAGGTCGAGTACGGCCTCCAGGGCGAAGGTCGTCGCCGCGATGAAGGAGATCTTCGAGCCGACGGCCTCGTGGTGGGCGACGGGCTTGCCCCACTGCTCGCGGGCGCCCGACCACTCGCGGGCTATCTTCAGGCACCACTTGCCGGCGCCCGCGCACATCGCGGGCAGGGACAGGCGCCCCGTGTTCAGCGTGGTGAGCGCGATCTTCAGGCCGGCGCCCTCCGGGCCGATGCGGTTGGCCGCGGGGACGCGGACCTGGTGGAAGCGCGTGACGCCGTTCTCGATGCCGCGCAGGCCCATGAACGCGTTGCGATTCTCGACGGTGATGCCCTCGGACGCGGCCTCCACCACGAAAGCCGTGATGCCGCCCTTGTGGCCCTCGGACTTCGGTACGCGGGCCATGACGACGAGCAGGTCGGCGACGACGCCGTTCGTCGTCCACAGCTTCACGCCGTCGAGGATGTAGTCGTCGCCATCCCGTACCGCGGTGGTGGCCAGGCGCGCCGGGTCCGAGCCCACGTCGGGCTCCGTGAGCAGGAACGCCGAGATGTCCGTCCGGGCGCATCGGGGCAGGAAGGTGTCCTTCTGCTCCTGGGTGCCGAACAACTTCAACGGCTGCGGTACGCCAATCGACTGATGCGCGGACAGCAGCGCGCCGATCGCGGGGTTCGCGGAGCCCACCAGGGCGAGCGCCTTGTTGTAGTACAGCTGGGTGAGGCCGAGGCCGCCGTACTTGGTGTCGATCTTCATGCCGAGCGCGCCGAGCTCCTTGAGCCCCTTGATCACCTCGTCGGGGATCTGGGCCTCCCGCTCGATACGGGCGGAGTCGATCTTCGTCTCACAGAAGTCGCGCAGCTTGGCGAGGAACTCCTCACCGCGCTGGGCGTCCTCGTCGGGGGGCGTGGGGTGGGGGTGGATGAGGTCCAGCCGGAAGCGGCCGAGGAAGAGCTCCTTGGCGAAGCTGGGCTTGCGCCAGTCCTGCTCGCGCGCCGCCTCGGCCACCTGTCGGGCTTCGCGTTCCGTGACGGCCGGCCTGATCGTCGTGACGTCCGGCCTTTTGGTTGGTGCGGACATGAGGCTCACCTCGCCGCGCAGTGGGGTCGATTGAGATCGATTGTCCGGTCGGTTACTGACCAGTGCTACTCGTTCGTATGTACCCGATATGCCGGGTGACCACCAGTCCTGGCGCAGCGTTCGGGGGAAAACGGGGCCCTGCGGGGCGGGCGGGTGGAGTACACCTGCGGGTGGGCGAACGTTGAAGCGGGCCGAGCCCGACTGGGGTCAGCCGATGCCCACGGTGTCTGCGTCGGCGTCCAGGCGCCCTCCGATCGTCCCGAAAACTCTTAGTCGAAGCGCTTCGACAACCTATGGACACCCCCTGGCCGTCGGGCTACTGTCGGACCACCCTCACCCCGCAGTCCCGTCCTCAGCGCCGCCTGTCGAAGCGCTTCAAACCACCTGGAGGGCTGAATGGTCACCCTCGCCGAGGTTGCCCAGCACGCCGGAGTCTCGGCCAGCACGGTGAGCTATGTCCTCAGCGGCAAGCGTTCCATCTCCGCCGGTACCCGGCAGCGGGTCGAGCGGAGCATCAAGGAGCTCGGCTACCACCCCAACGCGGGGGCCCGGGCCCTGGCAAGCAACCGGTCGAACATCATCGCACTGATGATCCCGCTGCGTACCGACATGTATATGCCGGTGATGATGGAGATCGCCATCGCCGTCGCCACCACGGCCCGTGCGCACGGGTACGACGTGCTGCTGCTCACCGGCGAGGAGGGCCCCGACGCCGTACGCCGCGTCACCGGCAGCGGGCTCGCCGACGCGATGATCCCCATGGACGTCGAGCTCGACGACGAGCGGCTGCCGCTGCTGCGCGGTTCGGACCGGCCGTCCGTGCTCATCGGCCTACCCGCCGACACGACCGGGCTGACCTGCGTCGACCTCGACTTCGGGGCGACGGGCGCGCTGTGCGTCGAGCACCTGGCCAAGCTCGGCCACCGTGACATCGCCGTCATAGGCGAGTCGCCCGGGGTGTACGAGCGGCACACGGGCTTCGCCGAGCGCACCCTGGACGGCCTGCGCGCCCGCTCCCGCGAGCTCGGTCTTCGGCTGCTGCACCGGCCCTGCGAGGGCGGCTACGACGCGATGTCGGTGACCCTTGCCCGGATCTTCGACGAGCGCCCGGGCACCACCGGGTTCGTCGTGCAGAACGAGTCCGCGGTGGAGCCGCTGCTCGCGCTGCTGCGGCAGCAGGGCCGCGCCGTTCCCGAGGACGTGTCGGTGGTCGCGATCTGCCCGGACCAGCTCGCCATGCAGGCCTCGGTGCACCTCACCTCGGTCGCCATCCCCGCGCAGGAGATGGGGCGGCGCGCCGTGGAACTCCTCGTCGCCAAGCTCGAGGGACAGGGCACGGACGAGGTCGTGCTGCTCCCGCCCGAACTGACCGTACGGGCCAGCTCGGGCCCGGCACCCTCGACTGCCTGAGGGGCTCGACTGCCTGAGGGGGCGGGTTCCGGCCGGGACGGCCCGGGCGGGAGAGGGGGCCAAGCCCGAACCCTGGCCGGGCCCAGCCGGGGCGCCCCGGCCGACCGCCGTGCCCACCCCGCCCCGCCAACGCCCGGGCTCCCGTCTCCCCCGCCCTTCTCCCTGCACCTCCACACATCCACCCCATCCCATGTCCCTCCCCGGCACGGCTCCGCCAGGCCGGACATGTCATCACACCAGTCGTTACACACTCCTTCAGGAGCACCCGCGTGAATCAGCCTGCCGTCAGCCGGCCCGAAGAGGGCTCCCCCAGCCTGGCCCAGTCGTCCCCCACCATCGGTACGTTCCGCGAGCGTGACGGAGCGCTGGAGTGGAGCGGCCGTCAGGAGACCGTACGCATCGAGCCCTGGGGCCCGGACGCGATCCGGGTCCGCGCCCGGCTCGGCGGACCCGTCCTCGAAGGACTGCCCGGCGCCCTCCTCGACGACCCGGAGGCCGCCCAGGCGGTGACCGTCAAGATCGGGGACGGTGAGGGGCAGTTGACCGTCGGCGCGATCACCGCCCACGTCAGCTCCGAGGGGCAGATCCGCTTCGTCCGCACCGACGACGGCACCGAGCTGCTGGCCGAGGAGCGCGCCCACTTCTGGTGGCCGGGACCGCGCCTGTACACCCCGACCGGCAACGGCCACCACCGCCTCGAGCAGCGCTTCAGTGCGTACGAGGGCGAGAAGCTGTACGGCCTCGGGCAGCACCAGCACGGTCGGTTCGACCAGAAGGGCACCGTCCTCGATCTGGTGCAGCGCAACGCCGAGGTGACGATCCCGGTGCTCACCTCCAGCCGCGGCTACACGCTGCTGTGGAACAGCCCGGCCATCGGCCGCGTCGAGCTGGCCGACAACGGCACGCGCTGGGTGGCCGACTCCGCCCGCCAGATCGACTACTGGATCACGGCGGGTGCCCCGGCCGACGCCCAGCGCCGCTACAGCGCGGCGACGGGCCGTACCCCGATGCTGCCCGAGTGGGCCGCCGGCTTCTGGCAGTGCAAACTGCGCTACCGCACCCAGGACGAACTGCTCGCGGTGGCCCGGGAGTACGAGCGGCGCGGCCTGCCGCTCTCCGCGATCGTCTGCGACTTCTTCCACTGGACGCATCTGGGCGAGTGGAAGTTCGACCCGGCGGAGTGGCCGGACCCGGCGGCGATGATGCGGGAGCTGGAGACGCTGGGCATAAAGCTGGTCATCTCGGTGTGGCCCTCCGTCTCGCCCCTCAGCGAGAACCACCAGCTCATGGAGCAGAAGGGCTACTTCATCGGCACGCAGTACAGCCCGATGGCGCACGCCGACTGGCCCGACAAGGAGGTCGCGTCCACGGTCCAGGTGGCCTTCTACGACGCCACCAACCCGGAGGCCCGCGAGTTCGTGTGGTCGCGGGTGCGGGACAACTACCTCGAGCCGTACGGCATCCGCGCCTTCTGGCTGGACGCCTGCGAGCCGGAGCTCAAGCCGCATCACGCCGAGAACCTGCGCTACCACGCGGGCCCGGGCCTGGAGGTCGGCAACCTCTACCCGCGCGAGAACGCCCGTACCTTCTACGAGGGCATGCACGCCGCGGGCGAGACCGAGGTGGTGACCCTCAACCGCTCGGCGTGGGCGGGCAGCCAGCGCTACGGCGCCGCGCTGTGGTCCGGCGACATCGGCACGGACTTCGCGACCCTGCGCCGCCAGATAGCAGCGGGCCTCAACACCGCAATCTCCGGCATCCCGTGGTGGAACACCGACATCGGCGGCTTCCACGGCGGCGACCCGAACGACCCCGCGTACCGCGAGGTGATGGTCCGCTGGTTCCAGTTCGGCGCGCTGTCGCCGCTGATGCGCCTGCACGGCTTCCGCGACCCGGGCATGCCGCTCGGCCCCGACATGACGGGCGGCCCCAACGAGGTGTGGTCGTACGGCGAGGAGGCCGGCGCCATCCTCGAGAAGTACCTGCACCTGCGTGAGCGCCTCAAGCCGTACGTCCTCGACGTGATGCGCGCCGCCCACGAGGAGGGCCTGCCGGTGATGCGCCCGCTGTTCCTCGAGTTCCCCGAGGACGACACGGCGTGGTCGGTGGACGACACGTACTTGTTCGGCCCGGATCTGCTGGTGGCCCCGGTGCTGACGGCGGGCGCGACGGACCGGACGGTGTACCTCCCGGCGGGCGCCCGGTGGACCGACGCCTGGACGAGCGACGTGTACGAGGGCGGCACGACCGTCACGGTCGACGCCCCACTGGACCGGATCCCGCTGTTCCTGCGGGACGGGGCACGGCTGCCGATCGCTCAGTAGCGGTGCTGTGGGGGGAGGGCGGGCCGGGCCACGGGGCCGGCCCGCCCTCCCGTGTGCCGGTCCCCGGCCATGGGGCACTCCTCAGGGGCCATCGTCAGGCCGTCGGCCGGGTCGCCCGGGCAAAGGCGGCCATACGCCGGGCGTATCCGTCCGGGTCGCCGAAGTGCACCGCCACGTGCTCGGCTCCGGCGTTTCGGAAAGCCTCGGCCGTGAGGGCCGCCTCGCCGACGGTGCGCTCGGGGCCGTGCCAGTCGATCCGCGTACCGGCGGACACGGTGCGGCCGTCCGTACAGGCACGCAGGTACGCCAGCCGCTCGCCGAACTCCTCCGGGCCCAGGCCCACGCCCTGCCAGACGTCGGCATACCGTGCCGCCCTGCGCAGGGCGGCGTCGGTGACACCGCCGGTCATCACCGGCACCGGACCGTCGGGGCGCGGCTCGAAGACGCCCGTCCCGAAGCCGTACCAGCGGCCCTCGAAGGGGCCTCGGCCAACCCGGAACAGGTGCCGGATCAGTGCGATGGCCTCGTCCGTCCGGGCGGCCCGGCTCCTGAAGTCGGCGCCGACGGCGGTGAACTCGCGTTCGTCCCAGCCGATCCCGGCGCCCAGGGTGATCCGCCCGCCGGACAGCCTGTGCAGGGTCGCGACCTGCTTGGCCACCACGAACGGACTGCGCATCGGCAGGACGAGCACAGAGGTGCCGAACCGGATCCGGGTGGTCGCGGCTGCCAGCCAGCCCATGGTCACGAGCGGTTCGAAGACACCTCCGTACACGGGGCCGTACTCGGCCGGCGGCAGCAGGTGATCGGGAAGCCACGCCGTGTCGTAGCCGAGGGCCTCGGCCTGCTGTGCCAGCTCGACGAGCAGGCGCGGGTCGGCACCCGCGGTCTCGTTGGGGAGGACGACCTGCAGCTTCACCTCCCCTCGCCCTCCCTGACTTCTGAGGGCACTTCCGAAAGCGGAAGGGACTGGAGGAAGCCGAGGACCGGCTTCAGCCATTCTTCCGGCCGCTCCACCATGACCACGTGGTCGCTGTCGATCTCCGTGTACTGCGCGCCCCGGATTCCGGCCGCCAGAGCGCGGGAGCCCGCGGGCAGGACCATGCTGTCGCTGGTCGTCGCGACAACCAGCGTCGGTACGGCGACCTCTGGCAGGTCACCGGTGATGTCGAGGGAGGGAATCAGGTCGACGTGCGGGCGGAGTGCGGGCGGCTCCTCGGCCCGCCAGCCGGGAAGAAGGCCGAGCAGGTGGTCGTCGGGCCGGGCGAAACCGGCGGTCAGGACGAGGGCGGTCACCCGCTCGGGGTGGCGTACGGCGGCGCGCACCGCCACCAGAGTGCCGAGCGAGAAGCCGAGCACCGCGAACCGCTCGATGCCGTGCCGTACGGCGGAGTCGACGACCGCGTCCGTGAGCTCGTCGAGGCCGAGCGGGGTGGCGGCGACCGGGGTCCCGCCGGAGCCTGGATAGTCGGGGGCGACGACTGTGTGGGCGGCGGCGAGGGCCGGCACGACCGGGGCGAAGTTGCCTTCGATGCTGCCGGTGGCGCCATGGGCGAGCAGCAGTCCCGGACCGGTTCCCGTGACGGTGGTGGCGAGGGCGGGGAATGAATCGCGCATGCCCCGTACGTTGACCCATCACACCGGTGTGAAGGTCAAGTCCCAGGCGCGGTGAGGAGAATCGGTGCTGATAGGCGAGCTGTCACAGCAGACCGGGGTCGCGACGAGGCTGCTGCGGTACTACGAGGAGCAGGGCCTGCTGTGCCCCGACCGCGACAGCAACGGATACCGCGTGTACGCGCCCGAAGCCCCGTACGTCGTCGCCCGCATCCGGGGCATGCTGGCGGCCGGGCTGACCACCGGCGCCATCCGCGAGATGCTGCCGTGCGCCACCGATGCCGGGCCGGGGATCGACCCCTGCCCGGAGGTGCTGCGGACGATGGCCGCGAACCTGGAGCGGATGGACGCGGACATCGCGGATCTGCGCCGCCGCCGCGCCGCGCTGGCCGAGTTCCGCGATGCGACCGAGGCGCGGCAGAGGCGGTAACCGGCTCGATCCCGACCACTCAGCGCTGGTGCCACACCAACGTGTAGCGCCAGAACAGCCGGCGGCGCAGCCGTGCACCCGGCAGGACCTGGCGGGCTTCGCGGACGATGTCGGGGAAGCTCATGTCCGCAGGGCGGGTATGGGCGGTCATCGAGACTGGCCGTGGTGCCTTGCGGCCTTTGTTCTTGAACCAGCCCATGGCGAGGTTCAGCGGGATGGCGATGGCGCCGAGCAGGTGGTCGCCTCGGGTCTCCGCGCGAGCCAGTCCGACGACCACCAGCGTTCCTCCGGGTGCCAGGTGCCGGCGCAAGAGGGTGAGCGCTTCGGTGAACGGCAGGTGGTGGATGACGGCGACACACGTGATGACGTCGTAGGAACCGGCGGGGACCCCGGTCAGCACGTCCGCGACGGAGAACGTCACCGGGGCGGCCGGAGGAGTCAGCTCCCGTGCCCGGGCGACGATCGCCGGATCCGAGTCGATTCCCTGCACCTCCTTGGCGCGTATGGCCAAGAGCCTGGCCAGGTCGCCACTTCCGGAGCCCACGTCCAGGGCACGGTCGAATCGTTTCGGAAGCTGCCGCAGGATCCACCGGTGGTAGTGGGCGTTGTGGTCCCATGGATGAGCGGCATTGAACCGGTGAAGGGTTTGCAGGACGCGGGGCGACAGCAGGTTCATGCCGCCATCCCACCAGACCGTGGGTTCCGGCGACGCCCGCTCCGGAAAATGGCCGCACGCCCGGCTACGGTGTCGGCTCGGCGAGGTAACGCCTCAGAGCGTCGGCGCCATCAGGTACGAACGTCAACCGCTGAAGCGCGTCCTGCAACTCGCCCTCGGAGACCCAGCCGTGCCAGGCGATCTCCGACGGATCAGGGACGATCGCCTCGGTGACGACGGCCTCATGGACGCCGAGCCAGTATGGGCTGATCGCCCCTCGGCAGAGGAGCTTGAAGACGAATCGCACCGATGCCTGAACCCCCAACTCTTCGGCGAGTTCGCGAGCGGCAGCCTCCTCGTATGACTCGCCGACCCCTGCGGCCCCGCCGATCAACCAGTTGTACTGCCCCGGGAACCGGGACACGTCCTCCTGTCTCCGATGCACCAGGATGCGGCCCTCCGGATCTCGACAGACGGTCGTCGCGACGCGGTGCAGCCACTGTCTCTCGATGGCCTCGCCCCGCTCCACCACCCCGACCACCCGATCCTGCTCATCGACCCGCTCCACCAGTTCACCCATGGCACTCACGATCGCAGAACGACGTCAGCGTTTCCGCCTGCCGAGTTGCTGTTCGGCGGCCTCCACCGTCTGTGCCAGCAGGACGGCGATGGTCATCGGGCCGACCCCGCCGGGTACGGGGGTGATCAGACGGGCATGGGCGCGGGCGGTGTCGAAGTCCACGTCGCCGACGTTGCCGGGGTTGTATCCGGCGTCGATCACCACCGCGCCCGGCTTGATGTCCTGACCGCGGATCAGTCGCGGTCGTCCCACGGCCGCTACCACGATGTCCGCTTCCCGGACGATCGCGGGCAGGTCCGCGGTGCGGGAATGGCAGTACGTGACCGTGGCGTCCCGCGCGAGCAGGAGCATCCCGACCGGTTTGCCGAGGATCGGGCTGCGGCCGATCACGACGGCGTGTCTGCCGGCGAGTTCGACGCCGTACTCGTCCAGGAGCCGCATGATCCCGCCGGGCGTGCACGACACGAAGCCGGGCAGTCCGAAACTCATCGCGCCGAAGGAGTGCATCGTGACGCCGTCGACGTCCTTCTCCGGAGCGATGGCCTCGAACGCCGCCCGCTCGTCGATGTGCCGCCCGGCAGGGTGCTGCAGCAGGATGCCGTGGACCTCGGGGTCGCGGGAGAGAGCAGCGAGCGCCTCGACCAGCTCCGCGGTCGTGGTGGCGGCGGGCAGGCCGATGTGGCGGGACCGGATGCCGGCCTTGGCGCAGCGGGCCCGCTTCATGCGGACGTACGTGACCGAGGCGAGGTCGTCGCCCACCAGCACCGTCGCCAGGCACGGCGCGACACCCGTGCGCTGTGAGATCTCCGCCGCCTTGGTCGCGGTCTCTTCGCCGATGCGCCGGGCGAGGCCGGTGCCGTCCATGAGCTGGGCTGTCCGAGTCGGGGACATCATCGCCTCCCAGGCGTGGTCGACCACTCGCCCAGGCGCACGGCATCGACGTCCACGTCAGGCCGCTCCCCGGTGGTGCTCCACCTCAGCGCCAGTCACGGCCCACAGCGCACTGTAGTGGACATGAGGTATTCGGCGTGCTGCGAATTGCCCCGGCAGGCGTCACGGCCGCTCAGGTCGCCGCATACGCCGTCGCCTGGATGCCGTACAGATCCGCGTACCGCCCGCCCAGTGCCAGCAGTTCCTCGTGTGTGCCGTGTTCCGTCAGTCTGCCCTTGTCGAGGACGAGGATCAGGTCGGCGCCGCTCACGGTCGAGAAGCGGTGGGAGACGATCACGGTCACGGCGCCGGTGCGGGTGGCGAGGGCGTGGGCGCGGTTCATGTAGCGCTGGAAGATGGCCTGTTCGCTCGGGGCGTCGAGGGAGGCCGTGGGTTCGTCGAGGACGAAGAGGAGCGGGTCGGGGCGCATGGAGGCGCGGGCCAGCGCGGTCTTCTGCCACTGGCCTTCGGAGAGGTCGACGCCGCCCAGTTCGCGGCCGAGCTGGGTGTCCAGGCCGTCCGGGAGGCGGGCGACGAGGCTCTCGGCGTCGGCCGCGCGGACTGCCTCCGCGATGCGTTCGCGGTCGTCGATGTGCGGGAGGTCGCCAAGGCCCACCGTCTGGGCGAACACGGTGTGGAAGCGCCCGAAGTCCTGGTACGCGGCGCTGCTCCGGGCCCGCCAGGCGTCCGTGTCGAGCTCGGCGAGATCGGTGCCGTCGACGGTGATCCGCCCCTCGTCGGGGCGGTAGAACTTCGACAGCAGCTTCACCAGCGTCGTCTTGCCGGAGCCGAACTCGCCGACCACCGCGACCACGGCGCCGGCGGGCAGCGTGACGCTGATCCCGTCCAGCGCGCGGCGTTCGGTGCCCGGGTAGACGTACGACACGTCGGTGAGGGTGATGCCGTCGCGCAGGACGTCGGGGCTGGGCGCCGTACCGGTGTTGCGGTTCCGCTGCTCGGCGGCGTACTCGCGCATCCACAGGTACGGGCCGATCAGCCGCATCGCGTCGATCGCCCCGGCCGCCCGGATCACCGCCTGTTGCACGGACTGGCGCAGCGCCGCCGCGACGGTGATCGTCAGCACCAGGTCGCCGGGCGTCCCGAGGCCGTGTGCCGTGCGGTGGCCGACGAGCGCGAGGCCGCCGCCGAAGCCGAGCGTGAACACCGTCCAGCCGACGGCCCGTAGCCGTGCCGCGCGCATCCGGGCCCGGTAACGGCCGTCGACCACGGCCCCGAAGGCCGCGCTCTGCCGCCGCACGATCTCCTCCCCCGCGCCGGCGACCCTGAGCTCCTTGCCGGTCGCCGCGCGCGTGCCGAGCTTGAACAGATGGCGCTGCACGCGCTGGTACTCCGCGGTGTCGGTCTCCGCCGCGTTGATCAGCCGCTGGCCGCGGGCGTTGGCCCACAGCGGGAGTGCGGCGGCGGGCAG
Source organism: Streptomyces sp. NPDC002896 (assembly GCF_040295225.1). NCBI lineage: Bacteria > Bacillati > Actinomycetota > Actinomycetes > Kitasatosporales > Streptomycetaceae > Streptomyces > Streptomyces sp. NPDC002896. The sequence continues at coordinate 378,005 of NZ_JBEOVA010000008.1, read as the reverse complement.
CAGGAGCAGCAGCCAGGGGCTGACCGTGCCGAGGAGCAGGAGCAGCACCACGAGTTGGAGCACGTCCGTGAAGATCGCGATCGCGCTCCACATGCTCGCGACAATGGCCCAGGCGGAGGTACGGACCGTGGTGACCCGGTCCAGGTAGTCCGTGCGCTCCAGGTGCTCCAGGCCCTCCAGCGTCGCGATGTCGCGGTGGATGCCCTCATGGATGTCCGTCAGCCCGATCTTCTCGGTCGACATGATCATGAGGGAGCGGCCGATGTGGTTCAGGGTGCGGGTCGCGGCGTAGGCGCAGGCCGCGCAGACCGCACCGAGGACGGCCACGTCGTGGTCGCCGGTCGTGATGCCGTCCACGGCGGTGCGCAGGGACAGCGCGACGCCGATGGTGGCGGGCACGCCGAGCAGCAGTACGGCGAGGGTGGCCGCGGTGGCGGCCGGGATGCGGCGGCAGGAGAGCGCGAACAGCTCGCCCCACAGCGCGAGTGTGCGCCTCACCGGTACCGCCCCTTTCTTGCCGGTCTCGTCCTCACTCAATGCCGTACTCGCCTCACTCAATGCCGTACTCGCCTTCCTCGATGCGGTCCTCGTGGCCGCGCCGGAAGCGTTCGGCCTGGATCGCGAACATCTCGGCGTACGTGCCCTGCCGGGCGATCAGTTCGTCGTGGCTGCCGGATTCGGTGATGCGGCCGCCGTCGAGAAGGACGATCCGGTCGGCCTGGCGGACGGTGGACAGGCGGTGCGAGATGAGGACGACGGAGGTGTCGTCGCCGCGGGCGCGGGCGAGCCGGTCGAAGACGTCGAACTCGGTGCGTACGTCGAGGTGGGCGGTCGGCTCGTCGAGCACGAGGAGCCGGGAGCCGGTGTGCACGGCGTAGAGCGCGCGGGCGAGGACGACCTGCTGCCACTGTCCGCCGGACAGGTCGACGCCGTCGGTGCGGGAGCGGGCGAGCGGGGTGTCCCAGCCCTGCGGCAGCCGCTCCAGGACGGCGGTCAGCCCCGCGTCGCGGGCGGCCGCTTCGAGCGCGGTGTCGTTCCGGGGGACGGCGGCCTGGCCGAGGGTCACGTTGTCGGCGGCGGAGAGTTCGTAGCGTACGAAGTCCTGGAAGACGACCGAGATGCGGCGGCGCCACGCGTCGGGCGTGAGCTCGGCCAGGTCGGTGCCGTTCGCGGTGATACGGCCGCCGGTCGGCTCGTACAGGCCGGAGAGCAGCTTGATGAGCGTGGACTTTCCGGCGCCGTTGAGGCCGACGACGGCGAGGAGTTCGCCGGGGCGGATCTCCAGGTCGAGGCCGTCGAGGACGGTGTGCTCGGTGCCGGGGTAGCAGAAGGAGACGCTCTCGAAGCGGACGTGGAGAGAGCCGTCGGGCATCTGCGCGCCCTGGCGCGGCACACGTCCGGCATGGAGCGCACCGGCATCGTCGGACACCGGCAGGAGTTTCTCCAGCTCCTCGGTTGCTTCGATTGCGGCCTCGGCCCCGGCGACGTCGCGCCCGTCGGCGTAGTCGACGAGGCTCACCAGCGACCAGCCCGCGCTCAGCACGGCCGTGGCGACGGCCGCCGAGTACGTGCCGTCCGCACCGCCCGCCGCTGCCGGTACGAACACGGCGAGCAGACAGCCGAGAACGACGATCCCGTGCCCGATGTTCTCCCAGGACGTGTGGACGGTCCTGCGCCACAACGGCTCGAACATGCCCATCAGATGACGCCGGTGCTCGGCGAGCATCCACCCGGCCAGGCCGAAGGTGCGCACGTCCTTCCCGGCGCTCGGCGACGTCAGCGCCTCGGCCCACACCCCTCCCTGCTGGGCGCGGTCGGCGCGGGTCAGCCACTGCCGGATCAGCTCCGCGAAGCGGCGTACGAAGCGGATGCGCAGCGCGACGACGGGCAGCAGGATCACGGGCACCGCCCACCACGCGAAGGCGACCAGGACGGCGGACGAGGCGACGAAGCCGCAGGCGGCGCTGATGAACCGCAGCTGGGCGGCGGCGCCGTCGGCCGGGGTGCGCTCGGTCCAGTTCTCCGGGTCCGCGGAGGCGGCCTGCACGAGTTGCTGGGTCCTGGGCTGCTCCAGGCCGCCGATGGTGGGGACGGAGACGGCGCGGCGCAGGAGCGCGGCCCGGTGTGCGCCGACGATCCGCGCCTTGAGCAGCCAGTCCAGGGGCTCGATGAACGACTCGAGGAGGTGCGCGACGAGGAGGAGGCAGGTGAAGGCGGCCAGGGGCCACAGGAGGCCGCCGAGGACTCCGTCGCCGGTCAGCCGCTCGGCGCGGCCGATGAGATGCCCCATGGCGACCGCGGTGGCCGCGGGCAGCAGGGCCTGGGCGAGCAGGAGCAGCGAAAGCCCCACCAGCAAGGGGCGGGGGACGGTGCGGAGCGGGCGGAGCAGCGCGATGCGCTGCGTCAGTGGGCCGGTCAGTACGGGTCACCTCGCGGGTTCCGGTGGGTGGTGGAGCCGGCCCCGGACGGGACCGGCTCCCTTTCGCGGTGCTCCATGGTGCCGTGGTGCTGTGTTGCCGTGCTGCGATTTTCTGGCCCGCCGTCAGCCGGTCAGCTGCTGGAGACGGTCAGGTTGTTCGTCTGGAAGTCCAGCCCGCCCGACGACGAGGTGATCTCGTAGCCGAACTGGACGTCTCCGATGGTCTCGTTGCCCATCCAGCCCTTGGTGTCCTTGATCCACTTGAGGATCGGCAGGATGCTGACGGTGCCGGAGCTGGAGTCCGAGGTGCGCAGGAAAGAGAAGACCTCGTTGGCGCCGTTGTTGCCCTTGTAGACGGTCCAGGTGTGGCCGCCGAGGGTGACGTTGCCCTGCGAGGTGCCGAGCGGTCCGACGGCTCCGTTGTAGTTGACCCAGAGCATGATCTCGTAGTCGTAGTCGGTGTCCCAGATGTCGTACGAGGTGTTGTACGCGCCGGAGGACGGGACCGTGACGTTGTAGCTGCTGCTGAGCGAACCGAGCGAGGTGATCGACTTGTTGATCACCTTCTTGGAGTTGGGGTAGGACTTGATGCCGCCGGTGTTGGGGTGGTCGGCCCAGACGCCCCAGTTGGTGCCGGAGTTGGCCCATATGCACTGGCTGCCGGCGCCGGAACCCCAGATGTTGTTGTAGAGCGTGTAGCCGTTCAGCGTGGTGTTGCCCCACTGGTCGCAGGAGTTCCAGACGGCGGCCTGGGCGGGGGCGGATGCGAGGCCGATCGTCGCGCCGAGCGCGAGCGCGGGGGCCAGCAGAGCCTTGGTGACCTTGCTCAGTGTGCGTCGTGCCATGGTGTCCCTTTCCATGGGTGGGGGGATTTGCTGAGTTCTTCGATCTACCGCGCCTCCAGAGTGAGGACGCGGTCTTCCCCGGCGCGCAGGGAGAGCGGGCGCGCGCCGGTGGAAGTCCGGGAGTGCGTCCGCAGGTCGATGCGGACGCTGCGGGTGGGTCGGATCACGGCGGTGGCGCCGTCCGGGCCCCAGGTGAGGTCGACTTCGGCGCCGAAGCGGGTGCGTACGCCGAGCAGTTGGCCGCTTGCGTACGCGTCCGGGAGCGCGGGCAGGAGGACGAGCCGGTCCGGTGTCGACTGCACCAGCATCTCGACGAGCAGCGCGGGCAGTGCGTGGGCGGCGTCCGCGTTGTAGACGTCGCGGTTCGGGTAGTGCGCGCTCATCAGCGAGGCGTGGAAGAAGTCGCCCGTCAGGACCTGGTCCAGGGCGGCTTCGACCCGCTCGCCGTCCCGCAGGCGGGCCGCTATCAGGGCGTGGTGCAGATGTCCGTGTGCGGAGTCGTTCTCGGCGCCGCGGAGCTGGAGCGCGCGGTGGGCGGCCGCGGCGAGCCCTGGGGTGTCGTAGGGGTTGATCTCGTCCAGCGGCCAGACGCCGTAGAGGTGGCTGAGGTGCCGGTGGTCGTAGGAGTCGTCGAGGCCCGACCAGGCCCATTCGGCGATCGCGCCGTCGTCGTTGACGCGGTGCGGCGGCAGCCGGTCGGCGAGGGCGCGCCAGCGGTCGGCGTCCGGGGTGCCAGGGTGGTACGCGGCTGCGGTGATCAGGGCGTGGCGGGCCGCGGAGAGGTCCATGGCGGCGTTGAGAGCGCCCCAACTCGCGTTCGCCGGCCGGTTCTCCGGGGAGTAGGAGGGGACGACGACGAGATGGCCGTCGGGGCCTGTGCGAGTCAGGAAGTCCTCGTAGAACTGCGCCACTTCAGCGAGGGCTGCGGCCAGGCGCGGGTCCTGTTCGCCGCGGGTCTCGTCGTGGTCGACGAGGGGCTTCAGCAGCCAGTCGGCACCCGCCGTCCACAGGTGGAGGGGGTACTCGCGGCTGAAGTGGTACGTGTGCCCCGACTCGCCGTCGGTGTGCGAGGGCGCGACGATGCCGCGGGTGCCGAAGATCGCGCGAGCGTTGTCCCGCCAGTCCGGCAGCTGGCCGTAGACGAGGGCGGCGTGTGCCTCGAGGACCTCGGGCAGGGCGGTGGCGGCCGCCGACGCGGTCTGCAGATTGAGGTTGGCGTTGGTGGTGAACGCCCCCGACCACGCGGTGTCCCAATCTCCGGTCCACAGGCCGGGCAGGCGCGGCGGCAGCATGCCGCTCGCGGACAGCAGGTGGTAGCGGCCCGCCGCGAACAGCCGTTCCAGGAGGGCGGCGCTCTTGGGGCGGCTGAGCAGCTCGGAGCCGGGAAGGGCGCGGTCGGCGTCGTCTGCGCCGCCGCCCGCGGGATCGCCTTCGGCGGGGCCGAGGCGGAGGGAGACGCGCTCGTAGGCGGGCTGGTGGAGGGCGGTGTGGCGGCCGAGGAGGTGGGCGTAGGCGTCGGCTGCGTCGGCGAGGCCCTCGTCTTCTGGCCGTACGTCGAGCGGCAGATCGGGCAGCAGGGCGCGCATCGCGTCGGCCTCTGCCAGGACGTCCAGTTCACCGGTGTGGCGGTGCACGCGCGTGAGGAGCAGTACGCCATCGGCGCCCTCGATCCGCACGCCGGGCGGCTCCACGGTCGTACGGCCGCCGGTGGTCACCGCGAGGGTCACACCGGTGTACGCGAGGTCGCTGTCCGGGTAGCGGGCGCGCAGCGTGAACAGGGCGCCCTCGCGGGTGAGCGCCGCCCCGTGACCGACCGACAGGCCTGCCGGGACGCCGGGGAGACGGTGGTCGAGGGCGATGTCCAGGGTGAGGTCCGGTCCGGTGACGTACTGGACGATGACGTCGTCGGCGCGTGAGACGAAGACTCGGCTGCGCCAGTCCGCGCACACGGCGTCGGCGACGCCGGTGGTGAAGTCGACGGAGCGCCGATAGCCGCGCGATTCACTGGCCGGTCTGCGTAGCCGTATCTGGAACGCGGGGTGGAAGGGCTTCACCCACATCAGGCCGCGGCCGTCCGTGAAGCGCTCGGCGGCCGTGGTGTCGCCGTCGAGCAGCCGGTCCTGGAGTGCGGCGAGTTCGGCGGCGAGCTGCGGGGGCCGGGCGTGCTCGCTGCCGTTGGGGCGGACGAGTGTGTGGTGGTTGACGATGATCCGGTCGTCGTTCGGATCGCCGAACACCATGGCGCCGTGCCGGCCGTTGCCGCTCAGGAAGGCGTCCTCCCAGCGGGCGGCGGGCGTCGGCTCCCACGTTCCGGCGCGCCACGCGTGCGTACCGTCTGTGGCCTGCCACGCGCGCGTGCGGTCTGTGGCCTGCCACGCGCGCGTGCCGTCCCCGGTCCGCGTCGCGCGCGTGACGTGCGTGTCCTGCTGCCCGTTCACGGCGCCAGCACCGCCACCCCGTACCGCTCCAGCTCCAGCGAGCCCTCGACGGCCTCGCCGGTGAGGAGATCGCGGTGGGTGCCGGCGGGCACCTCGACCGTCACCGGCTCGCGCCGGTGGTTGAGGACGAAGAGCAGCTCGCCCCGGCGGACCGCCTCCACCCCGGCCGGCAGGCCCTCGAGCACCGGGCGGGCGCCCGCCTCGGCGGCCACCCGTGCCAGCAGGTCGCGCAGCGCGTCTGGCTCCGGAAGCGTCGAGACGTACCAGGCACGGCCCTTGCGCAGCACGGCCGGCAGGCCGTCGAGCTCGCCGCCCTTGTAGGGCGTGACGGCGTCCGCGTCCGCGGCCTCCAGTTCCTCGGACCAGAGCGTGCCGCGGAAGCCGTCGGCCTCGACGGTCTCGTCCGCGTCCAGGGGCCACCACTCGTGGAGGATCCGGATGCCGAACAGCTCGCGGAGCCGTTCGTCCATGCCGCCAGGGCGCACCCGGTCGTCCTCGTCGGCGACGCCGGTCTGGAAGCCGCAGACCAGGGTGCCGCCTCCCTGCACGTACGCCACCAGGTTGTCGATCGCCGCGTCGGTGAGCACATACAGCTGGGGCACGACGACCAGCTTGTACGCGGACAGGTCGTGCTCGGGGTGGGCGAAGGCAACCGTCGTGCCCGCCTCCCACAGGCCGCGGTGCCAGGCGCGTACGACGTCCTGGTAGTCGACGGCGGAGGAGAGTCGGCCGTCCTGCTGGCCGGCCCACCAGGCGTTCCATTCGTGCAGGATCGCGACATCGGCGGCCACGCGCGTGCCGGTCACCTCGCCGCTGATACGGGCGAGCTCGGCGCCGATCTGCTTGACCTCCTGGAAGGTGCGGCCCTGCTCTCCGGCGTGGCTGACCATCCCGGAGTGGAACTTCTCCGAGCCCTGCCGGGACTGGCGCCACTGGAAGTAGCAGACGGCGTCGGCGCCGCGGGCGACGGCCTGGAGCGACCACAGGCGGTTGAGGCCGCGCGGCTTCGGGTGGTTGACGCCCCGCCAGTTGACGGGTCCGGCAGCCTGCTCCATGACCATCCACGGACCGCCGCGCGCCTGGGAGCGCGTCATGTCCTGGATCAGCGCGCCGTTCTGGCCGCCGAAGGGGTCGCGCGGGTCGGGGTAGATGTCGACCGAGACGGCGTCCTCCTCCTCGGCCCAGCGCCAGGCGTCCTGGCCCATCCAGAACGGCATGAAGTTGGTGGTCACCGGGATGTGCGGGGTGTGCCGGCGGACGATGTCGCGCTCGATGACGTAGCACTCCAGGAGCATGTCGGAGGTGAAGCGCTTGAAGTCGAGCACGTGGGTGGGGTTCTTCATGTAGTGGGCGCGGCGGGGCGGGAGGATCTCGTCCCAGCTGCCGTAGCCCTGGCTCCAGAAGGCGGTGCCCCAGGCGGTGTTGAGGGCGTCGAGCGTGCCGTACTTGTCCTGCAGCCAGCGGCGGAAGGTGGTGGCCGCCTCGTCGCCCCAGTCGTAGGTGCAGTACTCGTTGTTGATGTGCCACATCGTGAGGGCGGGGTGGCTGCCGTAGCGGGCGGCCAGGTCCTCGGTGATGGCGGCGGCGTAGCGGCGGTAGGTGGCGCTGGAGTGCGAGAAGTGCTGGCGGGAGCCCCACCACTCGGTCTGGCCGTTCTCGTCACGCGGCAGCGTCTCGGGGTGGAGCCGGCCCATCCACGGCGGGGGCGAGGAGGTCGGGGTCGCGAGGACGACCCCGATGCCGTTCTCGTGCATGAGGTCCATCAGGCGGTCGAGCCATCCGAACTCACGTGCTCCCGGGCGTGGTTCGAGCTTCGCCCAGGAGAAGACGCCCAGCGTGACGGAGTTGACGCCTGCCTCGCGCATGAGGCGCACGTCCTCGAGCCAGGTCTCCTCCGGCCACTGCTCGGGGTTGTAGTCGCCGCCGAAGAGGATGCGACCGCGAGTGGTGTCGGCGAGGGTCGGGCGGTCCGGCGTACCGGATGCGGTCACGCTGGGCGTCTGGGGGGTCATCAGGAAGGTTCTCCGTAGGCGCTGGGCGTCGGGCGGGCTGTCAGGCCGGGTCTCCGTACTGGATGCCGCGGCCGTTGGTGCCGAGGTAGACCCGGCCGTGGATGCGGGGGTCGCCGGTGATGACCTCACCGATCCAGCCCCACTGGTGGGCGTCGTCGTTGATCCGGATCCAGGTCTTGGCCTCGTCGTCGGAGCGGTAGACGGCGGTGATCGCCTCCGTGGCGCCGACCTGGTAGATCGCCGGGTAGTCGGCTCCGTCGGCGGCCTTGCCGAAGCCGAGCGTGTACGACGCCCAGCAGCTGCTCACCTTTGTGAAGGTGGCGCCGCCGTCGGTGGAGCGGTACAGGCCGTTCCACTTGGCCGAGAGCCACAGGTCGCCGCTGCGGCCGGGTGCTGCGGCGATCTTGAACTGGTTGTCGCCGGAGGGCAGTCCGGTCGCACGGGCGGTGAAGGAGGCGCCACTGTCAGTGCTGGCGTATAGCTTTCCCGTGTCGGTGTCGTACGCGTAGACGAGCGTCGGGTCGGCCGGGTCGGCGACCGGCGTGGCGCCCTTCGGGAAGGAGGAGACCTCGGTCCAGGTCGCACCGTTGTCGGTGGAGCGGTGTGCGGCGTACTTGGTGCCGTCCCAGTGCACGAACGACCACAGCAGCGTCGAGCCGTCGGCGCTGGTGGCGATCGGTCCCGGTGCGTTCTTGGCGATGTCGGGCTGGGCCGCGAAGGGCGCCCAGGTCTGCCCGCCGTCGTTCGAGTAGGCACCGTTGCCCTTGTCGCCCCAGCCGGCCCGTACGACGTACGACGGCTTGGCCGTGGCCAGCGCGAGTCCCGTCGCCGACCCGAACACGGGGTTCGTCGCCATGCCGCGTGACGGAGAGGCCGTGAGCAGCTCGTGGTACATCACGCCGATGTCGCCGAGCCCGCTGAGCAGGTGTGCATCGCCGGCCGGGGGCGAGATCAGCTGGCGCACGGCGGTCTCCTCCAGACCGCGGATCTGCGGTGCCCAGTTCTTCAGGTCCCGGGTCGCGTAGAGCGTCGCACCCGTCCCGTACACGATGTGCTTCGAGTCGTACGGGTCGATGCCGACGGCCTGGATCCACCAGCCGAACTTGGGCTTGTCCTCACCCCACTTCAGATAAGGAGTCTCGGACACGTCGAAGACAGCAGAGTCCTTGAGGGACGTCCAGGTACGTCCGCCGTTGGTGGAGCGGTACAGCGTGTCGATGGCCGCCCAGCGGTTGTTGGTGGAGACGACGACGGTGCCGGGGCGGCAGACGTCCACGGCGACGCCGCCGTAGCCGAAGGTGTCGTTGGAGCCGTCGTCCGTCGTGCCGCCGGGCTTCACGGGCGTGACCTCGGTCCACTTGCCGGACGCGGTGTTCAGCTTGTGGACGGAGCCGGTCGAGTGGCCGTTCGGTCCGGGGGTGTCGGCGTAGGTCACGTACAGCTCGCGCGTGGCGGCGTCGTACGCGGCGCGGATCGGCACCTTGGCCGCGGTCCCGGTGGGCTGGCCGGGCACGGCCTCCCAGGCGCCGGACGTGGTCGTGCGGTACAGGACCGTCGCGGTCGCGCTGCCGTCGCCGTCGCCCCAGCCTGCGTACAGGGTGCGCCCGGCCGCGACGAGGAACATGACGCCTTGGCCCGACGCCTTCGCCTGCGCCGGGAAGTCGGCGGACGCCCAAGTAGCGCCCCGGTCGGTGGTCTTGAGCAGGCCGTCGTGGCGGGTGCCGAGCCACAGGGTGTCGCTGTCGCGCGGGTCGACGAGGAGTCGCTCGCCCGCGCCGCGGCCGTCCTCGTTGGCGCCGAGCTTCACGCTCAGGTCGGTGCGGGTCCAGGTGGCGCCGCGGTCGTCGGACCGCAGCACGGCACCGTTGCCCGCCCACGACTGGGCGTACGTGCCGACGGCCAGGTACACGCGGTCCGGGTGGGCGCGGTCGACGGCGATCGCCTCGACACCGAGCAGGTTCCAGTCGTCCCAGCCGATGTGGTCGATGAGCGGCAGCCACTGGCTCGTGCCGTCGTCCCAGCGGTAGGCGCCGCCGATGTCCGTGCGGGCATAGGCGAGTCCGCGTACGGAGGGGTGGAACAGCACACCGGTGACGAAGCCGGTGCCGCCGATGACGGCGTTGCGCCAGCGGTAGGGGTTCGCGTTGGCGTCGGCTGCCGCGGTGGCACTTCCGGCGGTGGGGGCCTTGGTGGCCGCATGGGCCGTGCCCTGGAAGGCGGGGACGGCGGTGAGTGCAGCCGAGGCGGCAGTCCCGGCGAGGACGGTGCGTCTGCTCAGGCGGTGCGTGCTCATGACATACCTCGTTCTGTGCGGGGAGGAGCGGAGGAGTCTGATGAACCTGGACCTGGGGGGAGGGTGGAGCTGGGGGAGGGCGAATCGGGGGGGGCCGGATCTAGGGGCTGGTGGACCTGGAACAGGAGGCTCCGAGATCGTCGCGACAGACGGCCCGACCGCGGGGATCCGGCAGTCACGGCGCGGAGAGGGAGCCACGCCGTAACGGGGACAGGAATCCCCACGGCGCGGAGTTGGTGCCCGCCGTGTCCGGCCGGCGACAGGCCCGGCCGGACACGGCGGCGAACGAGGTGCGGTGCGGGCGTCAGCCCTTGACCGCGCCGGTGAGCATGCCCTTCTTGAAGTGCTTCTGGACGAAGGGCGAGAGGAACGCGACGGGGAGCAGGGCGAGCACCATGACCGCCATCTGGACGGCGAGTTCGGACAGCTGGCCGGTCTTGATGGCCTGCCCCATCCCCATCGGGGCCTCCTGCTTCTGCACGAGCTGGATCATGACGTTCTGCAGCGGCATCATGTCCTGGTCGCTCAGGTAGATCGACGCGTTGAACCAGGCGCTCCAGTAGCCGACGGCGTAGAAGAGCGTGATCACCGCGACGACCGCGCGGGAGAGCGGCAGCACGATCTTCCAGAGGATCCGCCAGTCGCCGGCGCCGTCGATCCGTGCGCTGTCGATGAGTTCCGGCGAGATGCCCATGAAGAAGCCACGCAGGACAAGGATGTTGAAGACGCTCACCGCGCTCGGCAGGATCAGCGCGAGGTAGGTGTCGGTCAGCCCCAGGGTCTGCACCAGGAGATACGTGGGGATGAGGCCGGCGCCGAAGAACATCGTGGCGAGCAGCGTCATCAGGAACCAGCGGTGTCCGAGCGACGAGGTACGGGACAACCCGTAGGCGCACAGGACGGACACCGTCATCGAGAACAGCGTGCCGACCAGGGTGACCAGAATGCTGATGATCGTCGCGCGGGTGACCTGGCCGCCGCTCAGGAGTTCCTGGTAGGCGATGAAGGTGATGCCCTTGGGGATCAGCACCAGACCGCCGGCCTCGGTGATGGTCTTCTTCGAGGACAGGCTGGTGACGATGACGATCCACAGCGGGAAGAGGACCGCGAGGCAGGCGATGCCCAGGACGAGGCCCTTGCCGGCCAGCCCGGCCTTGCTGGGCTCGCCCTCCCATGCAGGCCTCGGCGGGGCAGCCCAGGGGCTGCGCGGACGACCTTCGGTGACGGCGCTCACTTCTTGTACACCCCCTGCTCGCCCATGAGATGGGCCACCTTGTTCGCCGCCAGCACCAGTCCCAGGCTCACGACGCCCTTGATGAGGCCGGCGGCGGCCGCATAGCTGAAGTCCTGGTTGCGGACGCCGTTCCACCACACATAGGTGTCGAGGACTTCCGCCGCGCCCGGCCCGACCGCGTCGCGTTGCAGCAGGATCTGTTCGAAGCCGACGGTGAGGGCGTCGCCGACGCGCAGCACCAGCAGCAGGGCGATCACCGGGCGCAGCGCGGGCAGTGTGACGTGCCACATCCGGCGCCACCGGGAGGCCCCGTCCATCGCCGCGGCCTCGTACAGGTCGGGACTGACGGAGGCCAGCGCGGCGAGGAAGACGATGATGCCCCAGCCCGCGTCCTTCCAGACGCCCTCCGCCGTCACCAGGAACTTGAAGATCCCCGGGTCGGTCATGAGGTCGAAGCCCTCGTAGCCGTGCTGCCGCAGGGTCTGCGCGATGATGCCGGCGCCACCGAAGATCTGCTGGAAGACGGTGATGACCAGCACCCAGGAGAAGAAGTGCGGCAGGTAGAGGATCGCCTGGGAGACGGCCCGTACGCGGGGCCTGATCACGCTGTTGATGAGCAGCGCGAGCAGGATCGGGATGGGGAAGAAGAGCACCAGCTGCAGGATGAACAGCACCAGGGTGTTCTGCACGGCGTCCCAGAACGCCGAGTCCTCGAAGATCCGCTGGAACTGCTCGAAGCCCACCCAGGGGCTGTGCAGGATGGAGATGACCCCGTTGTCGCTGACGTACGGGTCGTACTCCTGGAAGGCGACGACGTTGCCCAGGATCGGTACGTAGTTGAAGACCAGGACCAGCAGCACGGCCGGCAGGGTCATCAGGATCAGGGCGCGGTCCCGCCTGAGGCGGTTCCTGAAGGTACCGCCCTTCGAGGCTTTGGCCGCCTTGGACTTGCTCGCGCGCGTCGCCGGGGCGACGGACGGCTCGGTGCCGTCCGTCACCACGGACGCGGCGGTCCGGGCGGGTGCGCCTGGTGTGGTGCTGTGCGACGACACTACGTCACCCCTGCGAGCCGTTGTCGTCGAGCAGCTTCTTGTACCAGTCGCGCAGCTTGTCGCCGCCCTGGCTCTTCCAGTCGGAGATGGCCTGCTGCATGTCGCTGATCTTCTTGCGGCCGCGGACGATGTCGTCCTCGAGCTGCTCGAAGTCGTTGGACAGGTTGGTGTAGCGGGCGGGCTCGGTGACCTGCATCCCGAAGAAGGAGGACTTCTTGGTGAAGGCGCCCATCCGCTGCTGCCACTCCACCTGCTCCTTCGCGATGTCCGGGAAGTCCGGGTGCGCGATGGTCGGGGCCGGCAGGGAGAGCATGACGTAGGCGTTCACGACCTCCTGGTTGCCCTTGTCGGTCTTGATCGGCATGCCGTCCTTGACGGTGTAGTGCGTGCCCTCGACCCCGTACTGGGTCAGCATGTACTCCTTGGTGCCGTACGGGGCGGCGGCGACGTTCGCAGCGGCCAGCACGTCATGGATCACGGCCTTCGACGCCTTCTTGTTGATGAAGGCGAAAATGCCCGCGGGCGATGCGGCCCAGAGCTGGGGGTCACCGCCGTCGTGGCCGAAGATGTCCATGCCGGCGATGCGGAACTTCTTGTTCTGCGTGGCCTGTTCGGCCATCTTGCCCCACCAGTCCGAGATGTTCTGGTTGTACATCAGAACCTCGCCCGAGGTGAAGCGCAGGCCCGCGTCACCCTGGTTCTGCGCCTTGGCGTCGGGGTGGACGACGCCCGCCGCGTACAGCTTCCGCGTCCACTCCAGCGCTTCGAGGTACTCGTCGGTCTCGACGCGGTAGATCAGCTTGCCGTCGACGAGGTTCCAGCCGAGCGGCTTCTCGCTGCCGGACAGCACACCGAAGCTGTTGAAGGCGGTCCACTTCATGTCGTCACAGGCCCACACCTTCGCCTTGGCGTTGGTGATGTCCTTCGCGAGAGCCAGGAACTCGTCGGCCGAGGTGGGGAGTTCGTACCCCTCCTTGTCGAAGATGTCCTTGCGGTAGAAGGGGACGATGCCCGGGACGGTGGGAGAGGGCTGCGGCAGACCGCGCAGCTTGCCGCCGAAGATGGAGTACCGCCAGGCGTCCGTGGGGAGGGCCGCGAGGTTCGGGTACTCCTTGACCTTGTCGCCGGAGAGGTACGGGCCGAGGTCGGCCATCTTGCTGATGATGGCGCTGGGTATCTTGCCGCCCATGTTCCAGCTGGGGATGACCACGACGTCCGGCATGTTGCTGGAGGCGAGAACGGCGCCAAGCTTCTCGTCGTAGGTGTTGCCGTCCTGGTTCTGCCAGACGATGTCGGCGCCGATCAGCTCGTTCATCGCCTTGTAGTAAGGGTTGCTGCTCTTCGGCGGCGAGCCCCAGAACGGCGACATGATCTTGACGGTGGAGCCCTTGCCGAGCTTCTCGGGCACCGAGGTCTTCAGATCGGCCAGGGAGAGCTTGCTGGTGAAGCCGACCGCGGAGCCGTTCTTCGACGGGATGTCCGGGGTCACGACGTTCTGGGCCACGAAGGTGGGAAGGATCTTCTTCGCGTCCTTGCCCGAGGTCGTGCCGTCCTTGGAGCCGCCGTCCGACCCACCGCAGGCGGTCAGCAGCGGCATCCCGCCGGCCACGGCCGCCGCGGCGACGGCCGTGGAGGCGAGGAAGCTTCTCCGGCTCGGGGCGGAGCTCGCGGAGGAGGAGTTCGGCGTCATTGCGTCAACCCTTCATGGTGCACACCAGGACACCCGGGGCGGCGTGCCACCGGTCGGCTTCGGTGTCTCGAGTGGAACTGGCGGAGCTGAAGCGGACATCGGAGCGGTGCACAGAACGTGGGTGCCCGGATCCTTGTCGAAGCGCTTCGATGTTGCTGCGAGGTTAAGTGAACACCCCGAGGCGCACAAGAGCCGATTCCAACATTCCTCCGACCTATATACGGGGCGGGGAGAGGGCACATGCGAGACTTCGACCCAAGAGTTGTTGCCATGACGTGTCTTGACACTCACCGCTCCACGGCAACAGCATCGAAGCGCTTCGAAAGCGCGCGCCCTCGTTCGACGACACAGGGCGCACACCGCGCACACCTCGCTCCACCACAAGGGGATTCCCACGTGACCGCACATCCGCTGCCCTTCCGCGACCCGCAGCTCCCGTCCGGCGAACGGGTCGACGATCTGCTCGCGCGGCTCACGCTCGACGAGCGGATCGCGATGCTGCACCAGTTCGCGCCGGCCGTGGAACGGCTGGGCGTCGCCGCGTTCCGCACCGGCCAGGAGGCGCTGCACGGCGTGGCCTGGATGGGCCCGGCGACCGTGTTCCCGCAGGCCGTGGGCCTGGGCGCGACCTGGAACGACGACCTCGTACGCAGGGTCGGCGAGGCGGTCTCGACGGAGGTCCGCGCGATGCGCGCCCACGACGACCGCATCGGCCTCAATGTGTGGTCCCCCACGGTGAACCTGCTGCGCCACCCGCTGTGGGGCCGCAACGAGGAGGGCTACTCGGAGGACCCGAAGCTGACCTCGGCCATCGCGACCGCGTACACCCGCGGCCTGCGCGGCGACCACCCCGCATACTGGCGCACGGCCCCCGTCCTGAAGCACTGGCTCGCCCACAACAACGAGACAGGCCGCGACATCACGTCCTCCTCGGTCCGCCCGCGCGTGCTGCACGAGTACGACCTGCGGGCCTTCCGCGAGTCCGTGGAGGCGGGCGCGGTCGCGGGCGTCATGCCCGCGTACAACCTGGTCAACGGCCGTCCCAACCACGTCTCGCCGTATCTGCGCGAGCACCTGCGGACCTGGACGGACCAGGAGCTGCTGGTCTGCTCGGACGCGGGCGCGCCGTCGAACCTCGTCGACTCGGAGCACTACTTCGACACGCACGAGGAGGCGACGGCCGCCGCACTGATCGCGGGCGTGGACAGCTTCACGGACCACGGCACGGACGGTTCGACGATCGTGGCACGCGTGCGTGGCGCTCTGGAGCAGGGGCTGCTCTCCGAGTCCGACATCGACACGGCGGTACGCCGCCAGCTGGCCGTCCGCCTCAGCCTCGGCGAGTTCGACCCGGAGATCGACCCGTACGCCGACACCAAGGACTTCGACACCCCGGCCCACCGCGCACTCGCCCAGGAGGCCGCCGAGCAGGCGATCGTCCTCCTCAAGAACGACGGGCTGCTGCCGCTGGCCACGGACACCCGCATCGCCGTGGTCGGCCTGCTCGCCGACGAGTGCAAGCTCGACTGGTACAGCGGCACGCTGATCCACCGCTCGACTCCCCTGGAGGGCCTGTACGAGCGGTTCGGTGCCGATCACGTCGAATTCGCGGAGGGCGTGGACCGCGTACGGCTGAAGACCTCGTCCGGCACGTATGTCTCGGTGCCCGAGGCCGAAGGCACCGACGACCAGGTGCGCGGCGCCGAGGGCGCCCTCGACCCGGCGCTCCTCGCGGGCCGCACGGACCTGCCGCCGCTGATCGCCGACGCCACCGGGACCGACCTCGCGCTGATCGACTGGGGCAACGACGTCATCACGTTCCGCGCCCCCGACGGCCGGTATCTGTCGGTCGCGGACGACGGCTTCGTGCGGGCTTCCGCGGACCAGCCCGGCGGCTGGGTCGTCCAGGAGACGTTCCGCCTCGAAGCGTCCGGGGCCCACGAGAACGGTCACCTCCTGAAGCACCTGGGAACGGGCCGGTACGTCTCTGTCGCCGCCGACGGCGTGAAGGTTGCCGCCGAAGACCCGGCCGAGGCGGAGATCTTCGAGGTGGTCGTCACCGAGCGCGGCGAGGACGTGGTGGCCCGTGCCGCGGCCGCCGCGGACGTGGTGATCGTGGCTGCGGGCAACGACCCGCACATCAACGGCCGCGAGACCGAGGACCGCACCACGCTGCGTCTGCCCGACCAGCAGGAACGCCTGCTGCGAGCTGCCCGTGCCGCGAACCCGCGCACGGTCCTGACCCTCGTCTCCGCCTACCCGTACACGGTCGAACACGAGGACCTGCCGGCCGTGCTGTGGACCGCGCACGGCGGCCAGGCGGCGGGCACCGCGCTCGCCCGCGTCCTGGCCGGCGACGTCTCCCCCGCCGGCCGGCTGCCGCAGACCTGGTACGCGTCGGACGACGACCTGCCGGACCTGCTGGACTACGACGTCATCGGCGGCCGCCAGACGTACCTGTACTTCGAGGGCACCCCGCTCTTCCCCTTCGGCCACGGCCTGTCGTACGCGTCCTTCGCCTACGAGAACCTGTCGGTGCGGCGGGACGGGGACGCGCTGCGGGTCTCCTTCACCGTCACCAACACCGGCGCCGTGCCCGCCGACGAGGTCGCCCAGGTCTACACCCGGGCCGTCGACCCGACCGTCCCGCGCCCGCGCCGCGAACTGGCCGCGTATCGGCGCGTCCACCTGGCCCCCGGTGCCTCGGCCGAGCTGTCCTTCGAACTCCCGGTCAACGGGCTCGGCTTCTGGGACGTCGCCCACGGCCGCTGGTGGGTGGAGCCGGGGCAGTACGAGCTGCTGGCGGGGGCGTCCAGCGAGGACATCCGGCTGCGCGAGACCGTCCGGATCGACGGCGAGGCCGCGACCCCGCGTCCGGTCCTCGCGAACGGGCTGGACGCCGCCGATTACGACGAGCAGCGCGGCACCGCGATCGTCGACCGCAGCAAGACGTCGGGCGACGCGGTGACGCCGGTGGACGACGCGACGGGTGAACTGGTCTTCCGCAGCTGCGACTTCGGTGACGGCGTCACCGAGGTGTCGGTGGAGGCGGCGGGCGAGGGCACGGTCGAGCTCCGGCTGGCGGACGGCGAGGTCCGTGCCACGGTCGACGTACCGGCGACCGGCGGCCCCTACGCGTACGCCACCGTCGGCGCCGCGTTCGCGGCCACCGGCGTGCAGGACCTGCACATCAGGCTGCGCGGCCCGCTGCGGCTCGCGCACGTCGGCTTCTCTGGTTGAGGGTCCGGAAGAAGCCGGCGCACATAGGAAGGGGCCCGGCACCGAAGGCAGTGGGATGCTTCGGTGCCGGGCCCC
Organism: Streptomyces sp. NPDC002896; assembly: GCF_040295225.1. NCBI lineage: Bacteria > Bacillati > Actinomycetota > Actinomycetes > Kitasatosporales > Streptomycetaceae > Streptomyces > Streptomyces sp. NPDC002896. The sequence continues at coordinate 360,707 of NZ_JBEOVA010000008.1, read as the reverse complement.
TTTCGCAACGCTTGTCGCGGCGGCCGGTCGGCTGTCGCGGCGCCGACCGGCTGTCGCCGCGGGCCGGTCGGCTAGAGGGCGAGACCGGTCAGGACCAGGACCCGCTCGTAGGTGTAGTCCTCCATGGCGAACCGCACGCCCTCGCGGCCCACGCCGGACTGCTTGACGCCGCCGTACGGCATCTGGTCGGCGCGGTAGGACGGGGCGTCGCCGATCACGACACCGCCGACCTCGAGCGCCCGGTGGGCGCGGAAGGCGGTCTGCAGGTCGTGCGTGAACACGCCTGTCTGCAGGCCGTACTTGGAGTCGTTGACGGCGGCGAACGCCTCGGCCTCGCCGTCCACCTTCTGCACAGTGAGGACCGGCCCGAAGACCTCCTCGCAGAAGATGGTCACGTCGGCCGGAACATCGGCGAGCACGGTGGGGGCGTAGGAGGCGCCGTCGCGCTTGCCGCCGGTGAGCACCTGGGCGCCCGCCTGCGCGGCCTCGTCGACCCAGGACTCCACGCGCTTCGCGGCGTCCTCGCTGACCAGCGGGCCGACCTCGGTGGCCTCGTCCGACGGGTCGCCGGTGACCTGCGCCTCGACGGCCGCCACGATCCGCGGCACCAGGCGCTCGTAGAGCGAGGCGTCCGCGATCACGCGCTGGACGGAGATGCAGGACTGGCCGCCCTGGTAGTTGGAGAAGGTCGCGATGCGGTTCGCGGCCCAGTCGAGGTCCTCGTCGGACGCGTAGTCGGCGAGGACGACGGCCGCGCCGTTGCCGCCGAGCTCCAGGGTGCAGTGCTTGCGCGGCACCGAGTCCATGATCGCGTAACCGACCTTGTCGGAGCCGGTGAACGAGATCACCGGCAGCCGCTCGTCCTGGACGAGGGCGGGCATGCGGTCGTTGGGGACCGGCAGGACCGACCAGGAACCCGCCGGGAGGTCCGTCTCGGCGAGCAGCTCGCCGAGGAGAAGGCCGGAGAGCGGGGTGGCAGGCGCGGGCTTGAGGATGATCGGCGCGCCGGCGGCGATCGCGGGGGCGATCTTGTGGGCGCACAGGTTCAGCGGGAAGTTGAACGGCGCGATACCGAGGACGACGCCCTTGGGGAAGCGGCGGGTCAGGGCGAGGCGCCCGGCGCCGCCCGCGTCGGTGTCGAGGCGCTGGGCCTCACCGCCGTTGAAGCGGCGGGCCTCCTCGGCGGCGAAACGGAAGACGGAGACGGCGCGGCCGACCTCGCCGCGCGCCCACTTGATCGGCTTGCCGTTCTCGGCGGAGATCAGCTGGGCGATCTCCTCGGTCCGCTCGACGAGCCGCTTGGACACGTGGTCCAGGGCGGCGGCCCGTACGTGCGCGGGGGTCGCGGCGAACTCGTCCCGGACGGCGTACGCGGCGGCCACGGCCTCCTCGACCTGGGCGTCGCTCGGAACGGCGACCTTGCCGACAAGCCGGCCGTCCCAGGGGGACGTCACGTCGAAGGTGGCCTCGCCGGCGGCCTGGCGGCCGGCGAGCCAGAAGGCGTGGGTGGCTGCCTCGTTTCCCTGTGACATCTTGAGTCCCGGCCCTTCCGCTGTCGGTGTATTGGGGTGGTTCATGGGCCGGTGGTGCGGTGCACGGCCTCCGACCCGGATGGTCCAGGACCCACCGTAGGGCCGAGGACAGCGGGGGTCGCTTGTCCGGTACGGAGTGATAGGCGCGCCCGGCACACCGCTTTGGCAGTGTCGGCGCCCGAGCCCTTGCGTCGTGCGAACGACGTACTCCGTCGAACCGTTCAACCGGCCCGCGTCATTCGCTCGCAGTCGCCTTGAGCGCCAGCCACAGCTCCATACGCACGTCCGGATCGTCGAGGGAGCGCCCAAGGATCTCCTCGACGCGCCGCATGCGGTACCGCAACGTGTGCCGATGCACGCCGAGGTCCGCGGCCGCCGCGTCCCACTGCCCGTGGCGCGACAGCCAGGCCCGCAGTGAGGCGACGAGGTCGCCCCGGCCCCGCGCGTCGTGTTCGTACAGGGCCCGCAGCAGCCCGTCCGCGAAGGCGCGTACCGCGTCGTCGGCGAGCAGCGGCAGCACGGAGCCGGCCGCCAGCTCCTCGTGCTCGACGAGGCAGCGTCCGCGCCGGCGGGCGACGGACAGGGCCTGTTCGGCCTGCTTGTAGGCCGTGGCGGCGGCGATGGGGCCGGCCGGCGCGGACAGGCCCACGACGAGTTCCTGCTCCTCGCCCGCGGCAGCCTCGCGCGCGGTGGTCCCGCGCGCCGCGGCGTCCCGCACTGCGTTACGCGCGTGCTCCAGCGCGTCGGCGTGCTGGATGCACGCCGCCACCGCGGCGCCTCCGTCGGCGGCGAGCAGGACGAGCCGGTCTCCGTCGGGAACCACGAGAAGTGCCTCACCGGCGCGCGCCGCGGCGGCCTCGACGACATCGGCGAGTGCGCTCGGCGGGTCGTCGGCCGCCACATCGGCCATGGGCGGCCGCTTGGCAGCGGGCACGCACGCGTGGTCGTTCGCCTTCGCGTGGGCAACAGCGGGCACGCTCGCGGAGCCACCCGCCTGCGGCTGAGCGGCAGGCACGCGCGCGTGCCCGGCCGCCGACGCCCGGGCGGAGGTGTCTTCGTGGGACGTCCCGTCGGCGTCGCCGGAGTCCGTCCGTCCGGCGGAAGCGGCACCCTTCGCGTGGGCCCGCGCCGCAGAGGCCGGTGCCGCCTCCGCGATGATCACGCGGAACGGCGCGTCCAGCAGCCCCCCGTACAGGTCACCGGCGACCGCCCGGGCGTGGTCGGGCTGCCCGGCGAGCAGCATCCGCAGCACGGCGGCGCCGATGCGCTGCTCGGCGGCATGCAGGGAACGGGACCGCTCCGTCGTAAGCGTCAGCAGGGCGATCGCCGAATGCACGGCGTACCGCTCCGCGGTGCCCAGCGTCGACGCGGTGCCGACGGCGAGCGCGGCGCGCACCCGGCGGCCGGTGCCCAGCGAGTGCAGCTCCACGCGGTCCTCGCCAGCCCCGTCGCCCGATGAGCCGCCCGCGACGGCGCTCGCAGGAGCGGTCCGCTGGTGCAGCCGCTCGACATCGGGCGTGAGCCGGGCGGCCCGGCGAGCGGCCCACTCCGGTGCGGCGGCGACGACGGCGCCGGACGCGTCGTACAGCGCCGCCCAGCCGTCGACCTGCGCGGCGAGCGCGGCGAGCAGCCCCTCGGGGCCCCCGCTCAGCGCCTGTTTGGTGAGCTCGCGCTGGGCGGCGAAGCCGGCGGTCACCGCCCGGTACTGGTCGGCCGCGATGGCGGCCGACACGGCCTTGCTTATGGCGAGGAACGGCGTCCGCCGCGGCACCTCGAGCAGCGGCAGGCCCTCCGCCTCGGCCGCCTCGACGAGCGCGTCGGGGATGTCGTCGTAGTTGACGCCGACGGCGAAGCCGAGCCCGACGACACCGGCGCCCACCAGCCGCTTCACATAGCGGCGCATCGCCTCCGGATCCTCCGCGTCGAGCTTGAGCGCGGTGATCAGCAGCAGCTCGCCGCCCTCCATGTAGGGCACGGGGTCGGCCAGCTCGCTCACGTGCGCCCACCGGACAGGGGCGTCCAAGTGGTCCTCGCCCGCGCGCACCGTGAGCTTGAGCGCGGAGTGCTGGACGAGCGAGGCGAGCGTGGGGCGCATGGGTCTTCAGATCTTCTTCACAGGTCGTCGGTCGAGATGGTGTCGAAGTGGCTTCGGCGTGATGCCCGGGTGATACCGAGGCGCTTCCTTGGCCGCCGCGTATGAACGACCACTGTCGATTCTGCCTCACCGTACGGTGAGCATGTGACGGAATGTCCGGACGTGGCGACCGAATGCCCGAACATCACACCCCCTCCGCACCCGCCGCCGGCCCCACGCACAGCGCCTCAGCTTCTGAGATCCACCAGCAGCGGCGGCGCGTGCTCACCTCGTACGTTCGTCAGGGACAGCACCGCATGCCCGGGCGGCACGCCGTGGGCCAGCTCGGAGGCGGACCAGCGCTCGCGCTCGACCTGGCGGACGGTCACGGCGCGGGCCGTCGGGGCGTGGCCGGTGATCACGCGCCGCAGGACGTGCACGGTCTTGCCGAGCGGGGTCTCGGCGATGATCTGCCGGTCGGTGACGTCGCGCGCCTCGGTCCACTCCTTGCCCCACACCTCCGCGAAGTCCTGCCCGTCCCACGGCGTGAGCCCCGACAGCGCCATACGGCAGCCGATCGAGCCCAGCAGAGGCCCGCGCAGCGGCCGCGGAACGTCGTCGAGCGTGCGCAGCGTCAGTACGGCTCCGGCGTTCGCCGACCGCAGCCGCTGGATTCCGCGTACCGCCTCCGGAGTGACCGCACCCGTCGCGTCATCGAGGACGAGGCAGGCGAACAGCGACCGGTCGTCGCGGACGGCGGCGCTGGCCGTGAACTGGGCGAGCACGAGCCTGGCGAGGATCCGTGAGGCGTCGGCGTGCCCGCGCTCGGGGAGGTCGATACGGACCCGGACGGGGTGGTCCAGCGCCCGCAGCGAGAACGGACGCCCCTGACCCGATGTGTCGAAGAAGGCCGCGAAGGCCGGCCGGTCCAGCAGCGCGAGCCGGTCGGCGAGCACCCCGCCCAGGTCTCCGGGATGGCCCAGCTGCCGCTCACGGGCGTCGAGTTCGCGCAGCATCACGTCCTGCCCGGCGTCGGTGAGCGCCTTGCGCAGCGCGCCGAGCGGACCGGGCGCACCGTCCAGGAGCTGCCGCAGCTCGGGTACGGAGGGGAAGCGGCCGTGGACCGCGTGGAAGGGCCCGAGCAGCTGGGCGAGCACGGTGGTGGGGCGCCGGCTGCCGCCGCCGGGGTGCGGGTCCGCGAGGTCCCCGACGAGGGCCTCGGCGAGAGCGGCCGCGGCCTCGTCGGGATCGTTGGTTCCGCCGTACAGATCGAGGTCGTAGACGGATTCGGGGTTGCCGATGCGCACGACGACGTCGTACGCGTCGGCGGGCCCGAGCCCGGCGCCCGCGGCACCGACCACGACCACGGCGGCCCGCCCCGCCAGCGCCTGCAGGCACAGCGACTCGGCGAGCGGCCGCACGACACTGCCGGTCTTGCCGGATCCGGCCGGGCCGACGGCGAGCAGCGAGGTGCCGAGCAGATCGGGACCGAGCGCCAGTCCGGTGCCGCGGTACTGGTAGGGGTTGCGCGGGTCGTCTGCGGCCGTGCCGATCCGTACCTGCGCGGTGGCGAGATCGTGCCGGGCGGCCCGGGCGGGGAGGTCGCGCTCGCCGGAGGGGTGCAGACAGGCGGCGGCTCCGTCCTTGAGGACGGCGCGGGTGAAGGCCGCGAGGTTGTGCTGCCCGGTGCGTACACCCTGCCACGCGCGCGTGATCCTCGCGTGGTCGACGTCGCGCATCAGCCCGGCGCGGGCTTCGGCGGCGAGCTTGTCGGCGGCGTCCTGGGCGCCGGCGGACCTGAGCTGTGGCCATTGGGCGGGGTCCGCCTCGGGCGCGGGTGGGGGCTCGGCCCTCGGCGTGGCCCGCCGCCACGCGGGGAGCCCGTACCGCCGCCAGATCTCCGACCACCGGCCGAGCCGCCCGACTCCCACCATGATCACCAGCGCGACGACGGTGTAGTACGCATAGACGGCGACGACAGCGGCGAACGAGTGGGGCTCGGCCCAGGAGTCCGGAATCATCGCGTAGAGCGGCAGCAACCACCATCCGCCCAGGTACCCGTTCCACAGCAGCGACCAGATCAGCCACCCCACGAGGAACGCGATCAGCGCCCCGCTCAGCAGCTGCCTCGCCGGGATGACCTCCGGCTCCTCGGCGGGCCGCGGGCGATGCCCGAACCGCCAGACACCAGGTGCGGCTTCGGGCCGGGGGGCCCGCAGCCAGGCGAGAAAGGCGGACCCGTCGGGAACGGGAGGCGCTCCGGGCGCCCGCACCGGCCGAGGCGGGACACCGTCCGACGGCCCGGCAGCCGGGGACTGCGCGGGCACTTCGGGCCGCGCGGCCCCCCCGGCCCGCGAAGCCACGCCGCCCGACGGCTCGCCTTCCGCAGGCTGCACATCCGACGACAGCGTGCCGTCCGGCGGACCGGCGGTCGGCGGACCCGAGGCCGCCGGACTCGCGGCTGGGGGTTGTGCGGGCTGCACGGGTTCCGACGGCACGTCGCCCGGCTCTCCGCCGCCGTACGGCGTCTGGGCCGATGCCGACCGCCACGGCCCGTCGCCCGGCGTGGCCCCGCCCGGCCGGGGCCCTGCCGGGCGCGGCACCGGATCGGCGTGGGTGCCGTGTGCGTCCTGCGTGCCGTCGGTGTTCATGGACCCCTTGCCCCCTGGCCTGCCGGTACGTGCGTCATCCGCGGGTCAATCTAGTGCGCTCGTATGGGGAGTTCACCGGTTACGCGCCCGGGCCTGCGGGAATGCGTCAGTGCCCCGGCTTGGGCGCCCGGGCGGACGCTATGTCCACCACGGACAACCGACCCCTCCGACAACGCCCTCATGGAGCATGCCCACTCCGACCCCCCGGACCTAGCCTGCGAAGAGAGAACCGAAGCGTCCGGAACACAAGCGTCCAAAAGAAGCGTCCGGAAGTCCGGAAATTCCGGATACGAATACCTCGAACACCACCCAGGAGCCCCTCATGAGCGCACTTCCGCAGGAGCGCCGCGTCGTCACCGCCATCCCCGGCCCGAAGTCGCAGGAGCTGCAGGCCCGACGCACCGCCGCGGTCGCGGCGGGTGTGGGCTCCACGCTGCCTGTGTTCACCGCGCGCGCGGGCGGCGGCATCATCGAGGACGTCGACGGCAACCGGCTGATCGACTTCGGTTCCGGCATCGCCGTGACGTCGGTCGGCGCCTCCGCCGAGGCCGTCGTACGCCGGGCCTCCGCCCAGCTGCAGGACTTCACCCACACCTGTTTCATGGTCACCCCGTACGAGGGCTACGTGGCCGTCGCCGAGGCGCTCGCCGAGCTGACCCCGGGCGACCACGCGAAGAAGTCCGCCCTGTTCAACTCGGGCGCCGAGGCCGTCGAGAACGCCGTCAAGATCGCGCGTGCGTACACCAAGCGCCAGGCAGTCGTCGTCTTCGACCACGGCTACCACGGCCGCACCAACCTCACGATGGCGCTGACCGCCAAGAACATGCCGTACAAGCACGGCTTCGGCCCGTTCGCGCCCGAGGTCTACCGCATGCCGATGGCGTACGCCTACCGCTGGCCGACCGGCCCTGAGAACTGCGGTCCCGAGGCCGCCAAGCAGGCGATCGACCAGATCACCAAGCAGGTCGGCCCCGACAACGTCGCCGCGATCATCATCGAGCCGGTGCTCGGCGAGGGCGGCTTCATCGAGCCGGCGAGGGGCTTCCTGCCCGCGCTCGCGCAGTTCGCCAAGGACAACGGCATCGTCTTCGTCGCCGACGAGATCCAGTCGGGCTTCTGCCGCACCGGCCAGTGGTTCGCCTGCGAGGACGAGGGCATCGTCCCGGACCTGATCACCACGGCGAAGGGCATCGCGGGCGGTCTGCCGCTCGCCGCCGTCACCGGCCGCGCCGAGATCATGGACGCCGCACACGCGGGCGGCCTGGGCGGCACGTACGGCGGCAACCCGGTGGCCTGCGCGGGCGCGCTCGGCGCGATCGAGACGATGAAGGAGCTCGACCTCAACGCGAAGGCGAAGCGCATCGAGGAGGTCATGAAGGACCGCCTCACCGCCATGCAGGAGAAGTACGACATCATCGGCGACGTGCGCGGCCGCGGCGCGATGATCGCCATCGAGCTGGTCAAGGACCCGGCCACCAAGGAGCCGAACCCGGAGGCCACCGCCGCCCTCGCCAAGGCCTGCCACCAGGAGGGCCTGCTGGTCCTCACCTGCGGCACCTACGGCAACGTGCTGCGCTTCCTGCCGCCGCTGGTCATCGGCGAGGACCTGCTCACCGAGGGCCTGGACATCATCGAGACGGCCCTGGCCCGTATCTGAGTACCCGCACGACCGACGAGCCGCGATCTGCCCGAAGCGGGCGGATCGCGGCTCCGTATGTGCTCTGACATGTGTGGACGCCATACGGTAGAACTCTCGTGACCTGGGGTAACGGTCAGAGCATGTGAAGAACGTGTGCGAGGGCCATGGCAGGATGCCGTTCCGCCTGTTCGGTCCCGCACCCCTGCCGTAGGTTTTAGCCAGATGAGAGAAACACCCCGCTCACAGGCGACTGTGGGCGACGCCAGGTCGCGGCCTCCCCAGCTTCGTCCTGGTCGTGCCTTCGCGCACACACCCGGAGTTTCAGGCTCCGGAACTCCTCACCGGTCGGACGGCCGCCCGCCCCAAACCCCCCGGGGCGTGCGGCAAACCGATCAGGACGGCCGCCCCGGAACTACCCCCCCTGTTCCGGGGCGGCCGAACGCGCTTCGGGGCCTGCGCACCCAGGCCCTGTGCGCCCTCCTCTTCCTCTTCGCACTGCTCACCTGGCAGGTGGCCGCCCAAGGCCCGCTGCGCCGGGTGGACGAGCGCATCGGTCTGGCGGCGAGACAGACCCGCCTCCCCAACAACGTGGCGGAGTTCTTCGCCGACCTGGGCAGCGTGACGATCGCAGTGCCGGTCCTGGCCGGCGTCGCCGGCTACGTCGCCTGGCACGCCCGCCGCACCCGTACGCCCCGCTGGTGGCTGCCGCCGCTGGCCGCCCTGGTGGCGATGGCGGCCGTCCCCCTGCTCGTCGTCCCGCTCAAGCTGCTGATCGACCGCCCTGGCCCGCCCGGCATGGGGCTCGGCCACGGCTTCTACCCCTCGGGCCACGCCGCCACCGCGGCCGTGGCGTACGGGGCGGCGACGCTGCTCCTGCTTCCGTATCTGCGCGGCAGCGCCTACACCCGCCGCGAGGTGGTGATCGGCTGTCTGCTCCTGAACGCGGCTGTGGGCTTCGGCCTGGTCCGCCGGGGCTACCACTGGCCGCTGGACGTGCTGGGCAGCTGGTGCCTGTGCGGGGCGCTCCTCCTGTTGCTGAGCGCATGTATCGACAGGTTCGGCGAGGACCCGGCGGAAGCGTCTTCTTCGGCGGACAGTCCAGCAGAGCCTTCTCGCTGAACGGCCGCCACGCGCGCGTGGCGGCCCGGCTCATCTGTGCTCAGCTGTCGAAACCCAGGCCCAGCCGGTCCATCCCCTTCAGCCATACATTGCGCCGGCCGCCGTTCGCGTCGGCGCGCGCCAGCGACCACTTGGTGAGCGCGATGCCCGTCCAGGCGAACGGCTCGGGCGGGAAGGGCAGCGGCTTCGTGCGGACCATCTCCAGGGACGTACGTTCGGTGCGCTCGCCGGACAGCAGGTCGAGCATGACGTCCGCACCGAAACGGGTGGCGCCCACGCCGAGGCCCGTGTAGCCGGCGGCGTAGGCGACACGGCCCTTGTGCGCCGTGCCGAAGAAGGCCGAGAAGCGGGAGCAGGTGTCGATGGCGCCGCCCCACGCGTGCGTGAAGCGCAGACCCTCCAGCTGCGGGAAGCAGCGGAAGAAATGCCCGGCGAGCTTCGCGTAGGTCTCCGGCCGGTCGTCGTACTCGGCGCGCACCCGGCCGCCGTACGGGTAGACGGCGTCGTAGCCGCCCCACAGGATGCGGTTGTCCGCGGACAGCCGGAAGTAGTGGAACTGGTTGGCGCAGTCGCCGAGACCCTGGCGGTTCTTCCACCCGATCGAGGCCAGTTGGGCGGCGCTCAGCGGCTCGGTCATCAGCGCGTAGTCGTAGACCGGGACGGTGTACGGCCGGACGCGCCGGACCAGGGACGGGAAGACGTTGGTGCCGAGCGCGACCCGGCGGGCCAGGATCCGGCCGTACGGCGTGCGGACGCCCATGCCGGCACCGCGCGGCGTCAGCGAGAGCGCGGGGGTGTGCTCGTACACCCGCACTCCCAGCGCGAGGCAGGCGCGTTTGAGGCCCCAGGCGAGCTTGGCGGGGTGGAGCAGGGCGACGCCCCGGTGGTCCCAGAGGCCGCCCGTGAATGTCGGTGAATCGACTTGTTCCCGTACCGCGTCTGCGTCCAGGAGTTCGATGTCGTCCGCGAGACCGAGGCGGCGCATCTCCTCGTACGTCTCGCGGAGCTCCTCGGCCTGGTAGGGCTCGGTGGCGACGTCGATCTCGCCGCTGCGTTCGAAGTCGCAGTCGAGGGAGTAGCGGGCGACGGCCGCCTCGATCGCGTCGAGGTTGCGCGCGCCGAGATCCTCGAGCCGCGCGATCTCGCCGGGCCAGCGGGACAGGCCGTTGGCGAAGCCGTGCGTGATCGACGCGGCGCAGAAGCCGCCATTGCGGCCGGAGGCGGCCCAGCCCGCCTCGCGGCCCTCGACGAGCACCACGTCGCGGCCGGGGTCGCGCTCCTTGGCGAGGAGCGCGGTCCACAGTCCGCTGTAGCCGCCGCCGACGACGAGCAGGTCGCACTGCTCGGCGCCGGTGAGGGCGGGTTCGGGGCGCGGCCTGCCGGGGTCGTCCAGCCAGTAGGACACCGGCTGGGCGTCGGAAAGAGATTTCGTCCAATGGGCCATGGCGCTAGGGGCCATGATGTCAACTCCCCACGAGGGTACGAGAGGTTTATGCCTTGTTTGCGCGGCGCTTTCCGACCAGCATTCCGCCCAGCACGCACAGTACGGCCACGAGGAACATCGCCGTGCCGATGACATTGATCTGGACGGGTGTGCCGCGCTGCGCGGATCCCCAGACGAACATCGGGAAAGTGACGGTCGAGCCGGCATTGAAATTGGTGATGATGAAATCGTCGAAGGAGAGCGCGAAGGCGAGCAGCGCACCCGCGGCGATTCCGGGGGCGGCGATCGGCAGCGTGACCCTGATGAATGTCTGGAAGGGGCCCGCGTAGAGGTCCTGTGCCGCCTGCTCGAGGCGCGGGTCCATCGACATCACGCGCGCCTTGACCGCCGTCACCACGAAGCTCAGGCAGAACATGATGTGCGCGATGAGGATGGTCCAGAAGCCCAGCGGGGTGCCCATGTTCAGGAACAGCGTGAGCAGCGAGGCGGCCATGACGACCTCGGGCATCGCCATGGGCAGGAAGATCAGCGAGTTCACCGCGGAACGCGCCCGGAAGCGGTAGCGGACGAGCGCGAAGGCGATCATCGTGCCGAGGACGGTGGCACCGAGCGTGGCCCAGGCGGCGATCTGCAGGCTGAGCCCGAGCGATCCGCACAGGTCGGCGACGCCGCACGGGTCGGTCCAGGCGTCCGTGGAGAACTTCTGCCATTCGTAGTTGAAGCGCCCCTTCGGATCGTTGAAGGAGAACACCGTCACGACGACGTTCGGCAGCAGCAGATAGGCGAGCGTGAGAAGACCGGCTATGACCACGAGATTCCGGCGAATCCAGCGGCCGAAGGATCCAAGGGACATCAGACGAGATCCTCCGTTCCGGACTTGCGGATATAGAGGGTGACCATGACGAGGATCGCCGCCATGAGAATGAAGGAGAGCGCAGCGGCCGTCGGATAGTCGAGAATCCGCAGGAACTGCGTCTGGATGACGTTGCCGACCATTCGGGTGTCGGTGGAACCGAGCAGATCCGCGTTCACGTAGTCGCCGCTGGCAGGAATGAACGTGAGCAGCGTGCCGGAGACGACACCCGGCATGGAGAGCGGGAACGTCACCTTTCGGAAGGTCGTGAACGGCTTCGCGTAGAGGTCGCCCGCCGCCTCGTGCAGCCGCCCGTCGATGCGCTCCAGCGAGGTGTACAGCGGCAGGATCATGAACGGCAGGAAGTTGTACGTCAGGCCGCACACCACCGCGAGCGGCGTGGCCAGGACGCGGTCGCCGGCCGTGATGCCCAGCCAGCTCGTGACGTCCAGGACGTGCAGGCTGCTCAGGGCGCCGACGACCGGGCCGCCGTCCGCGAGGATCGTCTTCCACGCGAGCGTACGGATCAGGAAGCTGGTGAAGAACGGCGCGATCACCAGGATCATGATCAGGTTCCGCCAGCGGCCCGCGCGGAACGCGATCAGATACGCGAGCGGATAGCCGAGCAGCAGACACAGCACCGTGGCGGCACCCGCGTAGAGGACGGAGCGCAGGAACTGCGGCCAGTACTCGGTGAGCGCGTCCCAGTACGTCGCGAAGTGCCAGGTGACCTTGAAGCCGTCTTCCAGAGAGCCCGTCTGCACGGACGTGGAGGCCTGGTAGACCATCGGCAGTGCGAAGAAGACCAGGAGCCACAGGATGCCGGGGAGCAGCAGCCAGTACGGGACGAGGCGGCCGCGCCTGCGTGGCCTGCGCGGCTCCTCGACGGGCGTGGGCGCGAGCGGCGGCGCCTCGGTGACGGTCGTCATGCCGCGGCCTCTTCCTCGACCGACTCGATACCGGCATCGATGTCCTGGGCGGCGTCCAGGCCGAAGGTGTGGGCCGGGCTCCAGTGCAGGACCACCTCGGCGCCGGGCACGAGGCGCCCGTCGCGCTCGATGTTCTGGGCGTACACCGCAAACTCGTCGCAGACCGGGGTGTCGATGACGTACTGCGTCGAGACTCCGATGAAGCTGGTGTCGGCGATGGTGCCGGTGATGCGGTTGCGGCCGTCGGGGATCGAGCCGGCGTCGTCCGCGTGCGTGAGCGAGATCTTCTCGGGGCGTATGCCGACGAGGACCTTGCCGCCGGCAGAGGCGGGGGCGGAGGTGCGCGCGGCGGGCAGGACCAGCTTGCCGTCGGCGGCCTTGACGATGATCTCGTCGCCGCTCTTCGCGTCGACCTCGGCCTCGATCAGGTTCGAGGTGCCGAGGAAGTTGGCGACGAACGTGGACTGCGGGTTCTCGTAGAGATCGGCGGGCGAGCCGAGCTGCTCGACGCGGCCCGCGTTCATCACGGCGACCGTGTCGGCCATGGTCATGGCCTCCTCCTGGTCGTGCGTGACATGGATGAAGGTGATGCCCACCTCGGTCTGGATGCGCTTGAGTTCGAGCTGCATCTGGCGGCGCAGCTTGAGGTCGAGGGCGCCCAGCGGCTCGTCGAGGAGCAGCACCTTCGGGTGGTTGATCAGCGCGCGGGCGACGGCGACACGCTGCTGCTGGCCGCCGGAGAGCTGGTGCGGCTTCTTGCGGGCCTGCTCGCCCAGCTGCACCAGGTCGAGCATCTCCTCGACCTGCTTCTTCACCGACTTGATGCCGCGCCGGCGCAGACCGAAGGCGACGTTCTCGAAGACGTCGAGGTGCGGGAAGAGCGCGTACGACTGGAAGACGGTGTTCACGGGCCGCTTGTACGGCGGCAGCGCGGTCACGTCCTGGTCGCCGAGCGCCACGGTGCCGGTGGTGGGCTCCTCCAGGCCGGCGATCATGCGCAGCGTGGTGGTCTTGCCGCAGCCGGACGCTCCGAGCAGCGCGAAGAAACTGCCCTGCGGCACGGTGAGGTCGAGGGGGTGCACGGCGGTGAAGGAGCCGTAGGTCTTACTGATCCCGGAAAGGCGAACGTCGCCGTTGGTGTCGGTCATGTGGGGTTCCCAGGGGTCGAGGGGGACGGGAGTGGCTGTGGGCAGGCGCCGGCGCCTACGCCCCCGTGAGCTTGGCGAACTTCTCCTCGTACGCCGTCTCTTCCTTCGGCGCCAGCGACCGGAAGGCGTGCGACTTGGCGGCCATGGCCTTGTCGGGAAGGATCAGCGGATTGTTCGCCGCGTCCTCGTCGATCTTCGCGAGCTCCGCGCGCACCCCGTCGACGGGGCACACGTAGTTGATGTACGCGGCGAGCTGCGCGGCCGGCTTGGGCTCGTAGTAGTAGTCGATGAGCCGCTCGGCGTTGGTCTTGTGGCGCGCCTTGTTGGGGACCAGCAGGTTGTCCGAGGACGTGAGGTATCCGCTGTCGGGGATGACGAAGTCGACCTCCGGGTTGTCCGCCTTGAGCTGGACGACGTCGCCCGCCCAGGCGAGACAGGCCGCGAGGTCGCCCTTGGTGAGGTCCGACGTGTAGTCGTTGCCGGTGAAGCGGCGTATCTGGCCCTTGTCGACGGCCTTCTGCAGACGCGCGACCGTCGCGTCGAAGTCGTCGTCCGTGAACTTCCCGGGGTCCTTGCCCATGTCGAGCATCGTCATGCCGATGCTGTCGCGCATCTCGGAGAGGAAACCGACGCGCCCCTTGAGCTTGGGGTTGTCGAGCATGTCGGAGACCGAGGAGACCTTCTCGCCGTCCAGCGCCTTCTTGTTGAAGGCGATGACGGTCGAGATGCCGGTCCAGGGGTACGAGTAGGCGCGGCCCGGGTCCCAGTCGGGGCTGCGGAACTGGGACGACAGATTGGCGAACGCATGGGGCAGGTTGGACGGGTCCAGTTTCTGGACCCACCCGAAGCGGATGAGCCGGGCGGCGAGCCAGTCGGTGACGCAGATGAGGTCGCGGCCGGTGTCCTGGCCGGCCGCCAGCTGCGGCTTGATCTTGCCGAAGAACTCGACGTTGTCGTTGATGTCCTCGGTGTACTTGACCTTGATCCCGGTGCGTTTAGTGAACGCGTCCAGCGTCGGGTGGTGCTTCTCGCTCTCGTCGACGTCCATGTACTCGGTCCAGTTGGAGAAGTTGATCTCCTTCTCCTTCGCCGAGTGGTCCTCGGACGAGACACCCTGGCTCTTGCTCGCCGGGGGGATCCCGCAGCCGCTCAGCACCCCGAGGCCACCCACGGCGAGCGCGCCGCCGGCGGAGGCACGCAGCAGGGAACGGCGGGTGAGGGCGGCTCTGCCGTTCCTCATACTGCGCCGCATGGCGGCCAGTTGGGCTGGGGAAAGGCGGTCGGGCTCGAACTGCTGCATGCGCGTGGTGCCCTTTCGGGTCGGTTCCCTTGGGGTGATGACTGCCCTTGGTGGGGTGAAGGGGTGCCTTGCGGGTGGTGGGTGCCGCTGGACGGGCGGCGGTTACCGGTCCCCGAAGACCGTGCGGTGCCAGTCCTTCCTGGGCACCGCGGTGTTGTCGAACATGACGTGCTTGATCTGCGTGTACTCCTCGAACGAGTACGAGGACATGTCCTTGCCGAAGCCGGACGCCTTGTATCCGCCGTGCGGCATCTCGCTGATGATCGGGATGTGGTCGTTGACCCAGACGCACCCCGCCTTGATCTCGCGGGTCGCGCGGTTGGCGCGGTACACGTCGCGGCTCCAGGCGGACGCCGCGAGGCCGTACGGGATGTCGTTGGCGAGCCGGATGCCCTCGTCGTCGCTGTCGAAGGGGAGCACGGCTAGCACCGGCCCGAAGATCTCGGACTGCACGACCTCGCTGTCCTGGGAGGCGTCCGCGATCAGCGTCGGCTTGTAGTACGCGCCGTTCTTCAGGGAGCCGCCGGGTGCCTCGCCGCCGGTGACGATCCGCGCGTAACCCCTGGCGCGCTCGACGAATCCGGCGACGCGGTCGCGCTGGACGTGGGAGATGAGCGGGCCGAGGTCGGTGGACGGATCGAAGGGGTCGCCGAGCCGGACGGTCTCCATCAGGTCTGCCACGCCCTGGACGAACGCCTCGTAGAGCGGACGTTGCACGTACGCGCGCGTGGCGGCCGTGCAGTCCTGCCCGGTGTTGATGAGCGCGCCCGCGACCGCGCCGTGGACGGCGGCCTCCAGGTCGGCGTCGTCGAAGACCACGAAGGGCGCCTTGCCGCCGAGTTCGAGATGGATGCGCTTGACCGTCGCGGTGGCGATCTCGGCGACGCGCTTGCCGACGGCCGTCGAGCCGGTGAATGACGTCATGGCGACGTCGGGGTGCCCGACGAGACGCTCGCCGGCGTCCTTGCCCTCGCCGGTGACGATGTTGACGACACCGTCGGGAATGCCCGCGTCGGTGGCCGCCTGCGCGAAGAGCAGGGAGGTCAGAGGCGTCAGCTCGGAGGGCTTCAGGACGATGGTGTTGCCGGCGGCGATGGCCGGCAGGACCTTCCAAGCGGCCATCTGCAGCGGGTAGTTCCAGGGGGCGATGGACCCGACGACCCCGATGGGCTCGCGCCGGACGTACGAGGTGTGGTCGCCGCTGTACTCCCCCGCGGACTGCCCCTGGAGATGGCGGGCGGCACCCGCGAAGAACGCGGTGTTGTCCACCGTGCCCGGCACGTCGAACTCACTGCTCAGCTTGATCGGCTTGCCGCTCTGCAGCGACTCGGCCTGCGCGAACTCCTCGGCGCGCTCGGCGAGTACGGCGGCGAAACGGTGCATCGCGTCGGAGCGCTCGCCCGGGGTGGCGCCCGCCCAGCCCGGAAAGGCCTCGCGCGCGGCGGCGACGGCGGCGTCGACATCCGCGGGGCCCGCGAGTTCGTACGTGTACACCTCGTCGCCCGTGGCCGGGTCGACCACCGCGTGGGTGCGGCCCGCGGTGCCCTTGGTCAGCCGGCCCGCGACGTACTGCGCGCCGTCAGCGAAGCGGTCGTGCGCAGACCAGCGGTCGCGGTTTCCGTGCCCCGGGTTCTGCATGTCGCTCTCCTCCGCCGACCTCCCCTTTTGCGTGAGGGCAGGCGTGGCTCCAGCTCGATTTGAGTGCCGATCCTGACAGAGCCATACTCCCCCAACAAGTGATTCCGTTGTTTCCTTTTGGTTACGCGACGGAATCTGTCGACGCGCAGGCCGAAAGGCGCGGAAAACCGGAGCATTGTGTCAGTGGCGGCTGCGAGACTCGGGGCCATGGTGACGATCAATTCGCGGGAGTCCCTGACCAGGGAGATCCGCACGGGGGCGAGGGTCAAGTACCTGCACTTCTGGGGGCACAGGCCGCGGCCCGACGGGACCGTGGGCGCGAGCTGCCTCAGCCAGTGGTGGCCGGCTCCGTTCACGGTCGGCGGCGTCGAGTACGCGACGGCCGAGCACTGGATGATGGCCGGTAAGGCGCGGCTGTTCGGCGACGCGGAGGCCGAAGAGCGTGTGCTGGCCGCCTCCTCGCCGGCCGCCGCGAAGAAGGCGGGGCGGCTGGTGCGCGGCTTCGACGAGGCGATATGGGCGCGCGAGCGGTTCGCGATCGTGGTGGAGGGCAGCGTCCACAAGTTCTCGGCGCACGCGGATCTGCGGGAGTTCCTGCTCGCCACGCGGGGCCGAGTGCTCGTGGAGGCCAGTCCCATGGACCGGATATGGGGAATCGGCCTGGCCGCGGACGACGAGCGGGCCGGGGATCCGGAGCGCTGGCGCGGGCTGAACCTGCTGGGGTTCGCGTTGATGGAGGCACGCGAGCGGCTCGCCGCGTAACTCCCTGACCGGCCCTGGCGGCCCGGGACACCCGGACCGCCAGGGCGGGAGCGTGCGTCAGGCCATCCCCATGACGCTGGCGAACAGCAGTACGCCGAGCAGGGGCAGCAGCACGGTGGCCACGATGCCGCAGACGAGACCGGCGGTCGCGGCACCCTTGTTCGTGGCCTCGCCGCGGTTGGCCTTGCCCCGGCCGACCGCACCGAAGATGATCGCGAGGATGCCGAGGATGACCCCGAAGATCCACAGGAAGAACGTCAGGCTGCAGACGACGCCGATGATGCCCAGGACTAGACCGGTGGTGCCCATACCGTTGCTCGGCTGCAGCGGCACCACATAGCCCGGTGCTCCGTACGGCACGGCCGGCGGCGCGGCCGGCGGGGTCGCAGGACCCGGGTAGCCGTATCCCGGAGTGGGCGGAGTGGCCGGCGGTGTCGCCGGACCCGGGTAGCCGTACCCGGGAGCCGGCGGAGTGGGCGGCTGCTGCGGCGCCCCGTACGGGTTGTTTCCGTAGTCGCCGGGTGGTCCGTAACCACCGGGCTGTGCATTGGGATCGGACACGAGACGATCTCCCCTCCGTTAATGAGTCGAGCCATCGTATGGCCATGTGCACGACCAAAGGGCTCAGCTGTCGGAGCCCACGATCAGAGAGGTGGAGTAGGGGTCGTTGTCCCCCGTGTCCTCGTACTCCGACAGACTGCTGAATCCCCAGATCATCAGGCCCACGACCACTATTCCCAGCACGATGCCGACAATGCCCGTGATGATCCCCGTGATGGCCATCCCGGAGTTGGTCGCCTCACCGCGCCGCACCAGTTTGCGGCCCAACACGCCGAAGATGATGGCGAGGATGCCGAGGACGATGCTGACCACGCCGTACAGGCAGAACAGACAGACCGAGAGGATGCCGAGGACCATGGCCGCGATGCCCATGCCGTTGCGCGGCTGCACCGGCATACCGGGCCACCCGTATCCGGGGTAGCCGTAGCCGCTGTATCCGTGCCCCGCCGCGCCCGAGGTCTCGGGGTAGGGCGGCAGGCCCCCGTAACCCAGGGCCGGGCCGTCGGGGGCGGGCGGCACCGGGGGCACCGCGTCGCCCGGACCCGGAAGCGGACCCGGGACCGGCCCCGGTCCTGAAACGGGGCCCGGACCCGCGCCGATGCCCCCGTCCAGCGGCGCGAAGGAACCGCCCACCCGCCCGTCGATGAGCGTCTCCTGCTCGTGCACCGGCGCGGCCTGTCCCTGCGCGGCCTGTCCTTGCTGCGGCGGCACCGGCGCCTGCTGCGGCTTGCCCAGCGCGACCTTGGGAGCGGACTCATCTGGCGGTGCCCACGGGTCCCGGGGTGCGGGATCGCCCGGTATGTACTGGTCGTTGTCGGTCATCCGGGCGAGCCCCCCTGGTCGTCTGCGTGCTGGTCATGTTAGGGCCCCCGCCGGCTCGGCGCTGGCGCCGCCTACCCTGATCCCTGACCCACCGATCAGCCGATCACCCGCGCCCCCGCACACCGGCAGGCGCCGTTCCCGGGAGGGACCCTTGACCGACCGCCGCGACAGCGACCGCGTCCGCGATCTGCACACCTTCATCGCCGGACTGCCCAAGGCCGAACTGCACGTGCACCACGTCGGCTCCGCCTCTCCCCGGATCGTCTCGGAACTCGCCGCCCGCCACCCGGACTCCAAGGTGCCGACCGACCCCGAAGCGCTGGCCGACTACTTCACGTTCACGGACTTCGCGCACTTCATCGAGGTGTACCTGTCCGTCGTCGACCTGATCCGCACCCCCGAGGACGTGCGGCTGCTGACGTACGAGGTGGCCCGCGACATGGCCCGGCAGAGCGTGCGCTACGCCGAGCTCACCATCACCCCGTACTCGTCGACCCGCCGCGGCATCGACGAGCGGGCCTTCATGGACGCCATCGAGGACGCCCGCAAGGCGGCCGAGGCCGAGCTCGGTGTCGTACTGCGGTGGTGCTTCGACATCCCGGGCGAGGCGGGGCTCGTGTCGGCCGAGGAGACCGCACGGCTCGCCACCACCGACGGGCTGCGCCCGGAGGGCCTGGTGTCGTTCGGGCTCGGCGGGCCGGAGATCGGCGTGCCGCGGCCCCAGTTCAAGCCGTACTTCGACCGGGCGATCGCCGCGGGTCTGCACTCCGTGCCGCACGCGGGCGAGACCACGGGCCCGGGGACGATATGGGACGCCCTGACCGACCTGCGCGCCGAGCGCATCGGGCACGGCACGAGCGCCACGAAGGACCCGAAGCTGCTCGCCCATCTCGCCGAGCGGCGCATTCCGCTGGAGGTGTGCCCGACCTCCAACATCGCCACGCGGGCCGTACTCACCCTGGACGAGCACCCGATCAAGGAGATGGTGTCGGCCGGGGTCCTGGTCACGATCAACTCCGACGACCCGCCGATGTTCGGCACGGACCTCAACAACGAGTACGCGGTCGCGGCCCGCCTCCTCGGACTCGACGAGCAGGGGCTCGCCGCCCTCGCGAAGAACGCCGTGGAGGCGTCCTTCCTCGACGCCCCCGGCAAGGCCCGTATCTCCGGCGAGATCGACGCCTACACGGCGGAGTGGCTCGCGGGATGAGCCGTCCCCGTAACGGCCTCGGCGACGACGGCAGCACCCTCGCGGGTGCCGCCACCGTCGCGGCGGCCAGGCACGCCGACAATGGGCCCATGCGCGCCGTGACAGCCGTGGCCCACCGGGGAGATCCGTACCGCTTCCGTGAGAACACCCTCCCGTCGCTGCGCTCCGGGCTCGCCCGGGGCGCGGACGCCGTCGAGTTCGACGTCCGCCTGACGCGCGACGGCGTCCCGGTGCTGCTGCACGACAGGACGCTGAAGCGGCTGTGGGGGCACGACCGCCCGGTGTCGGGGCTGTCGGCAGCCGAGGTGCGGGAGATCACCGGCAACGGCGTACCCACCCTGGTGGAGGCGCTCGCGGTGCTGACCGCTCCCACCAGCGGCGAAAGCGGCAACGGCAGCCAGGGCCGGATCATGATCGATCTGCCGGACGCCACCCCGGAGGCGGTACGCACGGTCGTGGGCGTCGTCCGCGACTGCGGGGCCGCCGACCGGGCGTACTACTGCGCGGGCGCGACGGCGATGCTCGCCGTCCGCGCGGCCGACCCGGGCGCCGAGATCGCCCTGACCTGGACGACGCTGGCGCCGCCGCGCCCAGCGCTGCTCGACGTGATCCGGCCGCGGTGGCTCAACTACCGCTTCGGACTGATCAGCCGGGAGCTGGCCACCAGGGTGCACCGCGACGGGTACCTGCTGTCCGTCTGGACCCCGGACACCCGCCGCTCCATGCTCCGGCTCCTCGATCTGGGGGTCGACTCGATCACGACGAACCGCATCGACGCGTTGTGCGCGGTACGCCGGGGCAGTTGAGGCAGCGGGATCGGTCGCCCTACACGAGCGACCGCTGAGGAACCGTCGCCGGATCGTCCGGAGTCGCGCGCGTGACGTACTGCGGCACCGGAGCAGTGTCCTTGCCGTTGTCGCGTACGAGGCCGTAGCGGATCGCCCCCTGGTCGGGCCCGGTCATGATGTCCTCGGTCACGTCGTCCCAGCTCGACGGGAAGACGATCACGCCGTAATCGGCGCCGCGTTCGTTCTGGGTGAGTGTGACGGTGCCGTCGAGGTAGAAGTACTCGTTCTGCCACATCTGCTGGGTGCCGGGCGGCAGTACGGCATAGCCGATGCTCGGGCCGCCCATGCCGGTGGCGTAGCCGTCGGGGCTGCCGGCGAGTGGGTCGTCCATCCGTCGGCCCCCGCCAGACGCCACGTGGAAGAGCTTGCCCCTCAGGCCGGTCCAGGACGGCATGACCACCTGTCCCGGCCGGTACTTCGGCGAGATCTGCCAGCGTACGAGGACATAGCCCTGGCCCTTGAGCTTCACGCTCTCTCCGCGGTGCTGCATCACGGCCTTCGGGCCCCAGCTGCTGGTGATCCCGGACTCGGGCCGGTGCGGGAGGGCCGCGGGCCGAGCGTCCGGGTCCGGGGCCCGGTCGACGGCGTCGACGACCGTGCCATAGAGGTCGACCTGCTTCGTCGGAGGCGGTGAGGGCGAGGGCGATCTGGATGGCGTGGGTGACGGGGCGCGCGACGGGGGACGGGCCGTGCTCGCCGCCGTGGGCACGACGACCTGCGGCGGCGGGTCGTCCGGCTGCTCCTGGACCACAACGAAGGCGCCGCCCACGGCGAGCGTCGCCCCGGCCGTCACCGCCACCGCGGGCTTGGTGAGCACGCCGAGCACCTTGGCCGACCAGGCCACGGGGACGGCGGCCGCGGCGGCGGTCTTGCCGCCGAGTGCGAGGGAGAACGCGAACCCGGCGGGCACCGGCACCAGGGCGAGCCCGACCAGCAGCCGTTCGGCGGGCACAAGTCCCTCGCTCGGGCCTCCGCACCGCCCGCAGCCCCTGATATGCCTGGCGAAACGTTTACGCCAGACGGAGTCGGTGCGCCCGTCCCAGCGCACGGTCAGCTTCCGCAAGTCCGTGCACGGCGACTCCAGGGCGCGCACTATCCCGCGCGCCGCTTCCAGCCGTCCCTTCATGCGCTGGACGCGTACAGCGGCGTGCTGCCTGCTGATACCGACGGCCGCCGCGAGTTCGCGCCTGGTCAGCTCGCCCGCGACCTCCAGCCACCACAGCGAAAGGAGCTGCCGGTCGTCGTCGTCAAGCCAGCGCACCGCCTCCGCGACCTCGCGGCGCTGCCCCTCCAACTGGAGCCGCAACACGGTGAGCTCGGCGAAGTCGGCGGCGGAGTCGGCGCCTTCGGCCAGCTCTCGCGTGCCCGAGTTGCGGCGTGCCCGCTCGCGCACCTGGCGCATGGCGATGGCGACCAGCCAGGAGCGGAAACTGTCCGGGTCGCGCAGCGAACCGAGGCCGTGGACGGCGCGCAGCATGGTCTCCTGCACGACGTCGTCCACATCAGCGTGACCGTTGAGCGCCCGGCCGACGATGTTGTAGACCAGCGGCAGCCACCCGGCGACGAGCTCGTCCAGCGCCTGCCGGTCACCTGCCTGCGCGGCCGTGATCGTGCCGCGCCACTGCCGCCCGTCCACGTACGCCCCCTCCAGCATGCCGTTCACCGTGCGTGCCGAGGCTACTTGGCGTACATGAGCGTCCCGAAGCCGAGTGTCGTGCGATGCCTGGTGTGCTGTGCCATTCCTCATTGCTCCCGTGCGGGTTGTCGCTCCGTATGGTCAGGACCGCGGCGGACCGCTCGTACGCCGCGGTCCTGACCCCGCGCAGGAGACGGGCGCGCGGGACGCGCGATAACACTTTTTCGGCTCCGCATTTCCGTCTCCGCTTCGGCCCCTCTCGCCTTCTGCCGTTCGTCCCCCTAGGGACCTGCCCCGACCAACACACCTCACCTCAAGGGGAGTTCACCCATGAGGAAGACAGGGAAAGGCCCCTCCCCGGCGACGATCCCCACCGCTCCGAAGATCCCGAGGATGAGACCCGTCCACTCGCCCCTGCAGCCCGCACATCGCGGGCAGCCGACATCGGGAGTCGTCCATGAAGCCACTCAGCCGCCGCACGAGCGGGGGAGCCCCCGTCGCCCCCGTCGCCCTCGCCGCCGTCTCCGCGGTCCTCGCGATGGGCCTGGCGGCCGGCCCGCTGGCGGCGCCCGCGCTCGCCGCCTCCCCCACCGCCCCCGCCGCGGCCGCCGCACCCTCCCAGGTCGAACACCCCAGCGCCGACGCGTTGCGTGCGGCCCTCGCCGGCCTTCCCGATGCCGACGCGACCGCCGCGCTGATCCGCGTCGGGGGTACGGACGGCACCTGGCGGGGCAGCGCAGGGGTGGCCGACGTACGGACCGGCCGCAAGGCCCTGGAGAACGGCCGCTTCCGGGCCGGATCCACCACGAAGGTGGTCACGGCGGCCGTGGTGCTGCAGCTCGCCGCCGAGGGCCGGATCGACCTGGACGCGCCCGTCCAGCGATACCTTCCGGGCCTGCTGACCGCGGACTTCAAGCCCATCTCCGTACGGCAGTTGCTCAACTTCACCAGCGGCCTGCAGCCGGGTGCGTCACTGGGCGAGTCCGTCGAGGAGGGATATCCGCACCGCTTCGAGACGCTGACGCCCGAGGAGGTGGTGGCCTCAGCCGTCGCCAAGGGCCCGGCGGCCGATCCGGGAAGCACGCAGGAATACGGGAACATCCACTACACGGTGCTCGGCATGCTCATCGAGAAGGTCACGGGCGACACGTACGAGCACCAGGCGGCCATCCGGATCTTCCGGCCGCTCGGTATGCGGCACACGTCCTTCCCCGCCGGTCCCGACCCCCGTATCCACGGGCCGCACAACCTCGGCTACGAGGAGATGGACGGAAAGCTGGTGGACGTCACCGAGTGGAACATGTCGGACCGCTGGGCGGCGGGCGACATGATCTCCACGACCGCGGATCTGGAGCGGTTCCTCGTCGCCCTGTTCCGCGGACAGGTGGTGCCGCAGCCGCAGTTGGAGGAGATGTTCACCGTTCCGGACGTGCCCGGGGCGACCATGGGCGCTGCACTGGAGCGGTTCGTGATCGACGGCCGGGAGGTATGGGGCAAGAGCGGGGCCCGCCCCGGCTACAACACCGGCATCGCCGCGACCCGCGACCTCTCCACGACGCTGGTCTACTCGGTGAACGGCACCCACGCCAAGGAGGCGGGCCTGGCGATCGCCAAACGCTTCGCGTTCCCCGTGTTCACGCGGTGACGGCCGCGGCGGCTGGAGGCGCCTCGGTGAGCGCCTCCAGCCGCTTGATCTTCTGCCGTACGACGTAGAGCGGGATCACTCCGAAGACCCCGAACGACATGTCGATGACGGTCCACCAGAAGGGGATCCCGCGGATCGGCCCGCAGATCAGCGCGAGCGGGATGATCCCGGCGCAGGCGATCATGCCGAACTCGATGACCCAGATGTTACGGACCGGGTCCCGGTAGGGACCGTAGAAGGCGACCGCGATGACGAGATGTGCGAAGGCCAGCCAGTCCGTGCCGTACAGCACGAACGGGTACTTCTCGTCCGTGGCGTCGAGGCCTTCGCGGACACGCTCGATCCAGTCCATCAGGGCGGGAAGGTGCTCGGGCACGGACAGGGACCTCAACAGCTCCTCGGTCCACCGCAGTTCGTGCACCAGCGGGAAGGCCGTCGCCCCGCTCAGGACGAGGCACACGACGAACGCGATCAGCCACACACGTATCCCCCGCAAGAGGGCTCTTCGCTCGCTCATGTCCGCAGCGTACGCCCGGCTTTACCGCTCCTTTACGCAGGGTCGGGCCCAGCGTCCGGCGCCTGGCGCACCGCGGCCCCGGACGGGTCGATTCCCGTCCGGGGCCGCACTGTTGCCACGGAAACGTCAGCCGTCCAGCGACGTCATCACGTGCTTGATCCGCGTGTAGTCCTCGAACCCGTACGCCGACAGGTCCTTGCCGTAGCCGGACTGCTTGAAGCCGCCGTGCGGCATCTCGGCGACCAGCGGGATGTGCGTGTTGATCCAGACGCAGCCGAAGTCCAGGGCCTTGGACATGCGCATCGCGCGCGCGTGGTCCTTCGTCCAGACCGAGGACGCGAGGGCGTACTCGACGTCGTTCGCGTACTCGACGGCCTGGGACTCCTCCGTGAAGGACTGGACGGTGATGACCGGGCCGAAGACCTCCTTCTGGACGATCTCGTCGTCCTGCTTCAGACCCGAGACAACGGTCGGAGCGTAGAAGTAGCCCTTGTCGCCGACGCGGTGGCCGCCCGCCTCGACCTTGGCGTGCGCGGGGAGCCGGTCGATGAAGCCGGAGACCTGCGCGAGCTGGTTGGGGTTGTTCAGGGGGCCGAAGAGCACGTCCTCGTCGTCCGGCTGGCCGGTCTTCGTCTCGGAGGCCGCCTTGGCCAGCGCGGCCACGAACTCGTCGTGGATCGACTCGTGGACGAGGACGCGGGTCGCGGCCGTACAGTCCTGGCCGGCGTTGAAGAAGCCCGCGACCGAGATGTCCTCGACGGCCTTGGCGATGTCGGTGTCCGCGAAGACCACGACCGGCGCCTTGCCGCCCAGCTCCAGGTGGACGCGCTTGACGTCCTTGGAGGCGGACTCGGCGACCTGGATGCCCGCCCGCACGGAACCGGTGATGGAGGCCATCGCCGGCACCGGGTGCTCGACCATCGCGCGGCCGGTCTCACGGTCGCCGCAGATGACGTTGAAGACGCCCTTGGGCACGACCGAGCCGATGATCTCGGCGATCAGGACCGTGGACGCCGGGGTGGTGTCCGACGGCTTCAGGACGACCGTGTTGCCCGCGGCGAGCGCCGGGGCGAACTTCCACACGGCCATCATCATCGGGTAGTTCCACGGCGCGACCTGCGCGCAGACGCCGACCGGCTCACGGCGGATGATCGACGTCATGCCCTCCATGTACTCGCCGGCCGAGCGGCCCTCGAGCATCCGGGCCGCGCCCGCGAAGAAGCGGATCTGGTCGACCATGGGCGGGATCTCTTCGGTGCGGGTGAGGCCGACCGGCTTGCCGGTGTTCTCGACCTCGGCGGCGATGAGCTCCTCGGCCCGCTCCTCGAACGCGTCCGCGATCTTGAGAAGGGCCTTCTGGCGCTCGGCCGGCGTGGTGTCGCGCCAGGCCGGGAACGCTGCCGCGGCCGCGGCCATGGCGGCGTCGACGTCCGCTTGCCCCGACAGCGGCGCCGTGGCGTACGCCTCGCCCGTCGCGGGATTGACCACCTCGGTGGTCCGTCCGTCGGCCGCGTCCCTGAACTCTCCGTCGATGTAGTTGCGCAGACGACGCAGTTCGGTGGTCACTGCCGGGCCCTCCTGTCAGATGTCCAATGGGTGAGACACCCACCCTAGTCCGTTCTTCGACGTTTTCAACATACCCGGCCCGGGTCAAGTACGGATTCCGTTAGTCACGGGCTCGTAAACAACGGATTTCATTGGTTCGGCCTTGCGGAAGTGACGAGTCCTCGTGCACAGTGAGCTCGTGGCCAGTCGTAGTGCAGACCCCAGTGACCCCAGGACCGCCAAGGAGCTCAGGACCGCCAAGGACTCCGTGAGCTCGAGGAACTCCGGCGGCTCCAGGGACTCCCGGAGCGGAAACGGATCTCCTCAGCTCGACGCCGTCTCCCTCGCCATCATCGAGCAGCTCCAGGAGGACGGCCGCCGGCCGTACGCCGCCATCGGCAAGGCCGTCGGTCTCTCGGAGGCCGCCGTCCGCCAGCGGGTGCAGAAGCTACTCGACCAGGGTGTGATGCAGATCGTCGCCGTGACGGATCCGCTCACCGTGGGCTTCCGCCGGCAGGCAATGGTCGGGATCAACGTCGAGGGCGACCTCGACCCGGTGGCGGACGCACTGACGGCCATGTCGGAAGTCGAGTACGTGGTGATGACGGCGGGCTCGTTCGACCTCCTCGTGGAGATCGTCTGCGAGGACGACGACCACCTCCTGGACGTCATCAACAAACGCATCCGGGCCCTTCCCGGAGTGCGCTCCACCGAGAGCTTCGTCTACCTCAAGCTCAAGAAGCAGACCTATATGTGGGGAACCCGATAGCCGTGAGCAAGGACCTCAGCAAAGCCGCGTACGACCACCTGTGGATGCACTTCACCCGCATGTCCTCGTACGAGAACGCGCCCGTGCCGACCATCGTGCGGGGCGAGGGAACCTACATCTACGACGACAAGGGCAAGCGCTACCTCGACGGCCTGGCCGGCCTGTTCGTGGTCCAGGCGGGCCACGGCCGCACCGAGCTCGCCGAGACCGCCTTCAAGCAGGCGCAGGAGCTGGCCTTCTTCCCCGTCTGGTCGTACGCCCACCCCAAGGCGATCGAGCTCGCCGAGCGCCTCGCGGGCCACGCACCCGGTGACCTCAACAAGGTCTTCTTCACCACCGGCGGCGGCGAGGCGGTCGAGACCGCCTGGAAGCTCGCCAAGCAGTACTTCAAGCTCCAGGGCAAGCCGACCAAGTACAAGGTCATCTCGCGGGCCGTCGCCTACCACGGCACCCCGCAGGGCGCCCTGTCCATCACCGGCCTGCCCGGTCTGAAGGCCCCCTTCGAGCCGCTCGTCCCGGGCGCGCACAAGGTGCCGAACACCAACATCTACCGCGCCCCGATCTTCGGCGACGACCCCGAGGCCTTCGGCCGCTGGGCCGCCGACCAGATCGAGCAGCAGATCCTCTTCGAGGGCCCGGAGACGGTCGCCGCGGTCTTCCTGGAGCCCGTGCAGAACGCCGGCGGCTGCTTCCCGCCGCCGCCCGGCTACTTCCAGCGCGTACGCGAGATCTGCGACCAGTACGACGTGCTGCTCGTGTCGGACGAGGTCATCTGCGCCTTCGGCCGGCTCGGCACGATGTTCGCGTGCGACAAGTTCGGCTACGTCCCGGACATGATCACCTGCGCCAAGGGCATGACGTCCGGCTACTCCCCCATCGGCGCGTGCATCGTCTCCGACCGCCTCGCCGAGCCGTTCTACAAGGGCGACAACACGTTCCTGCACGGCTACACGTTCGGCGGCCATCCGGTCTCCGCCGCCGTGGCACTCACCAACCTCGACATCTTCGAGCGCGAGAACCTCAACCAGCACGTCCTGGACAACGAGGACGCCTTCCGGACGACCCTCGAGAAGCTGCACGACCTGCCGATCGTCGGCGACGTCCGCGGCAACGGCTTCTTCTACGGCATCGAGCTCGTCAAGGACAAGGCCACCAAGGAGACGTTCACGGACGAGGAGTCGGAGCGCATCCTCTACGGCTTCGTGTCCAAGAAGCTCTACGAGTACGGCCTGTACTGCCGCGCCGACGACCGCGGTGACCCGGTCATCCAGCTGTCGCCGCCGCTCACCGCGGACCAGTCGACGTTCGACGAGATCGAGTCGATCGTCCGCCGGGTCCTCACGGAGGCATGGACGAAGATCTGATCCTGGTCCATCCGCGTACGGCTCACGGCCCGGGTGCCCCTTTTCGAGTGAGAAGGGCGCACCCGGGCCGTGTGCTTCCCAGGACCCCAGGCTCCGAATCCCTACGGTGCAGTAACCGATCGGTCCCGCCTTCGTTCCCCCGTGCGGGGGACGCGACAACCGACCTGAACCGAGGTGTTCGCCATGGTGGCCCCGCCGGACAACGACGTGATCTTGGCACGCTCCCTGCACTTCTCCCACAACGGTTCCCCCGCGCTGGCCGGTGTCTCGGTCGGCGTCCGCGAGCGCGAGATCCTCGCCGTCGTAGGGCCCCGCGGCAGCGGAAAGACGACGCTGCTGCGGTGTCTGTCCGGCCAGTCGCTGCCCGAGCAGGGCGAGGTGTGGTTCAACGGCGCGCCCGTGCACACCATGAGCCCGGTCGTACGGGAGCAGCTGCGGCGCGAACGCTTCGGCTGGATCGACCCCGTCCCCCATCTCGTACCGGAGCTGAAGGCCTGGGAGAACGCGGCGCTGCCTCTGATGCTGCGCGGCATCTCGCGCCGTATCTCCCGGGCCGCCGCCCTGGAATGGCTGGAGCGCCTGGACATCGACACGTGCGCCCCGAAACGGCCGCACTCCCTCCTGCAGGCCGAACGGCAGCGCGTCGCGATCGCCCGCGCCCTGATCACCACGCCGACCGTGCTCTTCGCCGACGAGCCCACCGCGCCGCTGCACCGCGCCGACCGCGCCCAGGTCCTGCACACGCTGACGGCCGCCGCCCGTTCGCACGGCATCACGGTCGTCCTGGCCACCCATGACCCGGGGATCGCCGCCGCCGCGGACCGCACGGTGTCGCTGCTCGACGGACGGCGCGTGAACACGGTCAACCTGCCCACTGACGCCGACGCGGAAGGCTCTGCCGCGTGCTCGCTCTCCGTCTAGCCCGCGGCGCCCAACCGCTCGTCCAGCTCCGCAGACTGCTGGTCTCCGTCGCCTCCGCCGGCACCGCTTTCCTGCTGCTGTGCGCGCTGGGGTACGCGATGGGGCATCCGGACGCGCCCGCGGAGTCAGCCGCCCGCCTCGCCTGGTGCCTGGTGCCGCTCGCCGCGACCGTGTACCTTGCCGTCTCCGTGGCCCGCTGCGACCCGGGCACCCGCCCGCGCACCGGGCTCTCGGCGATCGGGCTCGGCCCGGTCCGGCTGATGGTGCTGGCCGTGACGTCCACCGCGCTGGCCTGCACCCTCGGATCACTGCTGGCCCTGCTGTTCTTCCTGCACCTGCGCGGCGATCTGACGGGCCTGCCGTTCGACGGTGCCGCGGCCGGACTCCTCGCCGCCGGGCAGCCCTTGCCGGTGCCCGCGCTGGTCACCCTGCTCGCCCTGGTCCCGCTCACCGCATCGACCGCGGCCGTCTTCGTGCTGCGCCCGGCTGCCCACAAGGCCGCGGAGACACCCGAACCGGCCAAGCCCCGTACGCCGGTGCCCTCGCCGGCCGGGCTGCCCTGGGGGATGGCCCTCCTCGCCATCGGCCTCGCATCGGAGACGTACGCCGGGCGGGGCACCGGTGCGGCCGCTCTGCCGGGGGCCGGAGTCGCTGTCGGCGGCAGTTCCGCAGGAGTGCTCGCCGGCTGGTGCCTCACCGCACTCGGCCTGGCGCTCGCCGGGCCCGGCCTGACCCATCTGTGCGGCCGGATGCTGCAGGCTGCGCGTCCCGGCGCGCTGCGGATGCTCGCGGGTCGGGTGCTGCAGACGGAGGCTCAGCGCATCGGACGGCCGCTCGGCCTGCTGTGCGCGGTGGCCTCGGGGATGTACGCCGCGGGCCGGCTGTACGGCGGGGACCATCTGGAACTCGGCCCGCTCACCCTGCTGGGAACGGTGGTGGTCGCGGGCTGCGCCATCGCTGCGCTGCTGACGGCCGCGGCCGAGTCCCGGCAGTTCCACGCGGACACGACGGCGGCGCTGGTGCAGATGGGTGCGCCCGCCAAGATGCTGCGCGGGGCGGCCGCACTGCGAGCGGCGACGCTGTTCATCGTGTTCGGGCCGCTGACCTTGGTGGTTGCGGAGCTGGCGGCGGTGCCGCTGGTCTCCTGAGCGCGGCCGCTGGATTTTTTTGAACAAGAGAGGCCCGGCACCGATGAGTTCTGTGCCGGGCCTCGGTCTATCCCTCCGTACAGCACCTCACACAACGGGAGAGACCTCCATGTACCAGCAGATGATCTTCGTGAACCTGCCTGTGAACGACGTCGACGCCTCGAAGAAGTTCTTCACGGAGCTCGGCTACACGATCAACCCGCAGTTCACCACGGACGACTGCGCCTGCGTCGTCATCAGCGACACGATCATCGCGATGCTCCTGAGCAGGAAGCGCTACCAGGACTTCACGAAGAAGGAGATCGCCGACTCGACGAAGACGAGTGAGGTGCTGCTGTGTCTGAGCGCCGAGAGCCGCGAGAAGGTCGACGAACTGGTCGACAACGCGCTGGCGGCCGGCGGCACGGTGTCGGGCGAGACGCAGGACTACGGCACCATGTACGGCCGGGCGTTCGACGACCTCGACGGTCACACGTGGGAGGTCATGTGGATGGACCCGTCGCAGGTCCAGGGCTGAGGGCCAGGATCACGGCAGCAGCACGATCTCCTGCACGTCGAACGCGACGCCGACCTCGGCTCCGGGCTCTGGCGCGTCGCGCAGCGCGCACGCCGCCTCCAGCCGCGGCGCGTCCCGCGGCTGCAGATGTACGGCGACATGGGTGCCGCGGAAGGTGCGTGCGGTCACCGTGCACACGAGCCCTTCGCGCGCGGGCACCAGCCGGACCCCCGCGGGGCGTACGAGCAGTCTGCAGTCGCCCTGCGGGGTCCCCTCGGGCACCGGCACCTTGCCCCACGAGGTGTCCGCGGACCCGGTACCGACCGTCGCCTCCACCACGTTGTCGAAGCCGAGGAAGCGCGCGACGAACTCGTCCACCGGGTGCTGCCACACCTCAAGGGGCGTGCCCGACTGGGCGATCCGCCCGTCGCGCATCACCACGACCCGGTCGGCGAGCGCGAAGGCCTCGCCCTGGTCGTGGGTGACGGCCAGCACGGTCGTGCCCAGCTCCGTGAAGAGCTCCCGCAGTTCGACGACGAGGCGTTCGCGCAGCGAGCGGTCGAGCTGGCCGAGCGGCTCGTCCAGCATCAGCAGTCGGGGGCGCGGCGCCAGCGCGCGGGCCAGCGCGACGCGCTGCTGCTCGCCTCCGGACAACGCGGCGACGGTGCGCCGGGCAGCCCCGGGAAGGCCCACCAGCTCCAGCAACTCCTTGACGCGTATGTCCTGTTCGGCCCGCGAAGCCCCGTGCATCCGGGGCCCGAAGGCGACATTGCCGCTGACGTCC
The DNA here is from genome assembly GCF_040295225.1 of Streptomyces sp. NPDC002896. NCBI lineage: Bacteria > Bacillati > Actinomycetota > Actinomycetes > Kitasatosporales > Streptomycetaceae > Streptomyces > Streptomyces sp. NPDC002896. The sequence continues at coordinate 329,352 of NZ_JBEOVA010000008.1, read as the reverse complement.
CGCTGGGGGAACAGCTGGTGGTCCTGGAACATCAGTCCCACGCCCCGCCGGTGTGCGGCCACCCCCGACTGGTCGCGGCCGTCCAGGAACACCCGGCCCGAGTGCAGCTCCTGCAGCCCCGCGACCACCCGCAGGAGCGTCGACTTGCCGCTGCCGCTCGGCCCGAGCACGCACACGATCTCGTGCTCGGCGACGTCGAGGGCGACGGAGTCGAGCGCGGCGCGGGCGCCGAACCGCACGGTCGCCCCCTCCAGCCGCAGTAGGGCCTGAGCGGCGCCGGACACGGCAGTGGTGTCAGTGGTTTTGGACACCGGCGGCATCAGAACTCCCCCGTGGAATCAGTCCGGACACGTTCGAGGAGCAGCAGCGACACCGCGCACACCACCATCAGGATCGTCGAAAGGGCCATCGCCTGGCCGTAGTTGAGCTCACCCGCGCGCCCCAGGAGCCGGGCCACGGCGACCGGCAGCGTCGGGTTGTCGGGCCGCGCGATGAAGACCGTCGCGCCGAACTCGCCCAGGGACACGGCGAACGCGAAGCCGGCCGCGACGAGCAGCGCCCGCCGCACCATCGGCAGATCGACCTCGCGCCACACCCGCCAGGGCGAGGCCCCGAGCACGGCCGCCGCCTCCCGCAGCCGTTCGTCCACGGCCCGCAGCACGGGCAGCATGGTGCGTACGACGAAGGGGACGCCGACCAGCGCCTGGGCGAGCGGCACCAGGATCCAGGTGGCGCGCAGATCCAGCGGCGGCTCGTCCAGCGCGATGAGGAAGCCGAAGCCGACGGTGACGGCGGAGACGCCGAGCGGCAGCATCAGCAACGCGTCGAAGCCCCGTACGAAACGGCCCGCGCGCCGGGTGAGGGCGGCCGCGGCCAGACCGCCGATCAGCACGGCGATGGCGGTCGCCGCCAGCGCGTACTGCAGCGAGTTCCCGACCGCGTCGATCGGCGGCACAAGGAAGGCACCGCCGTCCGCCGAGGTCAGGGCCCGGAAGTACGTGAAGCCGTAGCCGCCGGGGCCCTTGAACGACCGCTGGACCAGCACTCCGAGTGGCAGCAGGATCAGCACGGCGATGGTGAGGAAAACCCCTCCGAGGAGTGCCCACTGTCCGGCGCCGCGCGGCCTGCGCGCGGTGCCCGCCGCGTCCACCAGCCGCAGAGCGGTCTCCCTGCGCCGCACCGTCCAGGCGTGGATCGCGAGGATCGCGCCCACAGCGGCGAACTGCACGAGCGTCAGTACCGCTGCCGTGGAGAGGTCGAAGATCTGCGACGTCTGCCGGTAGATCTCCACCTCCAGCGTCGAGTAGGCCGGGCCGCCCAGGATCTGGACGATGCCGAAGGAGGTGAAGGTGAAGAGGAAGACCATCAGCGCGGCCGCGGCGACGGCGGGCGCGAGCGCGGGCAGCGTCACCTTCCGCCAAGCCGCGAACCGCGAGGCGCCGAGGACCCGCGCGGCCTCCTCCTGGCGCGGATCCAGTTGGCTCCACAGCCCGCCAACGGTGCGGACGACCACCGCGTAGTTGAAGAACACGTGCGCGAGGAGAATCGCCCAGACCGTCGTGTCCAGGCGTACCCCCCACATCTCGTCGAGCAGCCCGCCTCGCCCCAGCAGCGCCAGGAACGCCGTGCCGGCCACGACGGTGGGCAGCACGAACGGCACCGTGACGACCGCCCGCAGCACCTGCTTGCCGGGGAAGTCGAACCGCGCGAAGACATACGCCGCCGGAAGGGCGATCAGCAGCGTGAGCGCGGTCGACGCGAGGGCCTGCCAGGTGGTGAACCACAGCACGTGCCGGATGTCCGGCTGCCCCACGACCTCCGCGATCCGGCCGAACTGCCAGGCCCCGTCGACCTTGAGGCCGCGCGCCACGATCGCCGCCACCGGGTAGGCGAAGAAGGCCGCGAAGAACACGACGGGCAGGGCCATGAGGCCGAGCCGGGCGAGGCTGCCGCGGGCCGGGCGGAAACCGCCGGCCCGGGCCTGCTCCGGGCCTGGGCCCTCGCGCAGCCCGCCCGGCCCGGCCTTGGGCGGGACCTCGGGCGCCCGGGACCTCACTTCAGTACGAGCGACGTCCACGACTTGACCCACTGGTCACGGTTGTCGGCGATCTTGTCGGGTGCCATCGTCTCCGGATCGTCGACCTTGACGGCGTACTTGACGAAGTCCGCAGGCGCCTCTGCGTCCTCCCGAACGGGGTCCACGAACATGTTGAGCGGCATGTCCTCCTGGAACCTCTTGCTGATCAGGAAGTCCAGCAGGGCCTTGCCGCCCTTCTCGTTGCCCGCGTTGCTGAGCAGCCCCGCGAACTCGATCTGCCGGAAGCACGTGCCGGTAGCGACACCGGTCGGCGCAGTCTTCGGCTGCGGGTCGGAGTAGATCGCCTCCGCGGGCGGCGACGAGGCGTAGGAGACGACCAGCGGCCGGTCGCCCCCCGCCTGCTTGCCGCCGGCCGAGCCGGAGAACTCCTCGTTGTACGCCTGCTCCCAGCCGTCGACGACCTTGACGCCGTTGGCCTTCAGCTTCTTCCAGTAGTCCTGCCAGCCGTCGTCGCCGTAGTGCGCGGCGGTGCCGAGCAGGAACCCGAGACCGGGCGAGGACGTCGAGGCGTTCTCGGTGACCAGCAGGTTCTTGTACGCGGGCTTGGCCAGGTCGTCGAAGGACCCCGGCGGGTCCAGCTTGTGGTCGGCGAAGTACTTCTTGTCGTAGTTGACGCAGATCTCGCCCGAGTCGATCGGCGTGACGCGGTGCTTGTCCCTGTCGAGCTGCACGTCCTCGGCGACGGACGCGAGCCCCTTCGCCTCGTACGGCTGGAACAGCCCGTTGTCGAGCGCGCGGGACAGCAGCGTGTTGTCGACGCCGAAGAACACGTCGCCCTGCGGGTTGTCCTTGGTCAGGATCGCTTTGTTGACGGCCTGCCCGGCGTCGCCGTCCTTCAGCACCTTGACCTTGTACCCGGACTGCTTCTCGAACTCCTTCAGTACGTCCTTGGACGCGGCGAACGAGTCGTGGCTGACGAGCGTCACGGTCTTCGACTCCGCCTTGGCGGAGTCACCGTCGGACCCGCCGCACGCCGAGAGCGTGAGGAGGCCGAGTCCTGTGGCCAGGCCGACGGCCGTGATCTTCTTGCCGGTGCCCTTGGTGGTGCTCACCTTGCTGGTGCTCACTGAGCTCACTGAGTTTTTCCTCCTGGGATGACCAGGAAGAGACGCGGCCCTGCCCTCGTCCCCTCAGGGTTCGCGGGCAGGGCGCAACAGCTTGAGTAAAGACCGAACTTCCTACCCGGAATGACCCGGGCGAGGTTCAGAGGGTCTGCAGTCCACCGGTTGCCCGGCTGCCGCACTCTCAGCGCTGTGGCGCTCCCCTGTCGGAATATGAAGATGTCGATGTGGAGACATCGGCATGGACCGCATGCGGATGTCGGAGCCCAGAGTACCGGTCTAGCGTTCGGACGCAGCCAGCTGTCCGCAGGCTCCGTCGATCTCCTGACCGCGGGTGTCCCGGATGGTGACCGGCACACCGTGCGCCTCGATGGCCGCAACGAACGCCTTCTCGTCCTCGGGCCGCGATGCCGTCCACTTCGACCCGGGCGTCGGGTTCAGCGGGATCAGGTTCACGTGCACGCGCTTGCCCTTGAGCAGCCGACCGAGCAGATCACCGCGCCACGCCTGGTCGTTGATGTCCCGGATCAGCGCGTACTCGATGGAGATACGGCGGCCCGACTTCGCCGCGTACTCCCACGCGGAGTCCAGGACCTCGCGCACCTTCCAGCGCGTGTTGACCGGTACGAGCGTGTCGCGCAGCTCGTCGTCCGGCGCGTGCAGCGACACGGCGAGGCGGCACTTGAAGCCCTCGTCGGCGAAGCGATGGATCGCCGGGACGAGGCCGACCGTCGAAACCGTGATGCCGCGCTGGGAGAGGCCCAGGCCGTCGGGCTCGGGGTCGGTGAGCCGCCGGATGGCCCCGACAACGCGGTTGTAGTTGGCGAGGGGCTCGCCCATGCCCATGAAGACGATGTTGGACAGCCGCGCCGGACCGCCCGGTATCTCACCGTCCCGCAGTGCCCGCATGCCGTCCACGATCTGGTGCACGATCTCGGCCGTCGACAGGTTCCGGTCGAGGCCGGCCTGTCCGGTGGCGCAGAACGGGCAGTTCATACCGCACCCGGCTTGCGACGAGATGCACATGGTCACGCGGTCCGGATAGCGCATCAGCACCGACTCGACGAGCGTGCCGTCGAACAGGCGCCACAGCGTCTTGCGCGTCGTGTCGTCGTCACAGCTGATGTGTCGCACCACCGACATCAGCTCGGGCAGCAGCGCATCCTGCAGCTTGCCGCGCGAACCGGCGGGGATGTCGGTCCACTCCGCCGGGTCGTGCGCGTACCGCGCGAAGTAATGCTGCGACAGCTGCTTGGCGCGGAACGGCTTCTCGCCGATCGCGGCGACGGCCTCCTTGCGCTCGACGGGCGTGAGGTCGGCGAGGTGCCGCGGGGGCTTCTTGGCTCCGCGGGGCGCGACGAAAGTGAGTTCTCCGGGCTTGGGCATGGTTGTTCCAGTGTCGCAGACATACGACGAGGGGCTCGCCACCCTGTGGACAACGAGCCCCCGCACCGCACGAAACGCAGAAAAGCCCCTGGTCAGCCCACTCGTACGCGGTGCGAGGGTCAGCCCGCCCCGACGAAGACGACCAACAACAGCCACACCACGGGCGCCGTCGGCAGCAGCGAGTCCAGCCGGTCCATGATGCCCCCGTGCCCGGGGAGGAGCGTGCCCATGTCCTTGATGCCGAGGTCCCGCTTGATCATCGACTCGCCGAGGTCGCCGAGCGTGGCGCTCGCCGCGACCGCCAGTCCGAGCAGCAGCCCCTGCCACCAGGTGCCGCCGTCGATCAGGAACTCCATGCACAGCGCGCCGGCCGCCATCGCGAACGTCACCGCGCCGACCAGGCCCTCGCGGGTCTTGCCGGGGCTGATGCGCGGCGCGAGCTTGTGCCTGCCGAAGCGCCACCCGATCGCGTACGCCCCGGTGTCGCTGACCACGGTCAGCAGCAGGAACGTCAGCACGCGCCACGGCCCGTCGTCCGCGGTGAGCATCAGCGAGACGAAGGTGGCAAGGAACGGCACGTAGAAGGCGGCGAAGGCGCCCGCCGTGACATCCCGGAGATAGCCGTCGGGCGGCTCGGTCATCCGCCATACGAGGATGGCGAGCGCGGTGAGCGCCATAGCTACCCAGGCGCCCTCGGCGCCCCGGAGGTACCCGGCAACGACCATGGCCGCGCCGCCGACCGCGAGCGGAACCAGCGGCGCCTTGATGCCCTTGCGCTCCTCGAGCCGCTTGGTGAGCTCCCAGAGGCCGACGACGACGGCGATCGCTATGACGCCGACGAAGACGGCCTTGACGATGAACAGCGACGCGAGGATCACCACGCCGAGACCGACACCGACGCCTATGGCCGCACCCAGATCGCGACCCGCGCTCTTCTTCTGCGGTGCGGGGACGGGCTGGGGGGCGCTGGGCATGGGCTCCTGCGGCTTCTGCGACTGCTGCGGCTCGTGCTGCGGCGGGTTCGTCTGCGGTGTCCGCGACGGCACCTCGTCGCGGAACAGGGGGCCGCTCAGCCGCGCGGCCCCCCGGTCGTCATCCTGCTCCCCGCCACTCGCGGGTACGTCGGGCACGATGGGCATGGGCTGAGTTTCCAGCGGCTGGTGGACGCCATACGCATCGTACGCGGGACCCGCCGGAGCGGCCCCCGGGACAGGCCCCTGGTCGGGAGGCCCCCAGTACCCGGCTTGTGGCGGCGCTCCCCAGGAAGAGTCGTTCATCAGACCTCGAGCAGCTCTGATTCCTTGTGCTTGAGCAGCTCGTCCACCTGAGCGACGTACTTCGCGGTGGTGTCGTCGAGCTCCTTCTCCGCACGGCGGCCCTCGTCCTCGCCGACCTCGCCGTCCTTGATCAGCTTGTCGATGGCGTCCTTGGCCTTGCGGCGGACCGAGCGGATCGACACCTTGGCGTCCTCGCCCTTGGTCTTGGCGACCTTGATGAACTCCTTGCGGCGCTCCTGGGTGAGCTCCGGGAAGACCACACGGATGATGCTGCCGTCGTTGCTCGGGTTGACGCCCAGGTCGGAGTCGCGGATGGCCTGCTCGATGTTACGCAGGGCGCTCTTGTCGAACGGGGTCACCACGGCCATCCGCGGCTCGGGCACAGAGAACGAGGCCAGCTGGTTGATCGGCGTCAGCGCGCCGTAGTAGTCGGCCACGATCTTGTTGAACATCGCCGGGTGCGCACGGCCCGTGCGGATCGCGGCGAAGTCCTCCTTGGCGACCACGACGGCCTTCTCCATCTTCTCCTCGGCCTCGAGGAGGGTCTCTTCGATCACCACTTGCTCCTGCGTGTCTTGAGTGGGCCCGGCATCCAGTGGGCGGCCGGCTGCGTCGCGTCTCTTTCCTGCACGGTGTCCCACCGGCAGTTCTTTGTCCATCCCCTCACGGGGTCGTCCCGGGATCAAGGCCCGGGCGCGTCCCGGGGGGTCAGGCCCGGGCGCCCTGGTCGCCCACGAGCGTGCCGATCTTCTCACCCTTGACGGCCCTCGCGATATTGCCCTCCGTGAGGAGTTCGAAGACGAGGATGGGCAGCTTGTTGTCCCGGCACAGGGTGATCGCGGTGGCATCGGCCACCTTCAGGTCGCGGGTGATGACCTCGCCGTAGCCGAGGGCATCGAACTTCACCGCGTCCGGATTGGTCTTGGGGTCCGAGTCGTAGACCCCGTCCACACCGTTCTTACCCATCAGCAGCGCCTCCGCGTCGATCTCGAGGGCACGCTGGGCGGCGGTGGTGTCGGTGGAGAAGTACGGCATGCCCATACCGGCACCGAAGATGACCACGCGGCCCTTCTCCAGGTGGCGCACGGCGCGCAGCGGGATGTACGGCTCCGCGACCTGGCCCATGGTGATGGCCGTCTGCACGCGGGACTGGATGCCTTCCTTCTCCAGGAAGTCCTGCAGAGCGAGGCAGTTCATGACCGTGCCGAGCATGCCCATGTAGTCCGAGCGGGCCCGGTCCATGCCGCGCAGCTGCAGCTCGGCGCCGCGGAAGAAGTTGCCGCCGCCGATGACGACGGCGATCTGGGCGCCGTCGCGGACCACGGCCGCGATCTCCCGGGCGATCTTGTGCACCACGTCGGGGTCGACGCCCAGTCCCCCGCCGCCGGCGAACGCCTCACCGGAAAGCTTCAGCAGAAAACGGCCGGGCACTTTGCCGTCGTCGCTCGTCTCGCCCTTGTCGGCCCTGGTGGTCATGGAGATCTCCTCGTGGTGCACATACCAAGAAGGCCATTGCCGGTGGGGTGTTCGCATCCCATGCTCGGCAATGGCCTCCTCGTCAGCTCTGCCGTCGCCCGTCGCGCACGCGCGCGTGGCGTACGCGGACGACTGCTGTCGACCCTAGCGGGGTCTTCCGTCGATCGCGGTACGGACTCAGATGCCGACCTTGATGCGCGAGAAGCGCTTCAGGGTGACACCGGCCTCGTTCAGGATCTGCTGGACGGACTTCTTGTTGTCGAGCGCGTACGGCTGGCCCAGGAGGGTGGCCTCCTTGAAGAAGCCGTTCACGCGACCCTCGACGATCTTCGGCAGGGCGGCCTCGGGCTTGCCCTCGGCGCGGGTCGTCTCCTCGGCGACGCGGCGCTCGGTCTCGACGACCTCGGCCGGGACGTCCTCGCGGGACAGGTACTTCGGCGCGAAGGCGGCGATGTGCTGCGCGACGCCCTTGGCGAGCTCGGGGTTCTCCTTGTCGAGCTCGACGAGGACACCGATCTGCGGCGGGAGGTCCGGCATCGTGCGGTGCATGTACGCCGTGACGTAGCCGCCCGAGAACTGCGCGAAGCGGTCCAGGACGATCTTCTCGCCCAGGTTGGCGTTGGCCTCGTCGACGAACGCCTGAACGGTCTTGCCGGGCTCGATCTCGGACGCGAGCAGCGCCTCGATGTCGGCCGGGGAGGTCTTGGCGACGTGGGCCGCCAGGGCGTTCGCGACGGACTGGAACTTCTCACCCTTGGCGACGAAGTCCGTCTCGCACTTCAGCTCGACCAGAACACCGGAGGTGTTGTCGTCGGCGATGAGGGAGACCACGGCGCCGTTCTCGGCGGAGCGGCCCTCGCGCTTGGCGACGCCCTTCTGGCCCTTGATGCGCAGGGCCTCGACGGCCTTGTCGACGTTGCCCTCGGCCTCGTCCAGCGCCTTCTTGCAGTCCATCATGCCGGCGCCGGTGAGCTCACGGAGCTTCTTGACGTCGGCGGCGGTGTAGTTCGCCATGAGTCTGTGAATCTTTCTCGAAGTCTGGAAGATCGAAGATCTGCGGGTTCTACGGGTTTCTACGGTGCCGCGGTCTCCCCGCGTGTGCAGATCCGTGACTCGCCGCTGATCTACGGGTGAACGGCGGGAGCGGGCTGTGTATCGCCGCTCCCACCGTCAGCAACCGAACTTAAGTTCAGGCCTGCTCGGCGTCCGCGGCCGGAGCCTCGGCAGCGGCCTCGGCCGGCTTCTCGGCCTCGGCGGCCGGAGCCTCGGCCGCCGGAGCCTCGGCTGCCGGAGCCTCGGCTGCCGGAGCCTCGGCGGCGGGAGCCTCGTCGGCCTTCTTCTCGCCCTCGAGCAGGTCGCGCTCCCACTCGGCGAGCGGCTCGCCCGCGGCCTTCTCGCCCTTGGCCTCGGCGGCGGCACCGGAGCGGGCGATGAGGCCCTCGGCGACGGCGTCGGCGATCACACGGGTGAGCAGGGTGACGGAGCGGATCGCGTCGTCGTTGCCCGGGATCTTGTAGTCGACCTCGTCCGGGTCGCAGTTGGTGTCGAGGATGGCGACGACCGGGATGTTGAGCTTCCGGGCCTCACCGACCGCGATGTGCTCCTTCTTGGTGTCCACGATCCAGACGGCGCTGGGCACCTTCTGCATCTCGCGGATACCGCCGAGGGTCTTCTCCAGCTTGGCCTTCTCGCGCGAGAGCACGAGAAGCTCCTTCTTGGTCAGACCGGACGCGGCAACGTCCTCGAAGTCGATCTGCTCGAGCTCCTTGAGGCGCTGCAGACGCTTGTAGACGGTCGAGAAGTTGGTGAGCATGCCGCCCAGCCAGCGCTGGTTGACGTAGGGCATGCCGACGCGGGTGGCCTGCTCGGCGATGGCCTCCTGCGCCTGCTTCTTCGTGCCGACGAACATGACCGTGCCGCCGTGGGCGACGGTCTCCTTGACGAACTCGTAGGCGCGGTCGATGTACGACAGCGACTGGAGCAGGTCGATGATGTAGATGCCGTTGCGCTCGGTGAAGATGAAGCGCTTCATCTTCGGGTTCCAACGGCGGGTCTGGTGACCGAAGTGGACGCCGCTCTCCAGCAGCTCCCGCATCGTGACGACGGCCATGGCCGTACTCCTTGAGGTTCTCGGTTGTGCCGCGTGTGCCGGACGGCACACGCGCCTGACGCCCGCTGTGCGCCGTGCCGCGAAGGACCGAGGGGCGCTGACACCGGCTTTCCTCTTTTGACGGAGGGGCCCGGTGTCGGGGCGTGCGAAGTCGACCCGGTGACCCGGATCGCCACCAGAAGTGTACGGGACCCTGGAGGCACCGGGTGACGCCGCTGTCCACAACCGGCCGGTAGTCCACAGATCCGGGCCATGATCCCCGGGAACCGCAGGGGTGCGACACGGTTCTCGCATGCGATGGATCAGCAGGTTGTGGATGGCCGTGGCGGTGGCGCTGGCGGCTGCGGTGGCGGGTCTGCCGGCCGCCGCGGGCGGGACCGCGGCGGCGGTGCGAGGGGGTCAGGTGGGTGCGGGGGCTCCCGGAGTCGCGGGGACTCCGCGAGTCGCGTTGGCGCTTGGGCGGGCCGGGCCCTTCGAGCCGGTGCCCGCTGTGGCGGCGCTGTGGCCGGTGGGCGTGCGCCCTGGGGTGGTACGCGGCTGGGAACCCCCGGCGACGGGGTACGGCCCGGGTCACCGGGGCGTGGACCTCGCCGCTGCCACCGGGGCGCCGGTGCGGGCCGTCGCGCCCGGCCGGGTCTCCTTCGCGGGCCGGGTGGCGGGCCGGGGAGTGATCGCCGTGGAGCTGGACGGCACCGGCGACCCACCGCTGCGGACGACCTACGAACCCGTACGGGCGGAGGTCGAGAAGGGCGACGAGGTGGTGGCAGGCCAGATCATCGGCACCGTGGAACCGGGCGGCTCCCACTGCCCGGCGGACACGGTGTGCCTCCACTGGGGGCTGCTGAGGGGCGACATCTATCTGAATCCGCTGTCGCTGCTGCAGCCGTGGCTGCTGCACAGGGGTCCGTCACGACTGCTGCCGGTGGCGGGGATTCCGCTGCCCGCGGGGGCACGGTGAGCAAGCCGCTCTCGAGCACCGGGTGACGGGTGCTGGGCAACCGGCACCCCGCACCCCGCACCCCGCACCCGGCACCCGGCACCCGGCACCCGGGCAAGATCAGCCCTGGACACCGCCGTGCACACCGCGCAGCGCCATCCCCACTGCCGCCTCGGTGATCGCAGCGGGACTCTCCGCCACACCCAGCTCGATGCGGCGCACCGCGGCATCGACGATGCCCTGGAGCAGCATCGCGGCCAGTCGCGGCTCCGCATGCCCCATGTCGCCGAGCGCCTCGACGATCATGGCGACGAGCCCTCCGTGCGCCGCACGGATCTTCTCGCGGGCACCCGCGTCGAGCTCGCTCGCGGAGATGGCGACGACGGCCCGGTGGCGCCGATCGCCGACCAGAGCGAGCTGCCTGCGCACATAGGCCTCGACCTTGCCCTCGGGCGTGCCGGCCTGCTGCATCGCGGACTCGACCTCGGCCGCCCACACGGGGAAGTCGACCTCACAGAGCTCTTCGACGACTGCGGCGCGGGAGCGGAAGTACTCGTAGACGGAGGACCTCGCCAGGCCCGTGCGCTCGGCCAGGGCGGGGAAGGTCAGAGCCTCCGTACCGCCCTCGGACAAAAGGGACCGCGCGGCGTCCAGCAGGGCGCTGCGCTGCATCGACCGGTGCTCGGCCACAGAGGCCGCTCGAATCCTTGGCACGCATCCACTTTACGGACGCCACGGGGGCCGGGGGAGGCAACGGTACGCAGACGCCGCAGACGTGCCCCTGGGGCGATCCGGCGATTCCCACACCGTGCCGTCAGCGCCCGAAGCTGGCCAGTTTCGCTCTCAGCTGGAGGACGGACTTCGTGTGGATCTGGCTCACCCGGCTCTCCGTCACGCCGAGCACATTGCCGATCTCGGCCAGTGTGAGGCCCTCGTAGTAGTAGAGGGTCACCACGGTCTTCTCCCGCTCCGGCAGTGTGTTGATGGCACGCGCGAGGAATCTCCGCAGCTCACGGTCCTCCGCCACCTCCACCGGGTTGTCGGCCGCGGTGTCCTCGAGCGTGTCCATGAGGCTCAGGCGGTCCCCGCCCTCGCCGCCCACGTGCAGCAGCTCCTCCAGGGCCACCACGTTCGCCAGCGACAATTGGCTGAAAACCGCGTGCAGTTCCTCCACCGCGATGCCCATCTCGGCGGCCACCTCGGTCTCCGACGGCGTCCGCCGCAGCTGCGCCTCGAGCGTCGCATAGGCCCGCTCGACGTTGCGCGCCTTCTGCCGGACAGACCGCGGAATCCAGTCCAGCGCCCGCAGCTCGTCGATCATGGCGCCGCGGATGCGCGTGATCGCATACGTCTCGAACTTGATCTCGCGGTCGATGTCGAACTTCTCGATCGCGTCGATCAGCCCGAAGACCCCGGACGAGACGAAGTCCGCCTGCTCCACGTTGGGGGGCAGACCGACGCTCACCCGGCCGGCGACGTACTTCACCAGCGGCGAGTAGTGCAGGATCAGCTGCTCCCGCAACCGCTCGTCACCCGTCGCCTTGTACGACCTCCACAACTCGTCGAGCGACGAGGGGGCGGGAGGCCGCACGCTGCCGCGGGCAGCGGTGGGAACTGCCGCCCGGTCAGACCCGGAGGTGTGCTGGGGCATTCGTCGCCTTGTGCCGTTCTGCCGTGAACTGGGGGCCGGGCTGGGCCGGCCCGATTCTCAAGTGACCGTCTGAATCGGAGTCCTGAGCCGGAATCCTCGTGAGCGTAGCGTGACTGAGGTGTCGCGGTGCGCGAAGGCCAAGAGATCCCCCGCACGCAGGAACGTTCCGCCAGGCGTCCCGCAGAGTCAGGCCCGTTGCTGTGCGTGACCGCCGCGGTACGCCAACTGCGGTAAATCCCAAGGGCATCCAGCGGGAACAGGGCAATCAGGCCACGCTCCGTCACAAAAAACTGTGATTCTGAGAGACCGACACGACCGCCTGGCGTGTCAACTGCCAGCCATCGCCGTGTCGTTCGACGAACCCCAGTGACCTGAGTTCGTACAACCTGGCGACTGCGTCATCCACACTCGTGCCCGCGCCGCGCGCGATGTCTCCCACGGCCGCGGCCTGCCGGGCCGGCAGCGCGGACAGCACCCGTGCCGCGTCGGGATCCAGCAGGTCGCGCGGCAGCACCGGTCCCCGACGTTCCGGAGCCAGCTCACCGATGTCTCCGACGAGCTCGATCACTTCCGCGGCGTCCGTGACAAGGACCGCCTCCCCGCGGAGCAGCTCATGCACCCCGGACGAGAGCCCGCTGGTGGCGGGACCCGGCACCCCCATCGTCGGACGGCCCATGCGCTGCGCACTGCGCGCGGTCACGAGCGCACCGCTGCGGTACGCCGCCTCGACGACGACGGTGCCCCGGGTGAGCGCGGCGATCACCCTGTTTCGGAGGATGAATCTGCTGGGCGTCGGATGGTCGCCGGGCGGCAACTCGCCCACGACGAGTCCCTGTTCCGCGATGCGCCCGATCAACTGGGTGTGGCCCCGTGGATAGGGCCGGTCGACCCCGCACGCCAGCACCGCGACGGTCGCCCCGCCGGCCCCGAGCGCCCCGCGGTGGGCAGCCCCGTCCACTCCGTAGGCGCCGCCGGACACCACGACCCAGCCGCTCTCGGCGAGCCCGGCACTCAGCCTCGCGGCCATGTGCGCGCCGTACTCGGTGCAGGCCCGCGCGCCCACGACCGCGACGGAACGCAGGGCCCATATCCGCAGCGAGGGCCGACCGCGCACCCACAGCCCGATCGGGCCCCTGTCCCCCAGGTCGTCGAGCTGCGCCGGCCACTCCACGTCCCCGGGGCAGACGAACCGTGCGCCCGTGTCCCGCGCCACGGCCAGGTCCCGCTCCGGGCGTGCATGGGCGGCCCGCGACCGCAGCCCCGCCCAGCGCTTCGGGGACACACCGGGCAGCGGCTCCCCGCCTCCGACGATGCGCCGCGCCACGCGCACGGCCCCGAACTCCCGCAGCCACCTGCCCCCGGCCTCGTCCCCCGGCTCGATGATCCGGGTCAGGGTGGCTCTCGCCAGGCGCTCCTCGTCCGTCACGCCGCCGCAGCCCCCGGTCATCGCGACGCGCCGATCGCCATCGGCACCCCTCGCTGAATCCCGGTGCGCAACTGCAGCGCCAGGGCCACGTCGCCGGCGTCGGGACAGTCGTGTCCGGCCAGGTCGGCGACGGTCCAGGCGACCCTGAGGACGCGGTCGAGGCCGCGGGCCGTCAGCAGCCCGCGCTCGAGATCCCGCTCGGCCTCGGCCATCGCCCCGGGCAGGGCCCGCCATTTGCTGCGCAACTCATGCCCCGGCACCTCGCCGTTCGTGCGCCACGGAGTGCCCGCCAGTCTCGCGGCCGAGCGCTCCCGTGCCGCGCGCACCCGCTCTGCGACGGTACGGGTCGACTCGCCCGGTGCACCGCCTGCCGTCAGCTCGGATCGGGTCACGCGCTCGACCTGCACCCTCAGATCGACGCGGTCGAGCAAGGGGCCCGAGAGCCGGGCCTGATAGCGGCGGATGACGGAAGGTGGGCAGTCGCACCCCTCCCCCGCCACCGTGTATCTGCCGCAGGGGCAGGGGTTGGCGGCCAGCACCATGAGGAACCGCGCAGGCAGCCGCACCACGCCAGCACTGCGCGCGATCACCACGTGTCCCGATTCCAGCGGCTGCCGCAGGGCGTCCAGGGCGTGACTGCTGAATTCGGGCGCCTCATCCAGGAACAACACGCCGCGATGAGCGAGCGATACGGCGCCGGGCCGGGCCACTCCCTGGCCGCCGCCGACCAGGGACTGCATGGTCGCCGAGTGGTGCGGCGCGCAGTAGGGCGGGGTGTCCACCATCGGCTTGCCCGGAGGCAGCATCCCGGCGACCGAGTGGACCGCCGTCACCTCCAGGGACTCCTGCCTGGTCAGACACGGCAGGATGGCCGGCATCCGTTCCGCCAGCATCGTCTTGCCGGCTCCCGGGGGCCCTTGCAGGAAGACGTGGTGCCCGCCGGCGGCGGCGACTTCCATCGCCGTACGTGCCGCGGGCTGGCCCACGACATCCGCGAGATCGTGACCGTGCTCCTGGTCGACGGTCCCGATGCCGCTCAGGCCCGTCCCCAGGGCAGCGCCGGGCATGCACAGACCGGACAACAGCGGATCGGGGCGGCCTTCGCCGTCCGGCTCCTCCTCCGGCACCGGCTCGTCCGTCAGCACCGCGATGAGCTGCCGAAGGCTCCGCACGCCCAGCACCGAAACGCCCGGCACCAGCATGGCCTCCGCCGCCGTGCACTCCGGGACCACCACCTGTTCGTAGCCCGCGTCGGCCGCCGCCAGCACGGCCGGCAGGACGCCCCGAACCGGCCGGACCCGCCCGTCCAGACCCAGCTCTCCGATCATGACGATGTCGGACAGCACCCGGGGGTCGATCCGTTCAGCGGCCCCCAGGACGGCGCAGGCGACGGCCAGATCGAAGCCGCTGCCACCCTTGGGCACCGAGGCCGGGCTGAGGCCCACCGTGAGCTTCTTCTGCGGCCACTCGGCGCCCGAGTTGACCACCGCGGCCCTGACCCGGTCCCGGCTCTCGGAGAGGCTCTTGTCGGGCAGGCCCACCAACGTGAACGCGGCCACGCCCGGCTCCAGATCGGCCTGCACCTCGACGACGACGCCCTCGACGCCCACCAGCGCCACCGAACACGTACGCGCGAACCCCATCAGGCAGCCCCCCGCACATGCTCGACCACCGCGGCGCCGCGCCCGGGCAGCACGACCCCCACCAGATCGATGCGCACACCTCCGGGCGGCGCGCCCCCGTGGGCCTGGATCCATCGCTCGGCGAGCCCGCGCAGCCGCTCGGCCTTCACCGGTGTGACGGCAGCCATCGGATGCTCGAAGCACCCCGCTCTGCGGGTCTTCACCTCGCAGACGACCAGGACGTCACCGTCCCTGGCCACGATGTCGATCTCGCCTGTCCTGCCGCAGCGCCAGTTGCGCTCCAGGACCGTCATTCCGGCCTCGGATAACCGCCGTGCTGCCAGGTCCTCGCCGTACCTGCCGAGTGCGCTCCGTGCGTTCATGTCGGCACCACCTCCGGCGCCAACCGTCACGCATCCGCGGCCACCTATTGGATCTTGGTGGACAACCCGGCGATTGTGGAAAACTCCGTCACCCGCCCGAGGGACTCACCTCAGCCGGGCATCAGTCGCCTCAGCCGCCCGGGAGCTCCAGGTCGCTCTTGTTCAGCTCTTCGATGTTCACGTCCTTGAACGTGAGTACCCGCACCTGCTTGACGAACCGGGCAGGCCGGTACATGTCCCAGACCCAGGCGTCCGCCATGGACACCTCGAAGAACACCTCGCCCTGGACCGAGTGCACCTGCATCTCGTAGTCGTTGGTGAGGTAGAAGCGCCGTTCGGTCTCGATCACGTATTTGAACAGACCGACGACATCGCGGTACTCCCGGTAGAGCTTGAGCTCCATCTCGGTCTCGTACTTCTCGAGGTCCTCGGCGCTCATGGCATGTTCCCCTTCAGCCGTGCGTCCCCCTATTGTCCCCCAGCCCCGCGGGCCCCTAGACGATTTCGGTGTCCAGAACCTCGGGCCGGTCGGGAGGACCCTCGTCGAGCAGTCTGCGGAGCAGCCCGGCGAGTTTGGTCGGATACACCGTCTCATGTGCCTCGGTCAGTTCCTGGCACGTCCACCAACGGGCTCCGGCAACACTGCGCCGCTCCAGCTCCGTGAGCCCGGCCGCCGCGGTCGCCGTCTGCGTCGTACGCCCCAGGTAGTACCACTCGTCCTGGTTCCAGCGCTGCCCGGCGAAGGGGAAGGAGCAGATCCGCTGCCACAGCACCGGCCCCAGCTCGACCTCCGTGATGCCAGTCTCCTCCGCGAGCTCGCGCAGCGCGGACTGCTCGCGGGTCTCGTCGCCCTCCACGCCGCCGCCGGGTGTGAACCACCAGTCGTCCGCCGGATCGCCCGGCTCATGACCGTGCAGCAGCAGGATCCGGTCCTGCGGGTCGAGCAGCACGACGCGCGCGACCTTCCGCAGCGACCCCGGCTCCCCGAACCCGCCACCGTCGGTCACGACCAGCTCGCCCGACCCGGCACCCTTCGCCGAGCCCGTCTCGCCCGACCCGCCGACGTCCGATCCGGCCCTCACCTCAGCGGACACGCACAGGCTCCCTCCGCCCGGCACCACTGCGGCCACGACTGCGCCCCAGTCGCGTGGCCAACGGCCCGTACGCGGCCCCGGCAAGGACGAGCACGGCCCCCGCGACCACCGCGGCGAGCACGAGCCGCAGCGGTCCCGGCTGGGAGATGCCGCCGGGCAGCGCCTCGAAGCCCGTGGGCCGGGCGAGCATGCCGTCGAGCGGCCATGCCACGGCGTCGACGCGGGCCGCCACGGCGCTGCGCGGCACGGATCCGTTGCCTACCTCCTGAAGGTGGGCGGTCGAGTCAAGCGACCCGCTGCGCTCGTCGCCCAGCAGGAAGAGCCGCCCCTTCGGCACCGTGATGGCCGGAATTCCGTTCAGTTCCGCCTCGGTGCCCTTGGCGAGATACGGCTCGTCGATCTCCTTGCCGTTGACCGTCAGCTTGCCGTCGGTGCAGCAGGCGATCTTGTCGCCGCCCACCGCCACCACACGCTTGACCATGGGCATGTCGCCCCAGGTCTTCTGGCGGAAGACGACGACGTCACCACGCCGCACCTCGCTGCCGTCGATGCGCTGAGCCAGTACACGGTCACCGACGTTGATCGTCGGGGTCATCGAGTCGGTCGGCACGGTGTACGGCTGGTACACGATCGCACCCCAGGCGAACCCTCCGAGGAAGAGCGCACAGCCGAGGGCCACGGCCAGCCCCGACAGCACGCTGCCGAGCCGGCCGGGGCCCTCGCCTGTGCGACTTGTCCTGCTCATCCCAGTGCTCCCCCACATCGGAGACTCGACCTCGCGGCACGGCGTCCGGACCGCGGAAGATCGGTGATCTGGGACGGCACCCTACCCGGCGGTACCCACGCCAGAAACCCCGGAGTTACCCAAGGCAACCCGCCTGCGCCGCCAGATCACGAGCGGCACGGCACCCGCAAGCCCCAGAGCCCCCGGAACCGCACCGAGAGCGGCGCTGAGGCCCGGCTGGTCGAACGTGTCGGGAACCGGCAGCGTGGCCCAGCGGGTGGGCGGCCAGGCGACCACCACGGCGCGACCCACGACGTTGTCCACGGGGACGGCTCCGCCGCCGGAGTCGTTCTGGTGGTACCGGGAGTCCAGCGAGTTCTGCCGGTGGTCACCCATGACCCAGATTTTGCCCTTGGGTACCGTGATCTTGAACTGGCCGCCCTGGTCGTCCATGCTGCACGGCGTGTTCGTCGCGTAGACGTACGGCTCGTTCAGCACTTTGCCGTTGACCTTCAGCGGGCCCGTGCCCTTGCACTCGACGGTGTCGCCGCCCACGGCGATGACCCGCTTGATGAGGTCCTTCTCCTCGGCGGACGGCATCAGACCGATCCAGCCGAGGAACTTCTGCACCGGGTTCGGCGTGGGGGTCGGCTCGCCCGCCAGCCAGTTGTCCGGGTCGTGGAAGACGACCACCTCGCCGCGCTCCGGCTCCGAGCCGAACCACGGGGTCAGCTTGTCGACCAGCACCCTGTCGCCCCGTTGCAGCGTGTTCTGCATGGAGTCCGAGGGGATCGAGAACGCCTGCACCAGGAAGGTCTTGATCAGCAGCGCGAGCACCAGCGCGATGCCGATGAGAAGCGGGAGCTCCTTCCAGAAGGAACGCGGCTTCTTCGGCTGTCCGCCGTGCCTGCCCGAGCCGCCGGGGCGACCGCCGCCCCCGCCCTCGCCGCCGTTCCCGCCGTCGCCGTCACCACCACCGCCGCCGGTCTCACTCCCGGGGATCACGCCGTCTGCCGCACCCGGACGGCCGGGACGACCTGGCTGATCCTCCGGGCCGTCGTCGTGTCCGGACCGTGCGCCGACCGCCAAATCCCCCACATCCACTCCTCACTCCGTGCCGCAGCCTGCGTCCCATACGACGCAGGCCCACCACTCCCATAACGAGCGGGAGTTCCGCAGGGCTCGGGAGCGGGATCAATCCGTTGAGATCCGCGGAGGCCAGCCTATGCGACGGCCCGAGAGCGGTGGTCGATCCGCTGCTCGCGTCGGGCACGGACGCGTATGTCTCCGGCTCTTCCAGTCTGCGCCAGTGGTTCACCGGCCACGCGATGACGAGCGCCCGGCCGACCACCTCGTCCTCGGAGACGGTTCCGCTGAAGCCCTCGTCGCGGTGGTACCGGGAGTCCGCTGAGTTCGCCCGGTGGTCGCCCATCACCCAGAGCCGCCCCTGGGGGACTTGCACCTCGAACTCCAGCGTCGACGGCTTGTTGCCCGGGTGAATGTACGGCTCGTTCAGCGGCACACCGTTGACGGTGACCCGCCCCTGCTTGTCACAGCACTTCACCGTGTCTCCGCCGACCGCGATGACACGCTTGATCAGGTCTCGCTCGTCGGCGGAGGGCAGCAGCCCGATGAAGGTCAGCCCCTGCTTGACCTGCTTGACCACCACGGGATCGTCCGCCTGCTGGCCCTGCTCCTGCTCGAGCCACTTCCCGGGGTCCTTGAACACGACGACGTCACCGCGCTCCGGCTTCGCGCCGAACCACGGGGTCAGCTTGTCCACGAGAACCCGGTCACCGATCTTGATGGTCTGCTCCATGGAGCCCGACGGGATCACGAAGGCCTGCACGAGGAAGGTCTTCAGGACGAGGGCTATCAGCAGGGCGACACCGACGAGGAGAGGGATCTCCTTCAGCGCGGAGCGCTGCCGACGCCGCTTGACCTTGCGTGCGAGCTTGCGCCGTTCGGCACGGCCGGGCAGTACGGGGCCGCTGGTGGGCCGGGACCCGGTGGGCAGCCTGGTGTCCGCGCGGTGGCCGGCGCGCGGGCGTCCGCGGCTACCCATGCGCACCACCGGCGGCGGGCACGCGCGCGTAGACGTCCGGACGGTGGAGGGAGGTCCAGCGGTCGATCGGCCAGCCGATCCAGTCGGCTCTTCCGATCACGTCGTCGACGGGGATCATGCCGCCGCCGGGCGATCCGAGGTGGTCGCGGGAGTCACTGGAGTCGCTGCGGTGGTCGCCGAGCACGAAGAGTCTTCCCTCGGGCACGACGACATCGAATCCGACCTGCGAGGGGGTGTCTCCCGGGTAGAGGTACGTCTCGTCCACCGACCGGTCGTTCACCTCGATCCTCCCCTGCCTGTCGCAGCAGACCACATGGTCTCCCCCTACGCCCACGACCCGCTTGATGTAGTCGGCGTCGCCGAAGTACCCGGTGCCGTCGAAGACCACTACGTCACCGCGGAGCGGCTCAGCACCGAAACGGTACGCCAACTTGTTGACGAGTACGCGGTCGCCGACCCGGAACGCGGGTTCCATGGAGCTGCTCGGGATCTGGAACGGCTGCATCACAAACCTGCTGAACAACAGCAGAAAGACCAGACAGAGCAGCACGGTGAGAGTGAAGCGTCCGCCGGGCAGCCACTGCGTGACCCTCGACATCGGCGCGGTGCGCGCCGGCGCAGTGGGCCCCAACGCAGAGCGCGACCGTTCCTCCGGCCCCTCGGCATCCGAGATCACCTCGGACTGGGAAGGGCGGGAGGAACGGTCGCGCTCCGTCGGCTGTTCTGCGGTGTCCATCGAGGCCAGATGGTATCCGGCCCCGCTGTGACGCCCGATTACGCCTTGTTCGCGGGAGCTCAGCTCTCGCGCTTCTCCTTGATCTTCGCCGCCTTGCCGCGCAGGTCGCGCAGGTAGTACAGCTTGGCGCGGCGCACGTCACCGCGGGTGACGAGCTCGATCTTCTCGACGATCGGGGTGTGCACCGGGAAGGTGCGCTCGACGCCGACGGAGAACGAGACCTTGCGGACCGTGAAGGTCTCACGGACACCGGAGCCCTGGCGACGGATCACAACGCCCTTGAACTGCTGCACACGGGAGCGGTTGCCCTCGATGACGCGCACGTGGACGTTGACGGTGTCACCCGGGCGGAAGGCCGGGATGTCGCTGCGCAGCGACGCGCTGTCGACGGAGTCGAGCAGGTGAGACATGATCGTCTGCTTTCTTCGTTGATGCCACAGGTCATCAACGGGATGTCGTAATGGGATTGCGAGTGCTGTGGGGCATCGGGGCGGGCGTCGTGTCCCCCTGTGGCAGGGGCGCACGCCGGACGGCGCACAACAGCGTCCTATTCTTCCACGGCCTCTGGCCTGCGCCAAAATCGCCCGCGCGGCGTCCCCTCTGGGTCCGGTTCCCAGCCGAGGATGGAGAGCATTTCGCGGTCCTTCTTGTCGAAGGCCGACGGGTCACAGCGCTCTATCAGGTCGGGCCGGTTGCGCGTCGTGCGCCGTAGCGCCTCGTCCCTGCGCCAGCGGGCGATCTTGCCGTGGTGGCCGCTGAGCAGGACGTCCGGGATGCCGCGGCCGCGCCACTGCGGCGGCTTGGTGTAGACGGGCCCCTCCAGAAGGTTGGCCATGGCGCCGGGCGCGAAGGAGTCGTCGCGGTGAGATTCGGCGTTGCCGAGAACGCCGGGCAGCAGCCGGGCCACGGCCTCCGTGACGACCAGTACGGCCGCTTCGCCGCCGGCCAGCACGTAGTCGCCGATGGACACCTCGTAGACGGGTATCCGGGTCGCGTACTCGTCGATGACGCGGCGGTCGATGCCCTCGTACCGGGCGGGCGTGAAGACCAGCCAGGGCCGCTCGGAGAGCTCTACGGCGAGTTCCTGGGTGAAGGGGCGCCCGCTCGGCGTGGGGACGACCAGGACGGGCGCGTGGGAGCCCGTCTCGTATCCCTCGGCGATGATGTCGTCGAGGGCGTCGCCCCACGACTCGGTCTTCATGACCATGCCGGGGCCGCCGCCGTAGGGGGTGTCGTCGACCGTGTTGTGCCGGTCGTACGTCCACTCCCTGAGATCGTGCACGCGGACGTCGAGCTGCCCACGCGCGCGTGCCTTGCCGACGAGGGAGACGTTCAGCGGTTCCAGGTACTCGGGGAAGATCGTGACGACGTCGAGCCGCATTACGCCTCTTCTCGAGACGAGGCGATCTCCGCCCGGTCGTCGATCAGGCCGGGCGGCGGGTCGATGACCGCGCGCTGTTCCTCGAGGTCGATCTCGGTGACGATCTCCTCGACGAACGGCACGTAGACCTCGCTGCCGTCCGGGCGCTCCACGACGAAGAGGTCCTGCGAGGGCAGGTGCGAGATCTCGGTGATGCGGCCCACCTCCACACCGTCCTTGGTGACCACGTCCAGGTCGATCAGCTGGTGGTCGTAGTACTCGTCCTCACCCTCGGGCGGTTCCTCCGGGTCGACCTCGGCGATCAGGAGCGTGTTGCGCAGCGCCTCGGCGGCGTTACGGTCGGTCACGCCCTCGAAGCGCAGCAGGAGACGGCCGCTGTGGACGCGGCCCGTCTCGATGGTCAGCGGTCCGGTGGCGGCCGGGTCGGTGGCCAGGACGGCGCCGGGCGCGAGCCGCAGTTCCGGCTCGTCGGTACGTACCTCGACGGTGACCTCGCCCTTGATGCCGTGGGCGCGGCCGATCCGTGCGACTACCAGCTGCACTGTGCTTGCTCTCCTGTCGGAACGACTCGAGCCGAAGGCGGCTCGTACGACTACGGGCCGGGGACGGCCCAGTGGCCCTCCCCGGCCCGAGCCGGTGCTGCGTAATGCGTCAGCGGACGTTGTCGACGTCGACCAGGTCGACGCGGACGCCACGGCCGCCGATGGCGCCCACGACGGTGCGCAGGGCACGCGCGGTGCGGCCGTTGCGACCGATCACCTTGCCGAGGTCGTCGGGGTGGACCCGGACCTCGAGCACGCGCCCGCGGCGCAGGTTGCGCGAGGCCACCTGCACATCGTCAGGGTTGTCGACGATGCCCTTCACGAGGTGCTCGAGAGCCTCCTCGAGCATGCTCAGGCCTCGGTCGACTCGGACTCGGCGGCAGCCTCGTCCTTCTTCTCAGCCTTCTTCTTCTGGGTGATCGCCTCACCCTTGGCCTCGTCCTCGCCGCCCAGGGCGTCGAAGGACGGGCGCGTGGCCTTAGGCTCGGCAACGAGCAGCGGGGCCGGGGCGGGCTCGCCCTTGTACTTCTGCCAGTCGCCGGTCTTCTTCAGAATGGCGAGAACGGGCTCGGTCGGCTGCGCGCCGACACCCAGCCAGTACGCCACGCGGTCGGCGTCGACCTCGATGCGCGACGGGTTCTGCACCGGGTGGTACAGACCGATCTCCTCGATGGCCCGGCCGTCACGGCGGGTACGGGAGTCGGCGACGACGATGCGGTAGTGAGGCGAACGGATCTTGCCCAGACGCTTCAGCTTGATCTTGACTGCCACGGGAGTGGATTCTCCTGGTTTGACGTGGTTGGGCACAACGAGATGCCGCGTGGGGTTGCGGTACCCGATGGCCCGATGGACGCGTCAGCCGGAGGAGAGAGGGGTCCTGTGCGACTGTCGAGTACAGCTAGCCATTGTGCCATACGCCAAGGACACGGCCGAACCCGGACCGGCGCCGCCGTCGAGGCAGCCCGCATGGCGCCCCGTCCCGGCGCCGTGCGGGCTCCTGGAGCGGTTCAGCTCGCGACCGCGGCGACCGCTTCGGGGATGCGGAAGGGCTTGCCGCAGCCCCCGCAGACGATCGGCGCCTGGGCGAGGACGGACGGGACGACCCGCACATTGCGCCCGCAGTCGCACACCGCCTTGACGCGGACGCCGCCCCCGGAGGAGCCGTGCCGGGCGGCCGGGCCCCGGAAGCTGCGCGCCGTGTCGCCCGCGGTCGCGGCGGAGTGCGCCTTGAGGGCGCGCTGCAGCCGCTCGATCGTGGGGCGGTAACGCTTCTTCGCCTCGGGGTTGAGCGTGACCAGCGAGAAACCGCTGCTGGGGTGCGGCTCGTCCGGGTGGTCGAGGCCCATCTCCTCGGCGATCGCGAGGAATCTGCGGTTGTGGTATCGGCCGGCGCGGGAGGTGTCGCGGATTCCGCGCGCGGCGGCGATGCCGTGGACTGCCTCATGGAGCAGTCGCTCGAAGGAGAGCTCGTGCCCGCAGGCGGACGACGACTCCCCGATCAGGGATTCGGGCTCGGCAAGATCCGGCAGCTCGGGGTGGTACCGCTGAATGTCGGCCCACGCCTGCGCCAGCTCTGCGGCGAGAACAGGTGGTGTCGTGCTCACGTCGTGACAACGAGCCGGGGCGTCCCAGTGTTCCTATTCCGGGGCATCCCAAATAATTTGCACGTACCCGTCAGTTGCCACTCATGCGTCCGGACGAGGGCGGCTGCGCTGATCTGCGGAGAAGCCTCACAGCTCACACCAAGGTGGTACGTAGTGGCGCGTACGCCCCGGCGCGTAGCCGGTGTCATCGCGCCGGGATACCAGTAGCCGTCCGATACGCAAGTGACGTTTCGGCCGCTGTTGCGCTCTGCCGTGGGGGCTCAGTATGCCCCCCGCCACGATCGCGACGGTACCGGGGGCGTCGTCTACCCCCGGCACCGTCGCGTCCTCGATGACCAGACGCCGTACGGTCACCCGCTGCACGGCGATTCCGGCCTCGCCGATCCCGCACGGGAGCCGTCGCCGGCGAGCACGGCCTTGTCGATCAGCCCCTGGTACACGCGGAGGAAAACGTCCGTCCCGGGCGCGAGAACAGGGGGTTCGGCCATTTCGCGAGTGGTACGACTCGGACGCTCACCAGCAGCAGTCCGACGGCGCACGGGGGCGCACAGCGGTGGCACGCAAGCATTGGCCCGTAACCCCTGGACGCCACGGCGGAAGCGGAGTTTTCTGGCATACGGGGGATGCGGGTGCACTGCACGGGGGGGCGGAGGAGCAAGCCACGGCAGTAACTCTCGGCGGATTGGGGCCACTTAATGACATCTACGCTCGTGCGACAAAATCAGCCCCACTCGGAATCGACGCCCCCTCTGGACCTGTGTGCACGCGCGCGTGACTGGGCGGAGATCCAGGAGCGGATGCTGGTTCCGCTCTACGAAGCGGTGTACGAGCGACTCGAGATCGGCTCGGGGACCCGGCTGCTCGGCCTCGGCTGCGGATCGGGACTCGCCCTGCTGATGGCGGCACGGCGGGGAGCATCCGTCACCGGTGTCGACCGCTCGTCTCCCGAACGGGTGGCTCTCGCCCGGCAGCGGCTGCTGACCGACGCCGCTCCGGGCACGCGGGCGCGCATCGACGCCCGGCTGATCGACGGAAGTCCCGCGGGCGCGGCCCTCCTCGCCGGGGCTGCATACAACCTCGTCACCGCGTTCCAGCCGATCGGCTGCATGGCGGGAGACTCCGAAGGGCTCGGTGAGCTGCTGGCGGCCGCGGCTCCGCTCGCCGAGCGCGGCACCCAGGTCGTGCTCGCGGGATGGGGTCCCCCCGAGCGCTGCGCCACGTCCTCCGTGTTGCGCGTCGCCACCAAGCTCGCGGACCCGCTGCGCAGCACGGGCAGTTGGCGCCCTGCCCGGCGGGACGACCTGGAGGAGGTCGCCCAGCGAGCGGGGCTGAGGCCCGACGGGTCCGGACGGGTGGCCTGCCCCTTCGGATACGCCGACATGGACAGTGCCGTGCGCGGACTGCTGTCCACGGGGCTGTTCGACGCGGCGGCCGCGGCGACGGACCAGGTGCAGGTCGACAAGGAGCTGACGGAAGCGCTGCATCCGCATCAGCGGCCGGACGGCACCGTGTGGATGTCGAACATCTTCCGGTACCTCATCGCGCGTACGGCCTAGCAGGGACGGCACGCCGACGGTCCCGCACCGACAGGTACGGTCTCGCGCCAACGGGTAAGGGGCGTCCGCCATTGCGGACACCCCTTACTTCGTACGGACAGGACCTGCGGCCTCAGCCGATGAACTTCCTCAGCCCATGAACTTCTTGAACTCGTCCGGCAGCTCGAAGTCCTGAGCTCCCTGCTGCCCGGCCGGCAGGCCGAAGGCGCCGCCCTGGGCCGCGGTCTGCTCGCGCCGCTCGGCCGCCTCCTGCTCCTGCTGCTTGCGCTTCATCGGGTTGCCGGAGCGCTGCTTGCCCTTGGCCTTCTTCGGCTGCTTCTTCTGCCGGCCGGGGCCGCCACCCATGCCCGGGATCCCGGGCATGCCCGGCATACCGCCGCCCTGGGCCATGCGCGACATCATCTTGCGGGCCTCGAAGAACCGCTCGACCAGGTTCTTGACCGCGCTGACCTCGACACCGGAACCCTTGGCGATACGGGCGCGCCGCGAGCCGTTGATGATCGTCGGTTCCTGCCGCTCGCCCGGCGTCATCGACTTGATGATCGCGGCGGTGCGGTCCACGTCCCGCTCGTCGAGGTTGTTGATCTGGTCCTTGATCTGCCCCATACCGGGGAGCATCCCGAGCAGCTTACTGATGCTGCCCATCTTCCTGACCTGCTCCATCTGCGCCAGGAAGTCGTCGAGCGTGAAGTCCTTGCCCTTGGCGGACGCCAGCTTGGAGGCCATCTTCTCGGCCTCTTGCTGGCTGAAGGTCTGCTCGGCCTTCTCGATCAGCGTGAGCATGTCGCCCATGCCGAGGATGCGGGACGCCATGCGGTCCGGGTGGAACGCGTCGAAGTCGTCCAGCTTCTCGCCGTTGGAGGCGAACATGATCTGGCGGCCGGTGACGTGCGCGATCGACAGGGCAGCACCACCGCGGGCGTCACCGTCGAGCTTGGAGAGCACCACGCCGTCGAAGCCGACGCCGTCCCGGAAGGCCTCCGCGGTGTTGACCGCGTCCTGACCGATCATCGCGTCGACGACGAACAGGACCTCGTCCGGCGAGACCGCGTCACGGATGTCCGCAGCCTGCTGCATCATCTCCTGGTCGATACCGAGGCGGCCCGCGGTGTCGACGACCACGACGTCGTACTGCTTGGTGCGCGCGTGCTCGATGGAGTCCTTGGCGACCTGGACCGGGTCGCCGACGCCGTTGCCCGGCTCCGGAGCGTAGATGCCGACGCCGGCGCGCTCGGCGACGACGGCGAGCTGGTTGACGGCGTTCGGGCGCTGCAGGTCACAGGCCACGAGCAGCGGCGTGTGCCCCTGCGCCTTCAGCCAGCTGCCGAGCTTTCCGGCGAGCGTCGTCTTACCGGCACCCTGCAGACCAGCGAGCATGATCACGGTCGGCGGCTGCTTGGCGAACCGCAGACGGCGGGTCTCGCCGCCGAGGATGCCGATCAGCTCCTCGTTGACGATCTTGATGACCTGCTGGGCGGGGTTCAGGGCCTGGGAGACCTCGGCGCCGGCGGCACGCTCCTTGACCTGCTTGATGAAGGAGCGGACGACGGGCAGGGCCACGTCCGCCTCGAGCAGCGCGATACGGATTTCGCGCGCCGTGGCGTCGATATCCGCCTCACTGAGGCGCCCCTTGCCGCGGAGGTTCTTGAAAGTCGCTGCGAGGCGATCGGAAAGAGTATCGAACACGGCGGTCGCGGATCCTCGGGTCGGGTGCGGGAGCAGGTCGCCCTCCAGGGTATCCGCCCCGGCAAGCTGGTCACCCTCGCCTGTCGTCAAATATGCGGGTGAGATGCCCGGATGCCCAGCTGAGACGGCCCCGAACGGGGACACGTCCGTGTCACCGGGGCACATCCGTGTCACGGGGGGAACGTCTCTGCACCGGGCCGGGCAGAGGCATGCCCCCTCACCCCCGCAGCGTCTCCTCCAGAGCCCTGGCCACCGTAGAGGCCTCCTCCCCCGGCAGCGGCGCCCCCTCGGGCCCGGTGACGTAGAAGGCGTCCACGGCGTTGGCGCCGAGCGTGCTGACGTGCGCGCTGCGCACCCGTACATGGGCGTTCTCCAGGGCGCGCCCGATGCGGTGCAGCAGCCCGGGTGCGTCCTGGGCCCGCACCTCGATCACGGTCGCAAGGCGCGAACCCGCCGAGGCGACCGTGACGCGGGGCGGCGGCGCCACCGTGCCGCGCCGCCGCGGGTAGGCGGCGTCACGTTCGGCGAGGCGGGCCGGGATGTCGAGGGACCCGTCGAGCGCGCGCACCAGGTCGGCGCGCAGGCGGGCGGCCTGGGGCAGCGAGCCGTACTCGGCGGCCACACGCCAGTCGAGCAGCAGCACCGAGTCGTACGACTCGTCGTTCACCCCGTCGGGCAGGGGCAGGGCACTCAGCTCGGCGGTGCGCACCGTCAGCCGGTGCATGGCCAGCACCCCGGCCACCGAGGGCAGCACTCCGGGCTGGTCGGGCACCGCGATCAGCAGTTCCACGCCCAGGGGCTCCGGGTCGGCGGAGGGCTTCTCGGCGTCGGAGACGTCGGACGTCTCGAGTTGCGGTTCGGTCTGCGCCCGCAGGGCGAGGACGGGGCCGCCGGTGCGGAACGCCTCGATGGCGAGTCGTTCCTGCTCCGCCGTCGGCGCCGCCGGCTCCGGCTCCTCGGGGGCGTCGCCGGCGAGTACCGCCGCGACACGTTTGACGAGGTCGGCCACCAGCGAGCCGCGCCATGACGACCAGGCGGCAGGCCCGGTGGCCAGCGCGTCCGCCTCGGTGAGCGCATGCAGCAGTTCGAGGGTGCTCTGCGAGCCGACCGCCTCGGCGACGGACCGGACGGTCGCCGGGTCTTCCAGGTCACGCCGGGTCGCGGTCTCGATGAGCAGCAGGTGGTGGCGCACCAGCGTGGCGAGTACGGCGACGTCCGCGCGGTCGAAGCCGATCCGCGCGGCCACGTCGCGGGCGATGATCTCGCCGGCCACCGAGTGGTCGCCGGGCCAGCCCTTGCCGATGTCGTGCAGCAGCGCGGCGACCAGCAGCAGGTCGGGGCGCCCGACGCGGCGGGTCAGGGCGGAGGCGCGCACGGCCGTCTCGACCAGGTGCCGGTCGACGGTCCAGGTGTGTACGGGGTTGCGCTGCGGGCGGCAGCGCACCCGCTCCCAGTCGGGCAGCAGCCGGGTGATCAGGCCTTCGGCCTCCAGCGCCTCCCACACCTCGACGGTGGGCCGTCCTGCGCCGAGCAGGGTCACGAGCTGCTCACGCGCCTCGGCGGGCCAGGGTGTGGGCAGTGGCCGTGCGGCGCCCGCCAGCCGTCGTACGGCGTGCAGGGACATCGGCAGACCGGCCTGCGCGGCCGCGGCAGCGGCGCGCAGGGGGAGCACGGGGTCGCGTTCGGGGCGCGCGGTACGGGCGAGCACGACCTCGCCGTCCTGCTCGACTACGCCTTCGGCGAGCGGGGACCTCTCGGGCATCGGCTTGCTGCCGCCGCCCAGCATCGCCCGCAGCCGGGGCCGGGCGCCGCGCGACCGCAGCACACGCCCCACCTCGCGCCATGTGACGTCACTTGCATACGAAACGGTGCGTGCGGCCTCGTACACCTGGCGGAGCAATGTGTCGGCGTCCAGCAGGCCGAGTTCCGCAGCGACCTGGTCCTGCTCCTGGAGGGAGAGGCGGTCGGTGGCGCGTCCGGTGGTCAGGTGCAGGGCGTCGCGTACGTCGAGGAGGCGGCGGCGGGCGTCGGCGAGCCCTTCGCGCGGGGCGTCGGCGAGCCAGGAGGCGGCGACGGCGCGCAGGGCGGTGGCGTCGCGCAGTCCGCCGCGGGCCTCCTTGAGGTCGGGTTCGAGGAGGTACTGCAGCTCGCCCTGCCGGTCGGCGCGCTCGGCGCACAGCTCCTGGAGCTCGGGGAGGCGCTTGGGCGCCTGGTTGCGCCAGTCCGCGAGGACGGCGGTGCGCAGGCCCGCTGTGAGGCCCAGGTCGCCCACGATGTGGCGCGCGTCGAGCAGCCCGAGCTGGACCTTGAGGTCCTCCCCCGCGGTCTTGCGGGCCTCGCTGGGCGTGCGGACGGAGTGGTCGAGGGCGAGGCCCATGTCCCACACGGGGTACCAGATGCGGTCGGCCAGGGAGGCCACTGCACCCGAGTCCGCGTCGCCGTCGTGCAGGAGCAGCAGGTCGAGGTCGCTGCGCGGGGAGAGTTCGCCGCGTCCGTAGCCTCCGACGGCGACGAGGGACGCGCCCTTCACGTCCACGGCCGCCGCGGTGAACAGGCCGCTCAGCCAGTCGTCGGTGAGGTCGGCCAGGGCGGTACGGCGCGGCGGCCCTGACTGTGCCTCCTCCTGGAGGAGGCGCAGCCGGGCCGCCGCATAGCCGCTGGGTCCCGAGTCTTCCGCTTCCGTCTTCACGTCCACACTCGTCACCCAGCGACTCCTGATTCTTTTCTTCGGTCAGAGCGCGTCGGGTCCGCGCTCACCCGTCCTCACGCGTACGGCCGTCTCGACCGGGATGCTCCAGACCTTGCCATCACCGATCTTGCCGGTGCGGGCGGCCTTCACGACGACGTCGATCAGCTGCTCTGCGTCGTCGTCCTCGACCAGCACCTCGATGCGGATCTTCGGCACGAGGTCGACCGTGTACTCGGCGCCGCGGTACACCTCGGTGTGCCCGCGCTGACGACCGTAGCCGCTGGCCTCGGTGACCGTCAGCCCGTGGACGCCGAAGGCCTGGAGGGCTTCCTTGATCTCGTCAAGCCGGTGCGGCTTGACGACTGCCGTGATGAGCTTCATGCGTCCACCTTCTTGGTGTCCGGCGCTTCCTGAACCGGAGCGGGCGCCGCCGTGCGGGAAGCGGCGCCGCCGCCGGCGCCGCTGAAGTCGTACGCGGTCTCGGCGTGCTCGACCTGGTCGATGCCGGCGACCTCTTCGTCCTCGCTGACGCGCATCCCGATCGTCTTGTCGATGAGGAAGGCGAGGATCGCGGAGGCGATGAGCGAGTAGGCGAGGACCGCACCGACACCGGCGCACTGCTTCCACAGCTGGCTCAGGCCGCCGCCGTAGAAGAGACCCGCGGCGTCGGACTGGCCGCCACCGGTGGCGAAGAAGCCGATGAGCAGGGAGCCGACCACACCGCCGACGAGGTGGACACCGACGACGTCGAGCGAGTCGTCGTAGCCGAACTTGTACTTCAGGCCGACGGCCATGGCGCAGAGCAGACCGGCGATGGCACCGATGGCGATGGCACCGAGCGGCGAGCAGGAACCACCGGACGGGGTGATCGCGACGAGACCCGCGACCGCACCGGAGGCGGCACCCAGCGTGGTGAACGCGCCATGGCGGATCTTCTCGTAGAGCAGCCAGGCGAGCATCGCGGCGGCGGTGGCGATCTGCGTGTTGATGAACATCAGCGCGCCGACGCCGTCGTCGTTACCCAGCCACGAGCCGGCATTGAATCCGAACCAGCCGAACCACAGCAGACCGGCGCCGAGCATGACGAGCGGCAGGCTGTGCGGCCGCATCGGGTCCTTCTTGAAGCCGACGCGCTTGCCGATGACCAGGATCACGCCGAGCGCGGCGGCACCGGCGTTGATGTGGACCGCCGTACCACCGGCGAAGTCGATGACGCCGAGGTCGAAGGCCCAGCCGCCGGTCCCCCATACCCAGTGGGCCACGGGGAAGTAGACGATGATGCCCCAGAGCGTGATGAAGAGCGACCATGCCGTGAACTTCACGCGGTCGGCGAGGGCGCCGCTGATCAGGGCCGGCGTGATGATCGCGAACATCAGCTGGAACACGGCGAAGACGTAGATCGGGATGGTGTAACCGTCCCAGAGCTCGGTCAGTCCGATGCCGCTGAGCCCGACGAAGTCACCGGACCAGCCGATGAGGCTGCCGTGGTCGGTACCGAAGGCCATCGAGAAGCCGAAGAGCACCCAGAGGATGGTGATGATCCCCAGGCTGATGAAGCTCATCATCAGCATGTTGAGGGTGCTCTTGACGCGGACCATGCCTCCGTAGAAGAAGGCCAGGCCCGGTGTCATGAGCATCACCAGGGCAGAACAGATAAGCATGAAGCCGGTGTTGGCGGCAGACAGCGTTGGAGCGTCTGCGGCAAGCGTGATGCCTGGAGGCATCGGCGTCTCCTCGTCGTAGTACGGCCCCGTGCGGGCGAAGCCTTTATCGGTGGAGCGGTGGGCCGGTTATGCGCCAGAGGTTTTCGCAGCGCCGTTTCGACGGAAGCCACTCGATGTTTCACAGCAGTGACGAAGAGGATGTGAGTGTTACGGATACATGAACTGCCGGATCTCCGGCCGCGCGATCGTTATCGTGGCGCAACCTTCCAAGAGAAGGGCGCAAAAACTCGCCCCCACGGCAGCAACCGATCGATTGAGCCACCCCACGGTGCCCAGCCAGGTCCGCGAGAGCGGCGCCGGCTTGGGCGCAGAAAACAGCCCGGCCGCGGCGCGGCCGTCCCGGGGACCTGGCGTGGGGGTGCCGAGTCGGGCGGTTCGGGACGGCCGGCCGCGGCCGGGGTCTTCCAGGGGGCCTCGTGGACGATGCGGGTCTTCTGGACGGCCTGGACGGCCTGGACGGGCTCCGCGCTCTAGATGGCCTCCGCGGTCTCGGGCAGATGGACGGCGAGCTGTTCGGTCAGATCGACGACCTCGGTGACGTCCCCGAAGTCGCGCACGGCCGTGTCCACGGTCTTCCGGATCCGGGTGTTCACCCGCTCCGAGCGGACCTTCTTGGCGATCGTCATGGCCTTCTCGGCCAGGACGGCGCTCTGCTCGGGCTCCCTGCGCAGCAGGTGCACGGTGGCCATGCCGACCAGGTTCAGTGCGTACGACCGCTGGTGCTCGGTGTCCTGGCCGAACAGCTCCACGGCCTTGGCCATGTGGGGTTCGGCGAGCGAGGCGTAGGCGGGGCTGCGGCCGGCCACATAGGCGAGGTCCCGGTACGAGTGGGCGTTCTCGGCGTTGAGCTCGGCCTCGGAGAAGAAGCGGATCCAGTCGGGCTCGGGCTCGTCGAACTCGAGGGCGTCGGCGAAGGTGCCCTCGGCCATGCGGACGGCTCGCTTGCACTTGCCGGGTTGGCCCATGTTCGCGTAGGCGCGTGCCTCCATCGCATACAGCATCGCCTGGGTGCGCGGTGACGCACAGTCACGACTTCCGTACTGCGCGAGATGGATGAGCTCCAGGGCGTCGTCCGGCCGGCCGAGATGGATCATCTGGCGACTCATGCTGGAGAGGATGAGCGATCCGAAGGGTTTGTCGCCCGCTTCCTTGGCGGCGTGCAGCGCGAGGACGAAGTACTTCTGCGCGGTGGGCTGGAGGCCGACGTCGTAGCTCATCCAGCCGGCCAGCTCGGCGAGCTCTGCGGCGACCTTGAACAGCCGCTTGGTGGTCGCTGCCGGCTGGGGCTCCTGGAGCAGGTCCGTCACCTCGTGCAGCTGGCCTACGACCGCCTTGCGGCGCAGGCCGCCGCCGCACTGGGCGTCCCACTGGCGGAACATGACGGTGGTGGACTCCAGGAGGTCGAGCTCCGGCCCGGAGAGCCGGTTGCCGCGCCGGGACGCCGACGACCCTTCGGGCTCACCTTGCGGCGTGGCGGGCGCGGGCACCAGCCAGCGCTGGAGGGGCTCGACGAGGGCGGGGCCCGCGGACAGGGCCAGTGAGGTCCCGAGGAAGCCGCGCCGCGCGAGCATCAGGTCGCTGCGCGAGAACTCACTGATCAGCGCCACGGTCCCCGGGCCCGTCCAGGGCAGGTCCACGCCGGACACGGAGGGCGACTGGTGCGCGGCACGCAGACCCAGGTCCTCGACGGCGACCACGCAGCCGAAACGCTCGGAGAAGAGCTCGGAGAGGATGCGCGGGATCGGCTCGCGCGGATTCTCACCGTCCAGCCAGCGGCGCACCCGCGAGGTGTCGGTGGAGATGTGGTTGGCGCCCAGCTGACGGGCGCGGCGGTTCACCTGGCGCGCCAGCTCGCCCTTCGACCAGCCGCTGCGCACGAACCACGAGCTCAGCAGCTCGTTGGGGCGCTTCTCAGCGTTCGCACCGGTTCCACCGTTGCCGCCCACTGAACGCCCCCATCCTTCAAGCCACTCGTCTCCGCGGTTGTGCCGCAAGCCCCCAGGATGCCGTGCGTCGTGGTCGCACGTCCGGTGGTTGTCACTCGCCGTACGAGAACCGACTTGCCTCCGGCATACCCACGAGCGCACACATCCCCAGGACTCGTGTACTCAAAGTAATCCTACGATCACCCCTCCGGCGAGGCCCTTCCAGGAATCGCCACCATTCGCCACCCCTTCGAATGAACTCCGGACCCGCGACAGACGGTTGACTTGACGTCAGGTGAGCGGAATCGGCGGAGCGGTGTATGCCGGGGCGCACGCGGTCCGGCGCACCACCCGCCGCGCAGCCGTACACCGTCATGACCGGAGAGTCGCGGAAGGCGAGTGCAGAGAGTCACCGACGACGGCCTCGTAACCACCCGCCGACCGGACCCGTTGGAGGGGGCATGGGCTTCACAATCGGCAGTAGCCGCGGGATGCGCGAGATCCGGCCCGGCTCACGACGTCGCGGCCGGGCGTCCGAGTGCACCGCGGTGGCGGAGTTCACCGGCCTGTGGGGATGGGACGTCGTCCCCGGCGCGCGAGCG
Organism: Streptomyces sp. NPDC002896; assembly: GCF_040295225.1. Classification (NCBI taxonomy): domain Bacteria; kingdom Bacillati; phylum Actinomycetota; class Actinomycetes; order Kitasatosporales; family Streptomycetaceae; genus Streptomyces; species Streptomyces sp. NPDC002896. The sequence goes on along the minus strand of NZ_JBEOVA010000008.1, from coordinate 295,597 downwards.
GCCGACGGAGCGTGCTCATGCGGCAGAGCCGACTGCCCGGCTCCCGGTGCCCACCCCCTGGGCTTCGCGTCCGCCGTCCCCGCGGGGGCCACGCTCGATCAGGTCACCGAGACCTGGGCCGCGTATCCCGGCGCCGCGATCATGCTCCCCGTGGGGCGCGCCTTCGACGTGATCGAGGTGAGCGAGGCGGCCGGCCGGCGTGCGCTCGTGCGGCTGGAGCGCATGGGGATTCCGGTGGGCCCGGTGACGGCGACGCCGGACGGCCGGGTGCAGTTCTTCGTCGCCCCCGGTGCCGCTGCGGAGCTCCCGGCGCTTCTCTACCGGATGGGCTGGGACGACGCGACGCTCGATCTGCACGGCCTGGGCCCGGGTGACCACATCACGGCCCCTCCCTCCGACCGGAGCGGCCTCGGCCCGGTCCGCTGGCTGCGCTCCCCCGCCCTCGACTCGGCCGGCGGTCCACCGCAGGCGCGACTGCTGCTGGGGACGCTGGCCTACGTCGCGCATCGCCTTTGCGTCTAGGCACGGACAAAACGCACAGACGAAGGGCTCACCGCGATTCAGTACCGCGGTGAGCCCTTCGTCTGCGTACGTAACTCCGTAACCCCGCTCACTCCCCGATGAGCGCGTCGACGAACGCTTCGGGCTCGAAGGGGGCGAGGTCGTCCGCGCCCTCTCCGAGGCCCACGAGCTTGACCGGCACGCCCAGCTCCCGCTGGACCGCGACGACGATGCCGCCCTTCGCCGTGCCGTCGAGCTTGGTGAGCACGATGCCGGTGATGTCGACGACCTCGGCGAAGACGCGCGCCTGGACCAGGCCGTTCTGGCCGGTGGTGGCGTCCAGGACGAGCAGGATCTCGTCGAGCGGCGCGTGCTTCTCCACGACGCGCTTGACCTTGCCGAGCTCGTCCATCAGACCGGTCTTGGTGTGGAGCCGGCCCGCGGTGTCGATCAGGACGACGTCGGCGCCCTCCTCGATGCCCTCCTTCACCGCGTCGAAGGCGATGGACGCCGGGTCGCCGCCCTCGGGGCCGCGCACGGTACGGGCACCGACGCGCTCTCCCCATGTCTGCAGCTGGTCGGCGGCGGCCGCGCGGAAGGTGTCCGCAGCGCCGAGCACGACGGACTTGCGGTCGGCGACGAGCACGCGCGCGAGCTTGCCGGTGGTCGTGGTCTTGCCGGTGCCGTTGACCCCGACGACCATGACGATGCCCGGCGTGTCCAGGGCGGACTCGGTGTTGACCGTGCGGTCGAAGTCGGTGCCGACGAGCTTCAGCAGCTCGTCGCGCAGCAGGGAGCGCAGCTCATCGGGCGTACGGGTGCCGAGCACCTTGACGCGCTCGCGCAGCCGCTCGACGAGCTCCTGGGTAGGGGCGACGCCGACGTCGGCGGTGAGGAGGGTGTCCTCGATCTCCTCCCAGGTGTCCTCGTCGAGGTGCTCGCGCGAGAGCAGCGTGAGCAGTCCCTTGCCGAGCGCGTTCTGCGAGCGGGAGAGCCTGGCGCGCAGGCGCACCAGCCGTCCCGCGGTCGGTTCCGGGATCTCGATCTCGGGGGCGGCCGGGGCTGGGGGCTCCTCGACCACGACGGGCGCGGACGCCCCCGGCTCGACGAGCGGGAGGTCGACCTCCTCGATCGTGCGGCGGGGTTCGTCGCGCGGTGTCTCGGCCTCTTCGCCGACGTGCGGCTCGGCCGGAGGGGCGGTGATCTCGGGCGCGGTGGGCGGCGGGGGCAGCTGCTTCCTTCTGCGGCTGCCGACCACGAGCCCGCCGAGCGCGCCGATCACGACCACGGCGATGACTACAGCAAGGATGACGATGTCCATAACGCGTCCAGTATCGGCCATGGGCACCCGGGTCGGGCCTTTGGACATTGCTCCAAGGACGTAAGCCGTTTGATGGGGCAACTCGGATTAACGTACGATGACGCCTCCCCCACCCGGCTCTCCTGCCGAGCCGAGCGAGAGGTAACGACACCCCCTTCATGAGCACCACCGCCCACTCCGAAGGCGCGCTCGAAACGCGCGGCATCGAGCCCGTCCCCCACTCCGAGCGGCATGCCAGGACGCGTGAGCTGTTCCCGACCTGGGTGGCCGCCAACATCAGCGTCCTGCTGCTGACCATGGGCGCGGGTCTGGTCGTCACCGGCGGCCTCAACTTCTGGCAGATCCTCGTGGTCGCCGCGGTCTCGCCGGTCCTCAGCTACGGACTGGTCGGCCTGATATCCGTCGCGGGCAAACGCGGCGGATCCCCGGGCATGACCCTGTCACGCGCGGTCTTCGGCCAGCGCGGCAACTTCTTCCCCGGCGCCCTGATCTGGGTCGCACGCTGGGGCTGGGAGACGATCAACGCGGTGACCGGCGCGTATGCGATTCTCACCGTCCTCGACATCTGCTTCGGCATCGAGAGCAACGCTGCGCTGACCGTCGTCACGCTGGTCGCGTTCGTCGCCGGTACGTTCCTGATCAGCGGCCTGGGCCGCAAGGTGCTGCACGTATGCAGCACCTGGTCGACGTATCTGTTCGGGGCATTCAGCGTCCTGGTGCTGGTCTACCTGGTGGCGAACACCGACTGGTCGCAGGTCTTCGCCAAGCCCGCCGGGTCGACGGCGATGATGGTCGCCGGCATCGGAACGCTCGCCGCCGGCGGCCTCAGCTGGGCGCCGTCCGCCCCGGACTTCACGCGCTATCTGCCGCGCACCGCCGGCAGGGCGCTGGTCGGACACGCGGTCGGTGGCGCGGGCATCGTCGTCCTGCCGCTCGTGCTGATGGGTGCGGTCATGGCGGTCAGCGTTCCCGACCTGTCGTCCGCGTCGGACCCGGTGTCGTTCCTGGGCGAGCTGCTGCCGACCTGGATCGTGGTCCCGTATCTGGTGATGGCCCTGATCGGCATGCTGCTGATCAACTCGATGTCGATGTACTCGGCGGGCTTCACCGCGCAGACGCTCGGGGTCAGGGTTCCGCGCGCGTGGGCGGTCAGCGTGAACGCCGTGATCAGCCTGATCCTCGGCTATCTGCTGATGAACGTGGCGACGAGCTTCATGGGGTCGTTCATCTCGTTCCTCACGCTGCTCGCGGTGGCGTTCTCCGCGTGGATCGGCGTCTTCGGCGTCGACATGCTGCGCAGGAGGACGTACGACGGCGAGGCACTCATGGACACCGGGCGCACCAGCGCTTACTGGTACCGGGCCGGCTTCGCCTGGCAGGCGATGGCCGCCTGGGGCGTCGCGCTCGTGGTGGGCCTGCTCTTCACGAAGGTCGACTGGTTCAGCGGCCCGATGTCCGGGTCGTGGATCGGCCGCAACGGCCTGGGGTGGCTGGTCACCATCGTCGTCGCGGCCGCGCTGTACGCCGCGCTCCCGAAGGCGCCCGTCATGGAGGTCACCACGACGCGGGCCACCGAAGAGGCCGAACTCGCCGGCGTCTGACCGCCTCCCGCTTTCACCTGGCCCTGTTCATCTGACGCTCCGTCAGCTAACGTCCCCCATCGCCCGCCCACGGTGAAGGGGGATGTCGTCATGCCCGTCACGGTCGTACGTTTCAATCTCGTCGATCCTGCCGCCACACCGGCGTCGCTGAGCGCCCGCTATCGCGCCGCGCTGGAGATGGCCGCGTACGCCGACGACCGCGGTCTCACCACGGTGCAGACCGAGGAGCACCACGGCGTGGCCAACAACTGGCTGCCGTCGCCCTTCGCCTTCGCGGGGGCCGTCTTCGGCGCGACCCGGCACATCGCCGTCACGGTGTCCGCGGTCATCGGCCCGCTCCACGACCCGCTGCGGCTCGCGGAGGACATCGCCGTACTCGACCTGCTGAGCGGCGGGCGGCTGGTGACCGTGGTGGGGATCGGCTACCGGCCCGAGGAGTACGCGGCCTTCGACGTGGAGTGGAAGCGGCGGGGCCGGCTGCAGGACGAGTTGCTCGAGACGCTGCTCAAGGCGTGGACGGGAGAGCCGTTCGAGTTCCGTGGCCGTACGGTCCAGGTGACCCCGCGCCCGTACAACGAGCCGCACCCGCTGGTGCTGGTCGGCGGCTCGTCGCAGGCCGCCGCACGCAGGGCCGCCCGCCTGGGGCTGCCGTTCTTCCCGAGCGCGCATCTTCCGGAGTTGGAGGCGTACTACCAAGCGCAGTGCGCCGAGTACGGCACCGAGGGGTTCTGCATGATGCCCGCCGCCGAGACCCCGCTGCTGCACATCGCCGAGGACCCGGACCGCGCGTGGGCCCAGTTCGGGGAGCACTTCCTGCACGAGGCGCGCACCTACGCCTCGTGGCAGTCCTCGGACATCAAGTCCGCCGTGCGCTCGGCGGCGACGACGGTCGCCGAACTGCGCGACGAGGGCGTCTACCGCATCGTCACCCCTGACGAGTGCGTGGGCCTGGGCGCGGAGAACTATGTGCTGCATCCGCTCTGCGGCGGCATGCCCGTCGACGAAGGGTGGCGCAGCCTGCACCTGTTCGCCGAGCAGGTGCTTCCGCGCCTGAAGGACTGAGTGTCCGCACATGTGCGGCGCCGCCCCGGCTCGGGCAGAGGCCGAGCCGGAGCGGCGCAGGGTGAGGAGAGGGGCAGCGGGGACTTAGCCCATCTCCTCCAACGCCTTGCCCTTGGTCTCCTTCACGAACTTGAGCACGAAGGGGATCGAGAGCGCGGCGAAGACCGTGTAGATGATGTACGTCGCGGACAGGTTCCAGTCGGCCAGCGACGGGAAGGTCGCGGTGATCGCCCAGTTGGCGATCCACTGGGCGGACGCGGCCACGCCGAGCGCCGCGGCACGGATCTTGTTCGGGAACATCTCGCCGAGCAGGACCCAGACGACCACGCCCCAGGAGAGGGCGAAGAACAGGACGAACACATGGGCCGCGACCAGGGCGACCCAGCCCTGGGTGCTCGGCAGCTTGCCGTCCACGAGGTCGTAGCTGAAGGCCCAGGCCTCGAGCGCGAGGCCGATGACCATACCCACGGAACCGATGATCGCGAGCGGCTTACGGCCGATCCTGTCGACGAAGATCATGGCGATCACGGTGCCGACGATGTTGATGATCGACGTGGTGAACGAATACAGGAACGATTCCGCCGGGTCCACACCGACCGACTGCCACAGGGTCGCCGAGTAGTAGAACGCCACGTTGATGCCGACGAACTGCTGGAAGACGGAGAGCCCGATGCCGATCCAGACGATCGGCTTGAAGAAGAAGCTGCCGCCGAGCAGATCCTTGAAGGTCGGCTTCTCCTCGCGGTGCATGGCGAGCCTGATCTCCTGCACGCGGGCGTCGAGATCGACGTCCTTGCCCTCGACCTCCTCGAGCACCTGACGGGCGCGCAGGTCGTGCCCCGCCTCGATCAGATAGCGCGGCGACTCGGGGATGGCGAAGGAGAGCAGACCGTAGAGGATGGCCGGGATGACCATGACGCCCAGCATGACCTGCCAGGCCTCCAGGCCGATCAGCCGACCGCGCTGGTCGCCGCCCGCGGCGTTCAGGATCGCGTAGTTGACCAGCTGCGAAATGGCGATGCCGACCACGATCGCGGCCTGCTGGAAGGAGCCGAGCCGTCCGCGGTACGCGGCCGGGGCGACCTCGGCGATATAGGCGGGGCCGATGACGGACGCCATACCGATGGCGAAGCCGCCGACGATCCGCCAGAAGGCCAGGTCCCACAGGGCGAAGGGCAGGGCGGAACCGATGGCGCTGATGGTGAAGAGGATGGAGGCGATCTGCATGCACCGAATGCGGCCGATGCGGTCCGCGATCCGTCCCGCGGTCGCGGCACCGATCGCGCAGCCGATCAGCGCGATCGCGATCACCTGGGCGAGGGTGGCCGATCCGATGTCGTAGCGATCCCGGATGGCCTCGACGGCGCCGTTGATCACGGCACTGTCATAGCCGAAGAGGAAGCCGCCCATCGCGGCCGCTGCCGCGATGAAGACGACATGTGCGAGATGCTCCGGATGAGCTTCCCTGGCTCCGGACGACGGTGCCTTTTCTGCGCTGGTCACGTAAGTACTCCTCGAGCCACCGGCAGCGTTGCCGGGGTGGTGCAGGCCCTTCCAGTGGGGCACAACTTTGCGCGGCCCACCACCTGAAGGTAAAAGCAACGCTGCAGAGAGTATTCCTTCAAGTTTTGAAGTCAACAGGGGGGTCGCTGTGAGCAATCACACTTCGCTAAGGCGGTCGTCTTCAAAAGTTGAATGAAGCTGAAACAGAGGGTCTCGTCTCGAGCTGAGACATCGCAGGTCAGCGCTGTCGTCGGCGGTCAGCGAAGCCGCTGGCTGATCACCTTCGAGACGCCGTCGCCCTGCATCGACACGCCGTAGAGCGCGTCCGCGACCTCCATCGTCCGCTTCTGGTGCGTGATCACGATCAGCTGCGAACTCTCCTGCAGCTCCTGCATGATCCGGATCAGCCGCTGCAGGTTCGTGTCGTCGAGGGCGGCCTCGACCTCGTCCATCACATAGAACGGGCTCGGCCGGGCCTTGAAGATCGACACCAGCAGCGCCACCGCGGTCAGCGACCGCTCACCGCCGGACAGCAGCGACAGTCGCTTGACCTTCTTCCCCGGAGGCCGTGCCTCCACATCGACGCCCGTGGTGAGCATGTTGTCGGGATCGGTCAGGATCAACCGGCCCTCACCGCCCGGGAACAGCCGCGAGAACACTCCCTCGAACTCCCTGGCCGTGTCCCGGTACGCCTCGGTGAAGACCTGCTCGACGCGCTCGTCGACCTCCTTCACCACCTGCAGCAGGTCGGCGCGTGTCTTCTTCAGGTCCTCGAGCTGCTCGGAGAGGAACTTGTGGCGCTCCTCCAACGCGGCGAACTCCTCAAGCGCCAGCGGATTGACCTTTCCCAGCTGCTGGTACGCCCGTTCGGCTGACTTGAGCCGCTTCTCCTGCTCGGCGCGGACGAAGGGCCGGGGCTGGTTACGCGGATGCTCGGGGTCGTCGGGCAGTTCCTCGCCCTCGGCGGGGGGCGAGGGCGGCACGAGCTGGTCAGGGCCGTACTCGGCGACAAGACCGGCCGGTTCCACACCGAGCTCCTCCAGTGCCTTGGCCTCCAGCTGCTCGATCCGCAGCCGCTTCTCGGCGCCGAGTACCTCCCCGCGGTGCACTGAATCCGTCAACTTGTCGAGTTCCGACTTGAGATCGCGGCCCGTGTTGCGCGCGGCGGTCAGCTCCTGCTCCCGGTCCGCCTTGGCGCGCTCGGCAGCGCCGCGCTCCTCCTCCGCCCGCGCGAGGGACACCTCGACATGAGCCAGCAGCTGGCGCGCGCCGGAGCCCACGGCCTCGGCCACGGTTGCCTCGTGGCGCAGCCGGGCCCGCCGCTGTTCGGCACGCGCGCGTGCCTCGCGTTCCGCGCGGGCGGCGCGGTCGAGGGATTCGGCCCGTCCGGCAAGCCCCTTGACCCGCTCCTCGTGCGTACGGACCTGGAGGCGGGCCTCCATCTCGGTCTGCCGGGCGTTGGCCCCGTCCGCCACGAGCCGGTCTCGTACGGATGTGTCGGGCTCCTCCTCGACCGGCATCTCCTCGGCGACGGCCAGCCGTTCGGCGAGTTCCTCGGCCTCCGCGACGGCCTTCTCCAGAGCCTCCTGGGCCTTCGCCGCAGCGGCGGCGCTCCGCTCGGCCTCGCCGGCCGCGCCGCGCGCCTGTCCGGCGAGCCGGCCGAGCTGCTGCGCGACGGACGACTTCGCGCGGTCGGCGGCCCGCCGCCGCTCGCCGAGCTCCTCCACGAGCGCCGCGCACTCCGTACGCCGTTGGGTTGCCCCGCGCTGCTCGTCGGCCAGCTCCTCGCAGCGCACGGCGAGCTCCTCCAGCTCGGCCGCGGCCTCGTCGACCTGTGCCTGCACCTCCAGCAGGCTGGGCGCGCCCGCGGAACCGCCGTGCGCGAAGTGAGCACCGAGCACGTCCCCTTCCGCGGTGACGGCGATCAGCTCCGGGCGGGAGTAGACGAGATCCTCGGCGTCGTCGAGCGTGCCGACGACGACCATGTCCCGCACGAGCCGCCGCACGGCGGGCAGCAGTTCACCGGGGGCGCGGATCAGGTCGGCGACGAGGGGCGCACCGTCGGGCCCCGCCACCGGCGTGCCGCCCGCCCGTGTTCCGGCAACGGTCACCGCGGACCCGGGCGCTCCGGCACCGGGCAATGCGGCGTCCAAAGGCCGGCCTGCGCCCGCCGGAACGCCGCCACGCGCGCGTGCACCCGCAGCAGCCTCCGACTCCGGCACCCCGCCCCCGTCCCGGTGAACCCCCGAGCCAGGGACGCCCACACCGCCAGGATCGTCCGCCGCAGCAGGCGCCGAGTCCTCCACGGTCCGCCCGGCGCCAGCCGGAACGCCGCCACGCGCGCGTGCGGCGGCAGAGATCTCCGGCTCCGGCGCCCCGCCCAGCAGCATCGCCGCGCGGCCCGCATCCTGCTTACGCAGCAGGCGGATCGCTTCTGCTGCTGTCGACGGATTGGCGACGGCCACCGCGTCCGCGGCCGCCCCGAGCGCGGCCGCCACCGGCACCTCGAACCCGGGGGCCACCGAGAGCAGTTCCGCGGCAGGGCCCAGCAGTCCCGTCAGGCGATCCTTCGCCCCCAGCAGCGCACCCGTGCCGTCCTTGCGCCGCAGCCCCAGCGCCAGGGCCTCATGCCGGGCGGCAAGGGCGGCGCGCTTGCGTTCGGCGGTGGTGGCCGCCTCCCGGGCCGCGGTGAGCGCGGCCTCCGCGTCGGCGAGCGCCCGCCGGGCGGCCTCGTGCTGTTCGGCGAGGGCCGCGTCGCCCTCGTCGAGCCCGTCGACCTCGGCCTTGAGCTGCTCGTACTCCTCCTGGGCTGCGACCGCGCGCTCCTGGGCCCCGTCGCGGGCCGCGGCCAGCCGGTCGATCTCGGCCTGGGCGGCTGCGGCGCGCGAACGGGCCGCGTTGACCTGGCCGTTCAGCCGGGCGAGCCCCTCACGACGGTCGGCGATGGACCGCGCCACGTCCTTGAGGCGGCGCTCCTCGACGGCCAACTCCCGCTCGAGCTCCGCCCGGTGGGCGACCGTGTCCTCGAGCGCCCGCTCGGCCGCCTCCAGCGCGGCCTCGAGCTCGGCCTCCTGCTCACGGATCCGGGCGGCCTCGCGCTCCATGTCCTCTGGGTCCCTGCCGCGGCGCTCCTCGGCGGGCACGGATGTGGCGCTCTTGACCCGGGCGTCGGCCAGCGAGATCGTGCCCCGCACCCGCTCGGCCAGCTGCGACAGCTCGTACCAGGTCTGCTGGGCCCGCTGCAGACGCGGCGTCAGGCGGCGTACCTCGTCCTCGAGCTGGGCCTCCCGGGCGAGCGCAGCCTTCAGCTCGGCCTCGGCGGCGTCCTTGCGTTCCTTGAGAGCCGCCTCGTCGGCGACCTCTGCCTGGAGCGCGGTGCGCAGGCGCCCGAGATCGTCGGCAAGCAGCCGCAGCCGGGCGTCGCGGAGATCGGCCTGGATGACGGCGGCCCGGCGGGCGACGGCGGCCTGGCGTCCGAGCGGCTTGAGCTGGCGGCGCAGTTCGTCGGTGAGGTCCTGGACGCGGGCGAGGTTGGCCTTCATCGCGTCCAGTTTCCGCAGCGCCTTCTCCTTGCGCTTGCGGTGCTTGAGGACGCCGGCCGCCTCCTCGATGAAGGCGCGGCGGCCCATCGGGTCGGCGTGCAGGACGGAGTCGAGCTGGCCCTGCCCGACGATGACGTGCATCTCCCGGCCGATGCCGGAGTCGGACAGCAGTTCCTGGATATCGAGCAGCCGGCAGGTGTCGCCGTTGATCTGGTACTCGCTGCCGCCGTTGCGGAACATGATCCGCGTGATGGTGACCTCGGCGTACTCGATGGGCAGTGCGCCGTCGGAGTTGTCGATGGTCAGGGACACCTCGGCACGGCCGAGCGGGGGCCGCCCTGTGGTGCCGGCGAAGATGACGTCCTCCATCTTGCCGCCGCGCAGCGACTTGGCGCCCTGCTCGCCCATGACCCAGCTGAGCGCGTCCACGACATTGGACTTGCCCGATCCGTTGGGGCCGACGACACAGGTGATGCCGGGCTCAAATCGCAGCGTGGTCGCTGAGGCGAAGGATTTGAACCCGCGGAGGGTCAGAGCCTTGAGGTGCACGCCGCTGGACTCTACCTCTCTCCTGTCTCCCGCCACCGCCCCTGCATCAGGACGCTTCGCCCGGCGCCCCGGTGCGGCAACGCCGGATGCGGGGAACTGCTCAGCAGATCACCCTCCGCGATCGCACCGTCTCACTCCATGAACTTGCATGAACTTGCGGTTTCATCGATGAAGGTGCAGGGCACATCAGACGTTAAGAAAGCCGTCGGGTGTGCGGGGGACATCTGTACGAACAGTACGAAGGGACGCCGAAGCGTCCCTTGAGGTTTTGCAAGCGGTTGACACGGACAGCCTGACCAGCTTGTTTCATCAGGTGTGGTCAGGTGAGCGCAGGCTCCGCCTGGGGTACGTCGATGCTGTCCAGGAGATCGTCGCCGTGGTGGTGAGAAGCGGCAGCCGCAAGCGCGTCATTCTCTGCCTGGATCCTTACGAGCTCGGACTCCAGGTCCTGGACGCGCTGCTGAAGCCGTCGCATCTCGGCGAGAAGTCGCGGGTCAGAGCCGCCGACGTAACCGAGAAGCGCCTTTGCCATGATGGATGGTCCTCCACACTGAGTGACCGACCGAAGCGGTGTGGGTCGATGGGTCGTGAGGGATTCGCACCCGCGGTGCTTGACACTTTTCAGTTCAGTGCTGCCGTTCTTACATGCCAAACAGCTGAGGTGCGCGGGGCTTCCAGCGTCTCACCAAAAAGTTTGACGGTCAACACGATCACGCCCGTATCGGCGGGCAGCCCGGGGGCATGCGGCCGTAGAACATGCGGCGCAGCCTCACTGCGGGGCCCTGAGGGCGTGCAGATCATCCTTGCCTGCGGAGCTTTCCATCGCAAGCGATTCTTGGCAACCACCAGGTCATTTCCCCGGGCGCGGGCGCCGGGAGCATGACACGCGACGCCGGTCCGGGGTTCCGCCTCAGCGCACGGCGAAGCTGTCGTAGCCGCCGCGCGGGGTGTCCCAGATCTCAGTGACCCCGTCGACCCTCCCGGGTGTGTCGCCGTTCCTCAGCCAATCGAGGAGTTGCTCGCAGTCGGCCCGGCAGCCCTCGGCGACGACCTGGACCCGTCCATCGCCCAGATTGAGAGCAAAACCACTCAGGCCGCCGATCTCCAGAGCCTTGGCCCGCGTGAACCAGCGGAAACCCACTCCCTGTACTCGTCCGCGTACCCATGCGGTGAGCCGGACATGTTCGTTCATGGGTGCACGCTAACCGGGCAATTGCTCAGGAGGCACTTCGCCCTCTCGCGTCATGGGGTAGCGTCCCGACCCGTTGGACCTCACCCGTTCGGGTGATCACGTTGACCGCGAGGACGAGGAAGGCCAAGGCATGGGACGCCACCGACGCTCCGCCGCCGGCCGTGCCGCCACGGGCCGCGCCGCAGCGGGCACGAGTCTTTACGCGGACGCATACGCCGACACCGCAGCCAACCCCGCGGTCAACCGCTCCGGCGGACGGTCGCACCGCCGCAGGAAGCGGGGCGCGACCCCTGTCCGTACAGGGCTGTTGGGCGTCTCCGCGGCCGTCGCCGTGGGCGCTGTCGCGGTGGCCTCCGGCGTACTGCCCGGCGGCGACAACTACCGGCTGGGCGGGGGCGGCTCCGACAAGGTGGAGGCCGCGGAATCCCCGTCGGAGCTGGAGCCGCAGGGCGGCGGGAGCGTGAGCGCCGACGACCGCGAGACGGGCAACACGGGCCGCGGCACCGAGCGTTCCGCGTCGCCGTCCGCGTCACCGTCGAGGTCGTCGGCCAAGCCCTCGGCGACACCGTCCGAGAAGCCGTCGGCCGAGAAGACCAGCTCGGGCGGCTCGGGCACGACGCCGACCGCGAGCCCGTCGCGTACCGCGAGCGCCGGGACCCAGCAGCCTTCCTCCGGTTCCGGCGAGCAGTCCGCCGAGAGCGCCGCCGAGGCCCAGGTGCTGACGCTGGTCAACAAGGAGCGGGCCGAGGCCGGCTGCAGTCCGGTGCGCGCGGACAGTGGACTGGCCGCGCTCGCTGAGGATTTCAGCGAAGACATGGCCCAGCGGGGATTCTTCTCGCACACGGATCCCGACGGCGACACCCCCTGGGACCGCGCCGAGGCGGTCGGCATCTCCGACCTGGGCGGCGAGAACATAGCCCGCGGCCAGGCCAACGCCCAGTCCGTGATGGACGCCTGGATGAACAGCCCCGGCCACCGGGCCAACATCCTCAACTGCGAGTACAAGACGATGGGTGTCGGCACCGTCTTCGGGTCGGACGGCCCGTGGTGGACCCAGGACTTCGGCTTCTGACTTCTTCGCTAACTTTTCGATAGCGCACCCCTCTGGCCAGCGCTGTGCGAGAGTATGGTGGCTTCATGGAACCCATCGCGCAGGCCGAGTGCGCCCTGGACGGCCGGGACCTGGCGTTCGACGTGTTCTCCAGGCAGTGCCCCTCGCGCGGCACGCTCGAACACGTCACCGGTCGCTGGGGAGCACTCACCCTCGGTGCCCTGCATGAGGGCAGCTTCCGCTTCAACGAGCTGCGCCGCCGTGTGGACGGCGTCAGCGAGAAGATGCTCTCGCAGACGCTGCACGCGCTGGAGCGGGACGGCCTGGTGCACCGAGAGGCGCAGCCCACCAACCCGCCACGCGTGGACTACGAGCTGACGCCCCTGGGCCGGGAGGTGGCCGAGCGCCTGATGGCTCTCATCCACTTCGTCGAGGGCCGGATGGACGAGGTGCTCGGGGCGCGCGCGTCGTACGACGCCAAGCACGGCACCGGCAACGGAGGCGCGTAGCAGCTACGGGAGACGCCGCCTGGTCACCGGAAGGCGCTGGCAGCGCGGGCAGAAGTAGCTGGAGCGGTTCATCCAGGGGCGCCGGCGCATGACGGTGCCGCAGCGTCGGCACGGCTCGCCCTCCCGTCCGTATGCGTCCAGGGACCGGTCGAAGTAGCCGGACTCGCCGTTCACATTGACGTAGAGGCTGTCGAAGCTCGTACCTCCGACGGCCAGTGCGGCGCTCATGACATCCCGGACATGGCCGAGGAGCTCGGCGGTACGGGGGCGGGTGAAGGTCGCGGTGGGGCGGTCGTAGTGGAGTCTGGCCCGCCACAGCGCCTCGTCCGCGTAGATGTTGCCGACGCCGCTGATCAGTGACTGGTCCAGGAGGGCGCGCTTGATCGTCGTACGGCGGCGGCGCAGCGCGATGTGGAACGCGGCCTCGTCGAAATCGGGGTCCAGCGGGTCGCGCGCGATGTGTGCGATGACGTCCGGGAGACCGGCGGGGGTGTTCTCGTGCAGCGAGAGCCCACCGAACGTGCGCTGATCGACGAACCTCAGTTCGGTGCCGAGGTCGTCCTCGAACCGGATCCGGATCCGCAGATGCTTCTCGTCCGGGGCCTCCGACGGCTGGACGAGCAGCTGTCCGCTCATGCCGAGATGGGCGAGTACGGAGGTGTTCGTGTCGCCGAGCGGCAGCCACAGGTACTTGCCGCGGCGGCTCGGGGTGCCCATGCGGTGGCCCTTGAGGCGATTCGTGAAGTCGTCCGGGCCGCCTATGTGACGTCGTACGGCTCGGGGGTGCAGGACCTCGGCGTCGGCGATGGTGCGGTGGGCCGTCCAGCGGGCGAGTCCCCGCCGTACGACCTCTACTTCGGGCAACTCTGGCACGGGTCTCCTCCGGAGGGGCTTGCCGACGACTGGGGTGCCGGCCCACGCCTCGGCAGCGTACCTCTGCGCCTGCGGCGCACGGGTCTGGGCGCCGCGCGGCGACAGGCCGCGCGGCGCTTACCGTCAAGTCAGGCCGACGTCCGGGCCGACGAAACGTCGGGAGCCCCGTCAGAGCCGGCGGCCGCCGCCTCCGTCTTCGCCCGCTCGTCCGCCGCCGCGCGAATCGCGCGCCACGCGGACTCCGCGGCCTGCTGCTCCGCTTCCTTCTTGCTGCGGCCGGTGCCGGTGCCGTACGAGACGCCTCCGACGCGGGCGGCAGCAGTGAAGGTCTTCTCGTGATCGGGGCCGGTCTCCGTGACCAGGTACTCGGGTACGCCGAGGCCTTCGGTCGCGGTGAGCTCCTGGAGACTGGTCTTCCAGTCCAGGCCGGCTCCGAGGTTCGAGGACTTCTCGATCAGCGGGTCGAAGAGGCGGTGCACCAGCTCCGCCGCCACGTCCAGGCCCTGATCGAGATAGACCGCGCCGATCACCGCTTCCAGCGTGTCGGCGAGGATCGAGGCCTTGTCCCGGCCGCCCGTGCCTTCCTCGCCCCGGCCGAGCCGGATGAAGGCACCGAGATCGAGCCCGCGGCCCACCTCCGCCAGCGCACGAGAGTTGACCACCGCGGCCCGCAACTTGGCCAGCTGGCCTTCGGGCAGGTCGGGGTGGGTGCGGTACAGCGTGTCCGTGACGACGAGGCCGAGCACTGAGTCCCCGAGGAACTCGAGCCGCTCGTTCGTCGGCAGACCGCCGTTCTCGTATGCGTAGGAACGGTGGGTCAGCGCGCGCACCAGAAGGGCGGACTCGAGCTTGTACCCGAGCCGCCCTTCCAGAAGCGTGTGGGACGAGGCCGTGTTGTCCGCCGGGCCACCCACGCCAGCGCGGGGACCGTTCTTCCTGGCGTCAGACATCGCGCCTCTCACCAGCCGCTCAGACCTCGAGGACCTGGCGCTTGTTGTAGGTGCCGCAAGCGGGGCACGCGATGTGCTGCTGCTTGGGCTCGTGGCAGCGCTCGCACGCAACCAGGGTGGGGACCGCAGCCTTCCACTGCGACCGGCGGTGGCGCGTGTTGCTGCGCGACATCTTCCGCTTCGGAACAGCCACGGCTACTTCTCCTGCTTCTCGTCGACGCCCGCTTCGGCGCCGCTCATCTCGTCCTTCTCGCCGTCCTGAATGGTCTCGGCGAGTCCCTGCAGTGCCGCCCAACGGATGTCGACGGCGTCGTGGTGGTGGTCCGGGTCGTCCGCCAGCCGCGCTCCGCACTGGGAGCACAGACCCGGGCAGTCTTCCTGGCACACCGGCTGCATCGGCAGTGCGAGCACCACCGCATCGCGCAGCACGGGCTCGAGGTCGAACAGGCCGTCCTCGAGAAAGAGCCTGTCCTCGTCGTCCTCGGCGTCGTCGCCCGGTTCCGCGATCACGCGGCCCCGGTCGTCGGCGTCAGGGTACGAGAACATCTCCTGGAAGTCCGCGTCGAGCTCCAGCCCGAGCGGCTCCAGACACCTTACGCACTCCCCCTCGGCGCGCGCACGGGCGGTCCCTGTGACGAGGACCCCTTCCATGACCGACTCCAGCCGGAGTTCGAGCTCCATCGGAGCGCCTTCCGGCACTCCGATGACGTCCTGGAGACCGAAGTCCTTGGGAGCGTCGACGGTGCGGGTCAGGCGCTGGAGCGCACCAGGACGCCGACCCAGCTCGTGCGTGTCGAACACGAGGGGGTTGCGGTGGTCGAGGCGGGCGTTCAGGGCCGTTCCTGCTTTCGATCGTCGAAGGTCGGGGGAGAGCCGCTCTGTCACGGCCTCACCGGGATGAGGACTGACCTATGAGCAGCCTGAATTGCGGGCGGTCTGCGAAGTCAGCGCAGCGGTTGCCCGGCCGAAGAGCCAGGATACTGGACCTTTCGCTTTCGGCCCAATCCGCGGCGGATGCGCTGGCCGCGCCGGGCTGCGCCGTACGACGTGCACCGCTGTGCAGGGTGCCTGCCCACAACGGAAACGGCGTGGGCTAGCGCCCCTGTTCGTACTGGCGCAGCTGCTCCGCGCTGATCATGCTCGTGTCGAAGAGGCTGGTCTCGTCGAGTGCGGCCGACCCGCCCTGCGGCCGACCGTAGCCGTACCCCTGCTCGTCGCCCTGTCCCGGGTCGTAGGCCTGCTGCGGCTGCTGCCCGCTCTGGTCGTAGCCCTGCTGGTAGCCGTACGGATCCTGCTGCCCGTAGGACTGCTGGTACGCGTACGGATCGGCCTGCTGGTACCCGGTCCCGTACGAGTCCTGCTGGTACGCGTACGCCTCCTGCTGCCCGTAGGGCTGCTGGGCCGGGATGTGGGTGTCGGCCGCCGGCCCGGTGGCCGCCGGGGCGGACCGGGGCTGCGACGGGAACGGGTCCGGCTCGGCCGGGTCTGCCAGCTGCGCGAGGTCCGCCAGGTACTCGGCGTCGCTGGTGTGCTGGTGCGCCATGCCGTCCGGGCCGAGCGCGCCCAGCTCGTCGGTGGCGATCCGGCCGTGGAGCGTCTGCCGGCCGCGGCCGACGGCCTCCAGGGTCTTGGCGAGCACCGCCTCGAAGGCGCCCAGCTTCACGTCGACGTACTGGTCGGCGGTGCGGCGCAGGGTCTCGGGGTCGTGGCTGCGCTCGGGGGCGTCCTCGTCCTCGTAGCCCTGCTCGTCGACGCCCGGTCCGGTGCCCAGCAGCTTCTCGCGGCCGCGGCCGACGGAGCCGAGGGTCTTGGTGAGGACGACCTCGAAGTTGGCGAGCTTGGAGTCGACGTAGTCGTCGGCCTCGGCGCGGATCTCCTCGGCCTCCTTGCGGGCCTCGTCGAGGATGCGCTCCGCCTCGCTCTGCGAGCGGCGGGCGATCTCCGTGTCGGAGACCAGCGAGCCCCGCTCGGCGTGCGCGGTCTCGATGATCCGCTCGGCCTCCTGGCGGGCCTGCTCGACCATCTGCTCGCGGTCGCCGATGAGCTCCTGCGCCTGGGCGAGGGAGCCGGGCAGCGCCTGGCGCACTTCCTCGAGCATCGAGAGCAGCTCGGCGCGGTTGATCACGCACGAGGCCGACATGGGCATGGAGCGGGCGCTGCCGACCGCCGCGACGATCTCATCGAGCTTCTTCTGCACGTCCACCGGGCTCGCCACTCTCTACAGCTGTGTTGAAGACGGACAAGGTGACTGTACGGGCAGTCCCCCGCGGCCCGACACCGGGTGACGGACTGTCAGGGGTTCAGTCCTGGCCGAGGCGCTTCTTGAGGGCCTCCAGGACGACCGGCGGCACCAGGTGGGACACGTCGCCGCCCCAGGTCGCGACCTCCTTGACGAGGGAGGAGGAGAGGAAGCTGTAGGTGGGGTTGGTCGGGACGAACAGCGTCTCGACGCCGGTGAGGCCGTTGTTCATCTGGGCCATCTGCAGCTCGTAGTCGAAGTCGCTGACGGCGCGCAGGCCCTTGACGATGGCCGGGATGTCGCGTTGCTTGCAGAAGTCGACGAGGAGGCCGTGGAAGGACTCGACCTCCACGTTGCCGTACTCGGCGGTGACCTCGCGGATCAGCTCGATCCGCTCCTCGATGGTGAACAGGCCCTGCTTGGACTGATTGATCATCACCGCGACGTGCACCACGTCGTAGAGCTTGGAGGCTCGGGCGATGATGTCGAGGTGTCCGTTGGTGATGGGGTCGAACGACCCCGGACAGACGGCGCGGCGCAACTGAAGTCCCTCGCTCTCCGGTCCGGTCATGGTGCGTCTTCGCACGTAGAGGCGGCGCGACCGTACCAAAAGGTCCCCTCGCCGTAACGACGGGCCCTGATCGCTTCGAAACCGTCCGGCCACCTGAATTCGCCGCCCCTGGTGCTTCGCTCCACGGTGACGACGGCGTCGTCGGCGAGCCAGCCCCCGGTGCGGAGTGTGAGCAGAATCTCGCGAAGATCGTCGTCCGAGACGGCGTACGGGGGGTCGAGAAAGACCAGGTCGTAGGGGTCGGCCGGGGCCGGGCCCGCAATGATCTGGGCGGCTTTTCCGATACGTACGTCTGCTCCCGGAAGTCCCAGAGTGCGCACGTTCTCGCGGACGGTGCGGGCGGCCCGGCCGTCGGCCTCGACGAGGAGGGCGTGAGCGGCACCGCGGGACAGCGCCTCGAGACCGACAGCGCCCGACCCGGCGTACAGATCGGCTATCCGGACGCCGTCGAGCGGGCCCAGGAGGGACTCCCAGGTGGAGAAGAGGCCCTCGCGCGCGCGGTCGGATGTGGGGCGGGTGCCGTTGCCCGGCGGTACGGCGAGGCGGCGTCCGCCGGCCCGGCCGCCGATCACGCGGGTCATCTCTGTCCTTGTCGGAGTACGTGCGCGTTGGTCACGCCTTCAGTTTCCCAGCCCCCGTCCCCCATTCTGTCAGCCCGTGCCCGCGTACGGTTCTCTCATCCCTTGTCCAGATACTGCTCGCGCTCCTCGTCGAGCAGCGCGTCCAGGGCCGTGCGCAGGCCGGGGAGGTGCTCGAGCTCCGGGTCCCGGGTGACGACGGCTGCCGCCTCCTCGCGGGCCTCGGCGATGATCTCCTCGTCGTCGATGACGGTGAGCATCCGCAGGGACGAGCGGACGCCCGACTGAGCCTGGCCGAGGACGTCGCCCTCGCGGCGCTGCTCCAGGTCGATACGGGAAAGCTCGAAGCCGTCCAGCGTGGCCGCGACGGCGCCCAGCCGGGCCCTGGCCGCGCTGGCCTCGGGCATCTCGGAGACCAGCAGGCACAGGCCCGGGGCCGAGCCGCGGCCGACGCGGCCGCGCAGCTGGTGGAGCTGGGAGACGCCGAAGCGGTCCGCGTCCATGATCACCATGACCGTGGCGTTCGGGACGTTCACGCCGACCTCGATGACCGTCGTCGCGACCAGGACGTCCGCCTCGCCGGCGGCGAAGCGGCGCATCACGGCGTCCTTGTCGTCGGGCTGCATGCGGCCGTGCAGGATCTCCACCTTGAGGCCCTTCAGGGGGCCTTGGGCGAGCTGCTCGGCGACGTCCAGGACGGCGAGCGGCGGGCGTTTCTCCGCCTCGTCCTCGGGCGACTTCTTCTTGCCCTTGGCCTCCGGCTCCTCGTCTCCGATGCGCGGACACACGACGTACGCCTGGTGGCCCTGGCCCACCTCCTCGCGCACGCGCTCCCAGGCGCGCGCCAGGAAGTGCGGTTTGTCCTGGGCCGGTACGACATGGCTGGCGATCGGTGAGCGTCCGGCGGGAAGCTGGTCGAGGACCGAGGTCTCCAGGTCGCCGAAGACCGTCATCGCGACCGTGCGCGGGATGGGTGTGGCGGTCATGACGAGGAGGTGCGGGGGCTGCTTGCCCCTGCCGCGCAGGGCGTCGCGCTGCTCCACGCCGAAGCGGTGCTGCTCGTCGACCACGACCAGGCCGAGGTCGTGGAACTGCACCTTGTCCTCGATCAGGGCATGCGTGCCGATGACGATCCCGGCATCGCCGGTGACCAGGTCGAGCAGCGCCTGGCGGCGGGCCGCGGCGCCCATGGAACCGGTGAGCAGGACGACCTTGGTGGCCTGCTCGGCGCCGCCCAGCATCCCGCCCTCGGCGAGCTCGCCCATCATCTCGGTGATCGACCGGTGGTGCTGCTGGGCCAGGACCTCCGTGGGCGCGAGCATCGCGGCCTGGCCGCCCGCGTCGACGACGGCGAGCATCGCGCGCAGCGCCACCATCGTCTTGCCGGAACCGACCTCGCCCTGCAGGAGACGGTGCATCGGGTGCTCGGTGGCCAGGTCGTCGAAGATCTCCTTGGAGACCTTCTGCTGGCCCTCGGTGAGCGTGAAGGGCAGCCGGGCGTCGAAGGCGGTGAGCAGGCCGTCCGGCTTGGGCTTGCGGGCCACGGCGGGGAGCTGGGTGTCCGCGTACCGCCGCCGGGCCAGGGCGACCTGGAGCACGAACGCCTCGTCCCACTTCAGGCGGGCGCGGGCGTCCTCGATGTCCGCCTTGGTGGACGGCCGGTGGATCTTCAGGAGGGCTTCGGGGAGCGGGACGAGACCGCGACCCTCACGCAGGGCGGGCGGCAGCGGATCGACGGCCTCCTGGGCGCTGGGCAGGACCGTGTCCACCGACTTGGCGATCTTCCAGGACTCCAGCTTCGCCGTGGCCGGGTAGATCGGGATGAGCGCTCCGGCCCACGAGTCCACGGTCTCGTCGTCCTCACCGCCGCGCAGCAGCTGGTACGCGGGGTGGGCCAGCTGCAGCCTGCGATTGAAGACGGAGACCTTGCCCGCGAACATCGCGCGCGTGCCGGGCAGCAGGTCCTTGTGGGGCTTGTGCACACCCTTGCCGAAGAAGACCAGCTGCAGCTGGCCGCTGCCGTCGGTGATGACCACCTCGAGCCGCTGGCCGCTGCCGCCTCTGAACGTCAGGATCCGGGCGCTCGCGACCTGCGCGACCACCGTGACGTGCTCGTCCAGCGGGAGGTCGGCGAGGCGCGTGAGCTCACCCCGCTCCGCGTACCGCCGGGGGTAGTGGTGCAGCAGGTCGCCGACCGTGTGCAGGCCGAGGTGCTCGGCCATCACCTTCGCTGTGGCGGGGCCGATCACTTTCTTCAGGGGTTCTTCGAGCACGGGCACGAGATCCATTGCACACCACGGCACTGACAATGCCGTAGACGTACCGGGGAATCGGACCTACTCGACGCTTACTCCACTCGGCGCCTACTCGACGCCGATCAGCATCAGCGCCGACTGCCGGCCGCCGCGGTACACGACCGTGTCGACGGCCAGATAGTTCTCGCGTACGTGCTGCTCGAGGCCGTCGGCCGTCGCGTCGGGCACGTCATCGCCGAGTACCAGCGTGACCATCTCGCCTCCCGCGGCCAGCATGCGGTCGAGGACCGTTTCCGCGACGGCCGCGGCCTCGGAGCCGATGACGGCGACATCGCCGTCGATCAGCCCGAGCATGTCGCCGGCCTGGCAGATGCCGGCCATCGTCCACGACTGCCGCTCGGCGACGGCTACCTCGGCGTACCGGGTCGCCCCGGCAGCCGACGTCATCGCGACGACGTCCTCGTCGAAGCGGCGGTCCGGCTCGTGCACGGCGAGCGCGGCGATGCCCTGGACAGCGGAGCGCGTGGGGATCAGCGCGACGCGCATGCCCTCCGAGCGGACCTGCTCCGCTGCCGCCGCAGCGGTGTGGCGCAGTTCGGCGTCGTTGGGCAGCAGCACCACCTCGCGCGCGTGGGCGTGCCGGATCGCGTCGACGAGCTCCCCGCTCGCGGGCAGCTCCCCCGTACGCACCGGCACCGTCACGGCCCCGCAGTCGGCGTACAGGACCCGCAGACCCTCTCCCGGCACGACCGCTACGACGGCGCGCTGCACCCGCTCCCGGGACGGCAGCGCGGCGGAGGCCGCGGACGCCGAATGCGCGTCCTCCGCCCCGAAGTGCGTGATGCGGATCCGGTACGGCCGCCCGGCCTCGACACCCGCCTCGACGGCGGCGCCCGCGTCGTCGACGTGCACGTGCACGTTCCACAGGCCGTCGCCGCCGACGACGACGAGCGAGTCCCCGAGGGCGTCGAGCCGGGTCCGCAGCGTGGCCACGGCCGTGTCGTCGGCCTCCAGCAGGTAGATCACCTCGAACGCCGGGCCGGCCCCGTCCACCAGGCCGTCCGGACATGCCTCCGCGGCGTCCACGCGCGTGCCGGGGTCGCTCCCGTGCCTGTCTGCGGCTGAGGACACTCCGCCCACGCGCGCGTGCAGCGCGTCCGACGGCGTCGGCGGCTCCCCCGTGAAGGTCTGGACGAGCGCGCCGAGGACCGCCACGAGGCCCTGCCCGCCCGCATCCACCACGCCCGCCTGCCCGAGCACGGCCAGCTGCCCGGGGGTAGCGTCGAGCGCCGCCCGCGCTCCCTTGTAGGCGGCTCGCGCCACCGTCGCGCAGTCTCCCTCGGCCCCGTCGGCCGCGTCCGCCGCCGCGGACGCCACCGTCAGCACGGTGCCCTCGACGGGGTGCGCCACGGCCTCGTACGCGGACTCCGCCGCCCGCCGCAGCGCGAGCCGCAGACCGGAGCCGTCGGCGTGAGAGTCGTCACTCGCCGCGTTCCCCGAGGCCTGGCCGTTCACGGCACCCGCGGCGAGCACCTGGGCCATTCCGCGCAGCAGCTGCGCCATGATCGTGCCGGAGTTCCCGCGGGCCCCGATCAGCGCACCGTGGGCCATCGCGCGCATCGCCTCGGGCATGGAGGGCTGCTGCGGTTCTAGGCCCCTGAACACCGCCTCGACGGCCTGGGCGGCCGACTCGACGGTCAGATACAGGTTGGTTCCGGTGTCACCGTCCGCGACCGGATAGACATTGATCGCGTCGATCTCCTCGCGAGCCCGTCCGAGGTCCTCCAGGGCCAGACCGCACCAGGCGCGCACAGCGACAGCGTCGAACCTCTGCGGCACCTGCGGCACCTGCGGCACCTGCGCCTCCTCGTCGAGCAGCTGGACTGGGACGCAGCGTAGACCCCGGACGGCCCCCCTCCGGAAGTGGGCCGGGGCGGTGGCCGCGGGCAGGGGCCGGGGCGGAGGCCGGGCCGACCATGGTAGTTTCGTTGTACCGAGGCAGCCGTTGTATGCTGCTCAGGTTGCCCGATACGTATCGGGCTATTCCCCTGGCAACGCCATTCAGATCACTGATCCCGGCATGCCGGGTTTCCACCGTAAGTGCATCTGAAGTCTTTGGAGTGACCCGTGGCTGCCAACTGCGACGTCTGCGGCAAGGGGCCGGGCTTCGGCAACAACATCTCCCACTCGCACCGCCGTACGTCTCGTCGCTGGAACCCCAACATCCAGCGCGTGCGTGCCGTGGTCGGTCGGACGCCGAAGCGGCTCAACGTCTGCACCTCGTGCATCAAGGCCGGCAAGGTCTCGCGCTGACGTTAGTGCTAGCGCGGCCACCTAGCTGGTTGCTGCGAAGCCGGTTCCACCTCCTGGTGGGACCGGCTCTTTGCATGCCCGCGCACAGCTGCGGCACACCCCTCGCGTGTGCCACGCGTCCTGCCGTGCAGACGCCCGGCAGGACCTGACTCGCGATCGAGTCGACGTACACGCCTGGCCATGCGCACGGGGACGTCGGCTACGTCGAGCCGACGCAGCCCGCGGCGGGTGGCTTCCCACGACGCGCCGCGGCCGCTGCGGCCTGCGGCCGTCAGGCGCGCCTTGACCGGTTTTCGCCGGACCGGTGACCGCCAGCCCCGGCGAATCCCTCCATCCGCTGGGCGTGTTCCGCCGGAGGGAGACACGCTTCGCGACCGGCCCGGGCAAGCCGCGTCTGCAGCCCGCACGTCTGCAGCCCGCGCTCGCTCCAGAAGCCGGGCGTCCTCGAACTCGCGGACATCGCGGACGTGTTGGCAAGCCTCGTCCGGGCACCAGAGAGCAGGCTGGGCGACCTCCTCGGCGGCTTCGAGGCCTGAACCCGACCACGAAGGCCCTGTACCGGCCACGAGGCCTGTGCCGACTACACGGCCCTGAACCGCCACCCGTGATCCACCGGCCCGATCCCGCGCCCCAGCGCGAACCCGGCGGCGATCGCCCCGGTGACGTACTCCTTGGCCGCCGCGACCGCCTCCGGTACCGGCTGCCCCTTCGCAAGTCCGGACGCGATCGCGCTGGCGAGGGTGCAGCCCGTGCCGTGCGTGTGCCGGTTGTCGAGCCGCGGGGCGCGCAGCCAGTGCTCCTCCGAGCCGTCCGTCAGCAGATCCACCGCGTCCACCGCCTCACCGGTGAGATGACCGCCCTTGATCAGCGCCCAGCGCGGCCCGTACGCGAGAACGGCGGCCGCCGCGCGCCGCATGTCGGCCTCCGATTCGACGCGCACGCCGGTGAGTTGGGCCACTTCGTCGAGGTTCGGGGTGGCGACGGTCGCGGTCGGCAGCAGCTTCGTACGGACCGAGTCGAGCGCGGATGCGGCCAGCAGGGAGTCGCCGTGCTTGGAGATGCCGACGGGATCGACGACCACCGGGGCGTCCGTGTCCGCGAGGAGTTCGGCGACGGTCTCCACGAGTTCGGCCGACGACAGCATGCCGGTCTTGACGGCCTGGACGCCGATGTCGTCGACCACGCTGCGGTACTGGGCGCGCACGGCCGCGGCCGGCAGCTCCCAAGCGCCTTGTACGCCGAGGGAGTTCTGCGCGGTCACGGCGGTGAGCACGCTCATGCCGTGGGCACCGAGGGCGAGCATCGTCTTCAGGTCGGCCTGGATGCCCGCGCCGCCGCCGGAGTCGGAACCGGCGACGGTGAGCACGCGGGGAAGCGCCCGGGGTGGTGTGTCCATGGGCCCGACGCTACCGGCCGCCCTCGATGTCCCCGAAGTGGTCCCAGCCGCCCTTGCTGGTCCAGGGCGCCCCGTCCACCGTCACCTGGGGCATCGCTGAGGGGTTCAGCACCTCGCCGATCACCTTCCAGCGGGCGGGCAGCTTCACGTCCGGCGGGAACGTCGCCACGATGGCGTGGTCCTCGCCGCCGGTGAGCACCCACTGCAGCGGGTCGACGCCGACGGCCTGCCCGATGTCGTTCATCTGCGACGGGATGTCGAGCGCGCCGGAGCGGACGTCGATGCGCACCTTGCTGGCCTCGGCGATGTGCCCGAGGTCGGCGATCAGGCCGTCGCTGACGTCGGTCATCGCGGTGGCGCCGAGCCCGGCCGCCGCGGGGCCCGCGTGGTACGGCGGCTCGGGACGCCGGTGGGCCTCGACGAAGGCGCGGGGCGAGCGGAAGCCGCGGGACAGCACGGCGTACCCGGCAGCGGACCAGCCGAGCCAGCCGGTCACGGCGACCACGTCGCCGGGCTGAGCACCGGCGCGGGTCACCGGCTCGTGGTTGCGCATGTCGCCGAGCGCGGTGATCGCGATGGTGATGGTGTCGCCGCGTACGACGTCGCCGCCGACCACGGCGGCGCCCGCGACCTGGCATTCGTCCCGCAGCCCGTCCATCAGCTCGACCGGCCAGGCGGCCGGGAGCTCGGCGGGGACGACCAGGCCGAGCAGCAATGCGGTCGGTACGGCGCCCATAGCGGCGATGTCCGCGAGGTTCTGTGCTGCCGCCTTGCGGCCGACGTCGTACGCCGTGGACCAGTCGCGGCGGAAGTGGCGTCCCTCCAGCAGGACGTCCGTACTCGCCACCACCCTGCGGTCCGGCGCCGCCACCACCGCGGCGTCGTCACCCGGCCCGAGCCGCACAGCGGGGGTGGAGGTGAGCCGCGCGGTGAGCTCCCTGATGAGCCCGAACTCCCCCAGCTCGCCCACGGTTCCCTTCACCGTGTCTCACCTTGCCCTTTCATCCCGAAAGCCCCGTTCACTCCGAATGCCCCGTCCCTGTGTGCGGTCGCGATCCGTCACCGGCCTGGGTACCGTCGACGTGTCCGCCCACCTGCGCTGTCCGTGCACCACCTGTGTGCACGCCACAGCCTCCGCGGGTCTCCCCGCAGCGAGCAGCGACGCGATACCGTGGCGTCCCTTCTCCCCACATGATCCTCGTGGCCGCCCTGGAGGTTCCGTGGTACAGGCGTACATCCTGATCCAGACGGAGGTCGGCAAGGCCTCGACCGTCGCCGATACGATCTCCAAGATTCCGGGGGTGATCCAGGCCGAGGACGTGACCGGACCGTACGACGTGATCGTGCGTGCCCAGGCCGACACAGTCGACGACCTCGGTCGCATGGTGGTCGCGAAAGTCCAGCAAGTGGACGGCATCACCCGCACCCTGACCTGCCCCGTCGTGCACCTCTAGCCCCCGTCTACCCTTGGCCGGTGAACATCTTCCGTCACCGGCTCATCGGCCTGCCCGCTCTCGCACTGCTGATCGCCACCGCGGGCTGCTCCTCAAGCGACGACGGCGCCCGTGCCGCGGTTCCCGGTCCGGGCGCGAAGGTCACCAAGCTGTGCCGGAACCTGGACAAGGTACTGCCGTCCAAGGTGGACGGAGAGAGCCGCAACGATCCCGAGCCCGCCTCCGCGCTGACCGCAGGCTGGGGAAGTCCGGCGATCATACTGCGCTGCGGTGTCTCCCAGCCTCCGAAGATGATCGATCCGAAGGTGGCCGACGGTGGCGACCCGGACGCGGTCGGCGGCGGCGTGAACGGCGTCGACTGGCTGATGGAGAAGCAGGACGACGGGGCGTACCGCTTCACCACCGCGAACCGCCTCGCGTACGTCGAGGTCACCGTGGACAAGGAGCGGGACAGCTCGACCGTCCTCGTCGACCTGGCTCCGGCCATCAAGAAGGCGATCCCCGAAGGGATCGCCGACTAGAGGCTCCGGGAGAGCGGGCGATTCAGCGCAGCCCGGTGGACCGCCGCAGCGCCGCCTCCACCAACCGGTCCACCAGCTCCGGGTAGCTGATGCCGCTGGCCTGCCACATCTGCGGGTACATCGAGATGGGCGTGAAGCCCGGCATCGTGTTGATCTCGTTGATGACGAACTCCCCGTCCTCGGTGAGGAAGAAGTCCGCGCGGACGAGCCCCTCGCAGGAGGCCGCGTCGAACGCCTCGACCGCGAGCCGCTGCACCGTGGCGGTCTGCTCGGGCGTCAGCGGGGCGGGCACGATGCCGGGCGTGGAGTCGATGTACTTCGCCTCGAAGTCGTAGTACGCGTGCGCGTCGGGCGGCGGGATCTCGGCGGGCACGGAGGCCCGCGGGCCGTCCTCGAACTCCAGCACCCCGCACTCGATCTCGCGACCCCGCACCGCGGCCTCCACAAGGACCTTCGGGTCGTGGCGCTGGGCCTCCGCGATCGCCTCGTCGAGGCCGGAGAGGTCGTCGACCTTGGTGATGCCGATCGACGAACCCGCGCGCGCGGGCTTCACGAACAGCGGCCAGCCGTGCTCGCCGGCGAAGTCGACGATCTTCTTGCGGGCACTGGACTCGTCGCGCTCCCACTCGCGCGGCCGGATCACCACGTACGGACCGACCTTGAGCCCGAACGAGGTGAACACCCGCTTCATGTACTCCTTGTCCTGGCCGACGGCCGAGGCGAGCACGCCCGAACCCACATACGGGACGCCGGAGAGCTCGAGAAGGCCCTGGAGAGTGCCGTCCTCGCCGTACGGGCCGTGCAGCACCGGGAAGACCACGTCGACCTCGCCGAGCGCCTTGGGCACCGAACCGGGCTCGCTGTAGACGACTTCGCGGTTCGCGGGGTCCATGGGGAGCACCACGCCGCCCTCGTGCGACTCGGCGAGCTGCTCGACGCTGGGCGTGCGGCGGTCGGTGATCGCCATGCGCTCCGGTTCGTCGGCGGTGAGCGCCCAGCGGCCGTCCTGAGTGATGCCGATGGGCAGGACGTCGTACTTCGCACGGTCGATGGCGCGCAGTACGGCACCCGCGGTGACGACCGAGATGCCGTGCTCGGAGCTGCGGCCGCCGAACACGACGGCCACGCGCGGCTTGCGGGACTCCCCTCCGGGCGTGGAGGGGACCGGGCTCTGGGTGGAGTACTCGCTGCTCATATCGCGATGAGCGTACCTGTTGGTAGTCGTCGAGTCAGCGTCCGCAGACCGCTGTCGCTCAGCGTCGCCACCGCCTGGCGCAGTGCGAGGTACGGCCACCGGCAGGGCTTCATGCTGCGCGCGGCAAAGGGGTCGCCGGAGCCGCGCGCAGCACCGTGTGTCAGCGCCGCTCGGGCTTGGCGCTGCGCGACATCAGCTCCTTGAGGGCCACCATGGGCGGCTTTCCCTCGTGGACGATGCCGACCACGGTCTCCGTGATGGGCATGTCGATGCCGTGCCGGCGTGCCAGATCCAGCACCGACTCGCAGGACTTGACGCCCTCGGCGGTCTGCCTGGTGACCGCGATGGTCTCCTCCAGGGTCATGCCCTTGCCGAGGTTGGTGCCGAAGGTGTGGTTGCGGGACAGCGGCGACGAGCAGGTCGCCACCAGGTCGCCCAGGCCCGCGAGTCCGGAGAAGGTCATGGGGTCGGCGCCCATCGCGAGGCCGAGCCGGGTCGTCTCGGCGAGCCCGCGGGTGATGAGCGAGCCCTTGGCGTTGTCGCCGAGGCCCATGCCGTCTGCGATGCCGACGGCGAGTCCGATCACGTTCTTGACGGCGCCGCCGAGTTCGCAGCCGATGACGTCGGTGTTGGTGTACGGCCGGAAGTACGGCGTGTGGCAGGCGGTCTGGAGGCGCTGGGCAACCGATTCGTCGCTGCAGGCGACCACCGCGGCGGCGGGCTGGCGGGCGGCTATCTCACGGGCGAGGTTGGGCCCGGTGACGACGGCGATCCGCTCGGCGCCCACCTTCGTGACGTCCTCGATGACCTCGCTCATCCGCATCGCGGAGCCCAGTTCCACGCCCTTCATCAGGGAGACGAGGACGGTGTCGGGGGCCAGCAGGGGCGCCCATTCGGCGAGGTTGCCGCGGAGGGTCTGCGAGGGCACGGCGAGCACCGTGAAGTCGGCGCCGGCCGCGGCCTCGGCCGGGTCGGTGGTGGCCCGCAGGTTCTCGGGGAGTTCGACGCCCGGCAGATAGTCGGGGTTGGTACGCGTGGAGTTGACCGCGTCCGCGAGTTCGGGGCGGCGCCCCCACAGGGTGACGTCGCACCCGGCGTCGGCGAGCACCATGCCGAAGGCCGTGCCCCAGGAGCCGGTCCCGAAGACGGCTGCCTTGAGGGGGTTCGTCACTTGCCGTCCTCCGCATCGCCGTTACCGCTCGCGCTCGCGGCCCTGCTGTCGCCCTCGCCGGCGGATTCGCCCGTGGCCTGGCTCGGGACCTCGCCCCGTGCGGCGGCCGCGGCCCTGCGCCGCTGCGCGATCCGTACGGTGCGCGGGTCGTAGGGCGTCGCGGGGGCCTTCTCGCCGCGCAGCTCCTCGAGCTGCGCGGTGATCGCGGCCATGATGACCTCGGTGGCCTCCTTGAGGACCTCGGGGGTCATCTCCTTGTCGTAGAAGCGCGAGAGGTCCACGGGCGGTCCGGCAAGCACCTGGTGGGTCTTGCGGGGCCTCAGGTTCGGCTTCTTGGCGTACGGCGGAAGCACCAGGTTGGCGCCCCACTGGGCCACGGGGATGACCGGGCACTTCGTCTTCAGAGCGACGCGGGCGGCGCCGGTCTTGCCGGTCATCGGCCACAGGTCGGGATCGCGGGTGAGGGTGCCCTCGGGGTAGAACGCGACACACTCACCCCGCTCGACGGCGTCGATGGCGGCCCGGAAGGCGCTGAGCGCGTCCGTACTCTCGCGGTAGACGGGGATCTGTCCGGTGCCGCGCATCATGGCGCCCACGAAGCCCTTTTTGAAAAGGCCGTGCTTGGCCAGGAATCGCGGAACACGACCCGTGTTGTACTGGAAATGGGCATACGCGAACGGGTCCACATGGGAATTGTGGTTCACCGCCGTGATAAATCCGCCATCGGCCGGAATATTCTCCATTCCGCGCCAGTCCCGCTTGATCAGAACCACTAGCGGCGGTTTGCAGATTACCGCTGCCAGGCGGTACCAGAAGCCGATTCTGCGGCGGGACACTCGGACACCTTCCTCTCCGGACCTGGTCGGCCGCACAAGTGTCGCTCCAGGCCGCCGGTCTGTCGAGAACACGGTACGCCCACCCTTCCCCGCGTCCGCCGGGGCATGGCTTACGTCATATCCGCGCCGCCGTCGTCTGCACGCCGATCCGGTCCGCTTCCCTCTCCCCCGGTGCCGATCCGCCGTCCCCCTCCTGCCGGACCGGTGCACCACCCTCGACCTCGGCGCGGCCACCGCTGCACTGCAGGCCACAATGGGCCCGGAACGAAGGGACGGAACGCTGGTGCAGTGGACCCTGGTGATACCGCTGAAACCCCTGGTGCTGGCCAAGAGCAGACTCTCGGGCGCGGCCGGCGAGGGCCTGCGGCCGTCCCTCGCCCTCGCCTTCGCCCAGGACACCGTGGCGGCCGCAGCCGCCTGTCCCGCGGTACTGGATGTGGTGGTCGTCACGGACGACGGCCTCGCCGGACGGGAGCTCGCGGAGCTCGGTGCCCGCATCGTGCCGGATGCTCCCGGTGCGGGCCTCAACGCCGCCCTGGCGCACGGAGCCGCGGCGGCGCGCGCGGCCCGCGCGTGCGCCCCCGTCGCCGCTCTCAACGCGGACCTCCCCGCGCTGCGCAGCACGGAATTGGCCCGGGTCCTGGCGGCCGCCGCGCTGTTTCCCCGGGCTTTTCTCCCGGATGCGGCAGGCATCGGCACCACATTGCTGTCGGCACTACCCGGCACGGAATTGCTCCCCGCATTCGGCGGCGAATCACGTGCCCGGCACGCGGCGTCCGGGGCGGCGGAACTCGGTCTCGCCGGCGTGGACTCGGTGCGCCGGGACGTGGACACCGGCGACGATCTGCGGGCCGCCCTGGCGCTCGGCGTCGGCCCGCGCACGGCCGCGGCCGCCGCCCGGCTGCTGATCGCGGACTGAGCCGGCCCGCGGTCCCCCGCCCCAAGTCGCCTACGCTTCCCTCATGCAGGCGACCTCGTACACGTACGACCCCGAAACGCGCAGCGGCAGTGTGCTGCTGGACGACGGCACACCGGTGCCCTTCGACGCACCGGCATTCGACGCGGGCGGCCTCCGGCTGCTGCGGCCGGGCCAGCGCGTGCGGATCGAGGTGGAGGGAGAGGGCGAGGCCCGCCGCATCACACTGATCACACTGGCCACACTCTGACCAGAACAGACCGCGGGCCGGGCTCCCAGGGGGAGCTCGGCCCGGTGCGTGGTGGGTGAATACCCAGTGCCCGTCAGCGAGCAGTGGCCTTCTTGGCGGTGGTCTTGCGCGCCGTGGACTTCTTGGCCGGCGCCTTCTTGGCAGGCGCGGTCTTCTTGGCCGCCGTCTTCTTGGCGGTGGTCTTCTTCGCCGTGGTCTTCTTCGCCGCAGCCTTGGCGGGCGCGGCCTTCTTCGCGGTGGTCTTCTTCGCCGCGGCCTTGGTGGGCGCGGCCTTCTTCGCAGGCGTGACCTTCTTCGCCGTGACCTTGCGCGCCGTCGTCTTCTTGGCGGCGGCCTTCTTGG
Organism: Streptomyces sp. NPDC002896; assembly: GCF_040295225.1. Lineage (NCBI taxonomy): Bacteria > Bacillati > Actinomycetota > Actinomycetes > Kitasatosporales > Streptomycetaceae > Streptomyces > Streptomyces sp. NPDC002896. The sequence continues at coordinate 264,906 of NZ_JBEOVA010000008.1, read as the reverse complement.
TAGCGGCCTTCTTCGCGACCGCTCCGACCTGGAGGCTGCCCTTGGGGGCCTTCTTGACCGCCACCTCGCCACCGCGGGGCAGCTTCTTGGTGCCGCTCACCAGGTCCTTGAACCCCTGACCCGCACGGAAGCGCGGAACAGAGGTCTTCTTGACCCGCACACGCTCTCCGGTCTGCGGGTTGCGGGCGTACCGGGCCGGCCGGTCGACCTTCTCGAACGAGCCGAAGCCGGTGACAGAAATCCGCTCACCGCCGACGACAGCACGGACGATGGCATCGAGTACCGCGTCGACGGCGTCGGCGGCCTGCTGACGCCCGCCGACCTTGTCGGCAATCGCTTCTACGAGCTGCGCCTTGTTCACGTCTTCCCCTTCGGAGACATCGCCGGAACGAAAGTGTTCAAGCTTTTTCGCACGTTAGGCAGATATATACCGCAAATCAAACACGAAACGGGCTAATCACCCTTGTGCCGCAACGAACTCGGCGTCGTGGAGTTGGGGCTTGATGCTCAGACGTCTTCGGGGAATCGACCCGCGTCGAGGTCCGCCGTCAATCGCTCCAGACGCCTTGCCGCATCGGCGAGATCGTGCTTGGCCGCGGCCGTAATGACCAGCAGCTTCCGGGTCAGCGCCATCCGTACGCCCTCCGGGACTTGCAGTGCGCGCACCCTTGCGTGCGCTTCCTTCAGCTGGGCCGCGACCGCCTCGTAGAGCTCGAGTTGGCTGTCGCGATCCATGCACCGATTGTGCCATCTGGGGCGAGTTGTCGCCTCCGCAGGGGGCAACTACCCTGCCGAGCCCCTTTTCCGGCACCTCCTCACAAGCACCGCCTTTCCCGTGGAAGCCGTCTCTACTCCCCTTATTCGCAGGGGGAGTTGGCACCGTCCGCAGGGCCCCGGCAGGCTCCGGAGAGCCTCGGAAACGCGCATACAGATGTACCCCCAACCGTGAACGGTCGGGGGTACATCGAGGGTGCTGCGCGGGGGCCGGAAGCGGTCCCGGCCGGGGGTGAACCGGCCGGTACGGGCCTCAGGCCCGGGTGGGCCTCACACCTGGAGCGTCTGCGGCTTGTACGAGGGACGCTTCGCCTCGTACGCCGCGATGTCGTCCTCGTTCTGCAGCGTGATGCTGATGTCGTCGAGGCCGTTCAGCAGCCGCCAGCGGGAGTTCTCATCCAGCTCGAAGGCGGCGGTGATGCCCTCGGCGCGCACCTCGCGGGCCTCGAGGTCGACGGTGATCTCCGCCGTCGGGTCCTGCTCGGTCAGCTCCCACAGGGCATCCACGATCTTCTGCTCCAGAACCACCGTGAGCAGGCCGTTCTTGAGCGAATTGCCGCGGAAGATGTCGGCGAACCGCGAGGAGATGACGGTCTTGAAGCCGTAGTTCTGCAGTGCCCAGACGGCGTGCTCGCGCGAGGATCCCGTACCGAAGTCGGGGCCCGCGACCAGCACCGTGGCGCCCTCCCGCTCGGGGCGGTTCAGCACGAACTCGGAGTCCTTGCGCCAGGCCTCGAAGAGCCCGTCCTCGAACCCGTCGCGGGTGACCTTCTTCAGCCAGTGGGCGGGGATGATCTGGTCGGTGTCGACGTTGCTGCGGCGCAGCGGGACGGCCCGGCCGGTGTGCGTGGTGAAAGCTTCCATGACAGATCAGACTCCGGCGGTGACGGGGGCGTCGGACAGGTCGGCGGGCGAAGCCAGGTGGCCCAGGACCGCGGTGGCGGCGGCGACCTGGGGCGAGACCAGGTGCGTACGGCCGCCCTTGCCCTGCCGGCCCTCGAAGTTGCGGTTGGAGGTGGACGCGGAACGCTCACCGGGCGCGAGTTGGTCGGGGTTCATGCCCAGGCACATGGAGCAGCCCGCGTGCCGCCATTCGGCGCCGGCCTCCTTGAAGACCACGTCCAGGCCCTCCTCGACGGCCTGCAGACCGACCCGCGCAGAGCCGGGCACGACCAGCATCCGTACGCCGTCGGCGACTTTGCGGCCCTCGACGATCGCGGCGGCCGCACGCAGGTCCTCGATACGGCCGTTGGTGCAGGAGCCTACGAAGACGGTGTCGACCTTGATGTCGCGCAGCGGCTGTCCGGCGGTCAACCCCATGTACTCCAGGGCCTTTTCGGCGGCCAGGCGCTCCGAAGCGTCCTCGTACGAAGCCGGGTCGGGGACGTTCGCCGACAGGGGCGCGCCCTGGCCGGGGTTGGTACCCCAGGTGACGAACGGCGACAGAGAGTTGGCGTCGATGACGACCTCGGCGTCGAAGACCGCGTCGTCGTCCGTCTTCAGCGTCTTCCAGTACTGGACGGCGGCGTCCCAGTCCTCGCCCTCAGGGGCGTGGGCGCGGCCCTTGATGTACTCGAAGGTGGTCTCGTCGGGGGCGATCATGCCCGCGCGCGCACCGGCCTCGATGGACATGTTGCAGATGGTCATCCGGGCCTCCATCGAGAGCTTCTCGATGGCGGAGCCGCGGTACTCCAGGATGTAGCCCTGGCCGCCGCCCGTACCGATCTTGGCGATGATCGCCAGGATCAGGTCCTTGGCGGTGACGCCCTCGGGCAGCTCGCCCTCGACCGTGATGGCCATGGTCTTCGGGCGGGCCAGCGGCAGCGTCTGGGTGGCCAGCACGTGCTCGACCTGCGAGGTGCCGATACCGAACGCCAGCGCACCGAAAGCGCCGTGGGTGGAGGTGTGCGAGTCACCACAGACGACGGTCGTGCCGGGCTGGGTCAGGCCCAGCTGCGGGCCGACCACGTGGACGACGCCCTGCTCGATGTCGCCGAGCGGGTGCAGCCGCACGCCGAACTCGGCGCAGTTCTTGCGCAGGGTCTCCAGCTGGGCGCGGGAGACGGGGTCCGCGATCGGCTTGTCGATGTCGAGGGTCGGGGTGTTGTGATCCTCGGTGGCGATGGTCAGGTCGAGCCTGCGCACCTGGCGACCGCTCTTGCGAAGGCCGTCGAAGGCCTGGGGGCTGGTCACCTCGTGCAGCAGGTGCAGATCGATGAAGAGGAGGTCGGGCTCGCCCTCGGCGCGCCGGACGACATGGTCGTCCCAGACCTTCTCCGCGAGTGTCCTACCCATCGCTTTCCCTCCGGTCGGCGTTGCCGCAGACCCAACTAGAGATGTGAGCGCCTCCGCCCTTACCCCTGGGGGTGCCCCCGCTCGGCGAAGAGTGGGGAGGACGTCGGCCTAAGGCCCGTCGGTCGCCGGGCCGCTGCCACTCCAGAGTCGCAAGTTCCCCGGAAAATTGAACTTGCGTTTCACAGAGTGAGACGCGAATATCGTTGCATGGACAACTCTAGCGGCGTCGGCGTTCTCGACAAGGCTGCTCTTGTTTTGAGCGCCCTGGAGTCCGGTCCGGCCACCCTCGCCGGGCTGGTCGCGGCGACAGGGCTCGCACGACCCACGGCACACCGCCTCGCCGTGGCACTGGAACACCACCGGATGGTGGCGAGGGACATGCAGGGCCGGTTCATCCTCGGCCCGCGCCTGTCCGAGCTGGCGGCGGCGGCGGGCGAGGACCGCCTGCTGGCCACGGCCGGACCCGTACTGACACATCTGCGCGACGTGACGGGCGAGAGTGCGCAGCTCTACCGCCGCCAGGGCGACATGCGCATCTGCGTCGCCGCCGCGGAGCGCCTCTCCGGCCTCAGGGACACGGTCCCGGTCGGCTCGACCCTCACGATGAAGGCCGGCTCGTCGGCCCAGATCCTGATGGCCTGGGAGGAGCCGGAGCGCCTGCACCGCGGCCTCCAGGGCGCCCGCTTCACGGCCACGGCCCTCTCGGGCGTACGCCGCAGGGGCTGGGCCCAGTCGATCGGCGAGCGCGAGCCGGGCGTGGCCTCGGTGTCGGCGCCCGTCCGCGGGCCGTCCAACCGCGTGGTCGCCGCCGTCTCGGTATCCGGACCGATCGAGCGCCTGACCCGCCACCCGGGCCGTATGCACGCCCAGGCGGTCATCGACGCGGCCGCCCGCCTCTCCGAGGCCCTGCGCCGCTCCGGCTGACCCTGCACCATCACCAGTAACACCCGTCTCACCCGCACAGATCGGCGGGCCGCCTCAGCGCCGCGGCAGCCCGCGATCACTACGCCGACCCCCACCCGCCGCCGCCAAGTCGCCCGGCCGGTAAGGGATGCAGGACAGTACGGGATGCCGAACGCCGTGAACGCCGATGGGCCCTCCGCCGAAACGGAGGGCCCATCGCCCTGTGTACCCCCGACCGGATTCGAACCGGCGCTACCGCCTTGAGAGGGCGGCGTGCTAGGCCGCTACACAACGGGGGCGAGGATCTTGCGTTTCCGCAGATCCGAGCTGGTCTACCTGGACTCGAACCAAGACTAACTGAACCAGAATCAGTCGTGCTGCCAATTACACCATAGACCAATGTGGTTTAGACCAGTTTGTACCCCCGACCGGATTCGAACCGGCGCTACCGCCTTGAGAGGGCGGCGTGCTAGGCCGCTACACAACGGGGGCCTTGGCGATCCCACCCGACGTGTCGCCGGGTGTTGTCACCGCTGGATCAACGGGAGCTACCCGATTGATCATGCGGGATGGATCAGTACCCCCGACCGGATTCGAACCGGCGCTACTGCCTTGAGAGGGCAGCGTGCTAGGCCGCTACACAACGGGGGCTTTGCAGGCGTCTCTACGGAGACGGGCACTGCGAGCTGGGGTACCAGGACTCGAACCTAGACTAACTGAACCAGAATCAGTCGTGCTGCCAATTACACCATACCCCACCAAAATTCAACCCCCGACAGGGGGTTCATTCGGTGTGCGCTTCCCGTCCGGCCTCTCGGCCCGCTCGGGCGGCGCAGGAAGAACATTACCCGAAGGTGGACGGCGCTCCAAAACGGGTATCGGCCAGCAGTGCGGGAAGCTCCGCCAGGCTTGTGATCCGGTGCACGCCGGTCGGCGTCGGCAGGTCGACGCCGGTCCGGTCGAGCCAGATACCGAGCAGTCCGGCGTCGCGGGCGCCGCGGGCGTCGATCTCCGGCTGATCCCCGACGTAGGCGATCTCCGCGGGTTCCAGCGCGAGTGCCGCGCATCCTGCATGGAACGCCTCAGCGGCCGGTTTGGAGACGCCGAGCTCCACGGCGCAGAGCATGGCCTCGAAGCGGTCGCGTACGCCGAGGACGCGCAGTTTGCGTTCCTGGTGCATGGCGGCGGAGTTGGACAGTACGGCGTGTCGGTAGCGGCCGGCGAGCGCGTCCAGGGTGGGCAGGGTGTCCGGGAAGAGCGACCAGGCGGCCTCGTAGTGGCCCAGGTAGCGCTCGAACCAGGCGTCGGCCTCGGCATCGTCCAGGTCCGCCGCGAAGAAGTCCCGCACACGGTCGCGGCGCTGGGTGAGGAAGTCGACCTCGCCCGCGCCGAAGCGTGCCCAGTGGCGCTCGGTGATCTCCCTCCACAGGCCGAGGGCGCGCTCCGCCGTCTCATACCGGGCCAGCGCCCCCTCGGCGAGCAGATGCGCGTGCATACCGGCGGTGTCCGCGCCCGCGTAGTCGAAGATCGTGTCGTCGATGTCCCAGAGCACGGCTTTGATCGGCATGGGACGACGGTACCGGCAACCGCGCTTCCGGCTGGGGGTTCGGGGGTCAGCCCCCGAAAAACGCAGTGTCGATGTCCCAGAGCACGGCTTTGATCGGCGTGGGACGACCGTATTCGTCCGAGCCCGCCCCTCAAGCCCGGCCGTCATGCCCGGCCGTGGGCCTCCTGGGAGCGTCGGGACAGCGAGTCGATGACCACGGCGATGAGCAGGACGCCGCCCGTGATCATGAACTGGACCGCGGCCGGGACGCCCATGAGTGCCATGGCCGAGGCGATCGACTGGATGACCAGCATGCCGAGCAGGGCGGACCAGGTCGTGCCGCGTCCGCCGAACAGGCTGGTGCCGCCGATGACGGCCGCCGCGATGGCGTTCATGAGCAGGATGCCGGAGCCGGAGGTCTGGCTCGCCGAGGTGATCCGGGATGCCAGGAACAAGCCGCCGATCGCGGCCATCGTCCCCGACACCATGAACACCGAGATCCGTACGGCCACGACGCTGATGCCGGCGCGGCGGGCCGCCTCGACGCCGCCGCCCAGCGCGAACACCTGCCGCCCGTACCGCGTCCGGCGCAGGAGGTAGTCCAGGCCGATGACGACGAGGAGGAAGATCAGGAGAGCGAGCGGCAGGCCCTGGAACTGGTTGAGGACGTAGGCCGCGGCGAGGGTGATCACCGCGATGACGCCGGTGCGGAAGCCGAGGTGGCCGAGCGAGCGGGACTCCATTCCGCTGGCCTTGCGGCGCCGGCTGTCGCGGTAGGAGGCGAGGAAGAACCAGGCCGTGCCCAGCACCGCCAGACCGTACGCGACGGCCGGGTCGGCGAAGTAGTAGCTGGTCAGCTTGGCCACCAGGCCCTGGTCGTCGATGCTGATGGTGCCGCTCTCGCCCAGGACGTAGAGCATCAGCCCGTTCCAGCCCAGCAGGCCCGCGAGGGTGACGACGAACGAGGGCACGCCGACCTTGGCGAAGAAGAACCCGTGGACGACTCCGGCCATCGTGCCGGCGAGCACCGCGAGGATGACGGCGAGCCACTCGGGGACGCCGCGGTGGACGTTGAGTACGGCGAACAGGGCCGCCGCGAGACCGCTGACCGAGCCGACCGACAGGTCGATCTCCCCGATCAGCAGCACGAACACGATGCCGACCGCGATCAGGCCGGTGCCGACGATGTCCACGCTGAGGTTGGACAGGTTGCGGGGTGAGAGGAAGTTCTCGTTGAGGCTCTGGAAGATGATCCAGATCAGGACGAGTCCGAGCACGACGGGGAGCGAACCGAGTTCTCCGTCGCGGAGCCTGCGCCGGAAGTCGCCGACGACCCGCCCGACGTCCTGTCGGCGAACGAGCGGTCGCCGGCCCGCAGCGGCGGGCTTCGGGGCCTCGGTGCCGTCGGCCGTCCTGCCCGGCTCGGCGCTCCGGAAGGTTTCTCTCCGCATCACAGCCACGCCTCCCCCGTGCGCACCGTACGGGCCTTCCCGGCGTTGTCCGTGGCGCCGGTGATCGAGGAGATGACCTGTTCCTGGGACGTGGTGTTGACGTCGAAGAAGCCGTTGTTGCGGCCGAGGCGCAGCACCGCGACCCGGTCGGCGACGGCCTTGACGTCGCCCATGTTGTGGCTGATGAGCAGGACGCCGAGGCCGCGGTCGCGCAGCTGGTCGATGAGGTCGAGGACCTGCGATGTCTGCTCGATGCCCAGGGCCGCGGTGGGCTCGTCGAGCAGCAGGAGCTTGGGTACGCCGAGCAGTGAGCGGGAGATCGCGACGGCCTGACGCTGGCCTCCGGAGAGCGAGGCGACGGGCAGGCGCAGGTTCGGGATCCGGATCGACAGGGTGTGCAGCAGTTCGCTGGCGCGGCGCTCCATCTCCACCTCGTCGAGGACTCCGACGCGGTGGATCTCGCGGCCGAGGAAGAGGTTGCCGACCACGTCGAGGTTGTCGCAGAGCGCGAGGTCCTGGTACACGGTCGCGATGCCGAGTTCCTGGGCGTCGTGCGGGCGCCTGACCTGGACGATCCCGCCCTGCCACTCGATGACGCCCTTGTCGGCGGGGCTGACACCCGCGATGACCTTGACGAGGGTCGACTTGCCCGCGCCGTTGTCGCCCACCAGGGCGATGACCTCACCGCCATGGATCTCCAGCTCGACGTCGCTGAGCGCATGGATGGCGCCGAAGCGCTTGGAGACGCCGCGCAACGCCAGCAGGGGTGGAGCCGGCACGGAAACCATCTCCTTCTTCGGGGTCCGGCCCCGCGGCGGCCGGCCCTGTCAGGTCAGTCCGGCCTTGTCGCAGGCAGCCTTGAACTTCGGGGTGCAGATCTGGTCGATCGTGTAGACGCCGTCCTTGACCACGGTGTCCTTGATGTTGTCGACGGTCAGCGAGATCGGGGTGAGCAGGACGGCCGGGACCGCCTGCGCGGTGGGGCTGCTGACCGTGTGCTGGGCGATGCCGTCGAGGCTTTCGCCGCGGGACAGTGCGACGGCCATCTCGGCGCCGGCGGCGGCCTCGGGCCCGAACGGCTTGTAGACGCTCATGTACTGGTCTCCGCTGACGATGCGCTGTACGCCCCCGAGTTCCGCGTCCTGGCCGGTGACCGGCGGCAGCGGGGTGATCTTGTTGGCCTTGAGGGCGGATACGACGCCGGCGGCGAGACCGTCGTTGGCGGAGTAGACGCCGTCGATGTTGCCCGCACCGAGGCTGGAGATGGCCCCGGCCATGTTGGTGTGGGCGTGCTCCGACGTCCACCCGGGGGTGTCGTACATCTTGGCGATCTTCACCTTGTCCCGGAGCACGGACAGCGCGCCCCTCTTGAAGGCGGCCGCGTTGGGGTCGGTCGGGTCGCCGTTCATCATGACGATCTGGCCGCCGTTCGCCTTGTCGCCCATCGCGTCGAGGAGCCCCCGGCCCTGGAGTCGGCCGACCTCCTCGCCGTCGAAGGAGACGTATCCCGAGATCGGGCCCTCGGCGAGGCGGTCGTAGGCGACCACCCGGATGTTCGCGTCGTCCGCCTTCTGCACGGCGGGGTGCAGCGCCTTGGCGTCGACGGCGGCGAGGACGATCACGTCGACATCCTTGATGATCATGGAGTCGACCTGCTGCTGCTGGGCGGCCACGTCGCCCTTGGCGTTGGCGTGCTCCACCGTGCACTCGGCGCAGAGTTCCTTGATCTTCTTCTCGAGCAGCGGCCTGTCGTCCATCTCCCAGCGGGCGGTGGTGGCGTCCGGCAGCAGCAGCCCTATCTTCAGGCCGTCGTCCGCCCCGTCGGCGGAGTCGCCATTGCCCTCTCCGCAGGCGGCAAGGGCCACGGCCATCGACAGCGCGGCGACGGCGGCGGCGGCTTCCCGCACGTAGGTCTTCATCGAAAGAGACCTCCCAGTGTCCTTGGGAGACGGCCCGGTCAGGGTCCTCGGGACGGTCGCACGCCGAGGGGTTCCGCAGCCGGTCCGCCATCCGCGCACGGGTTCGCGCCCGTCGCCAGAACGATCTCGCTCCACACCTGCTTGCCGCCGCTGACCGGTACCGATCCCCAACATGCGGACATGGCCTCGACGAGGAGCAGCCCGCGGCCGCCGGTCGACTCCCAGTCCACGATCACCGGCTTGGCCGGCGCGCGCGGAGACGTGTCGCTCACGGCGACCCGAAGCCGGTCCCCGGCGAGCGTGAGGTCGAGGCGCACCGCGCCGTGGGTGTGCACCAGCGCGTTGGTGACCAGCTCGGAGACGACGAGCAGCACCACGTCGGCCTCCTCGGCGAGGTTCCAGGACCGCATGGTGCGGGCGGTGAACCGGCGCGCGTGCATGACGGCGTCGGGCAGCCGCCATACGGTCCAGCCGACCCGGATCGGGCGTACCTTCAGGCCGTCGTAGCGCATCAGCAGCAGCGCCACGTCGTCCTCCCGCCGGCTGCGGTCGCCGAGGAGCTCGTCGGCCACGCGCCCGGCATCGGACGGATCGGTGGTGGAGAGGACCTCGTGCAAGCGGAGCAGGCCCTCGTCCAGCGGCAGGCTCGAGGACTCGACCAGGCCGTCCGTCGCCATGACGAGGAGCGTGCCCGGGGTCAGTCCGGCCATGGTCATGGGGTACTCGGCGTCGGCGAGCACGCCCAGCGGCAGTCCGCCCTCGACGGTCATCTCCTCGGTGCTGCCGTCCGGGTTGCGCAGCAGCGGTGGCAGATGGCCCGCCCGGACGAACCAGGCGTTGCCCTCCTCGATGTCCAGGTCGACGTAGCAGCAGGTGGCGAAAAGATCGGTCTCCATGCCGACGAGCAGCCGGTTGGCGTGCGAGACGACGACGTCGGGCGGGTGGCCCTCCACGGCGTAGGCCCTGATCGCCGTACGGATCTGGCCCATGATCGTCGCGGCGGCGGCGCTGTGTCCCTGCACGTCCCCGATGACCAGCGCCACATGGCGGTCGGAGAGCGAGATGACGTCGTACCAGTCGCCGCCCACCTGCAGCCCTCGCCTGGCGGGCAGATAGCGGGCGACGGCGACCCCGCCGGGCAGGTCCGGGAGTCTGCGCGGCAGCAGGCTGCGCTGGAGCGTCGTGGCGAGCTCCTGCTCGGCGTCGTATGTCTGCGCGCGCATCAGGGCCTGTCCGACCAGCCCCGCGGTCGCGGTGAGCAGGGACCGTTCCTCGGGGACGAACTCGTGCGGCTCGTCCCAGCCGACGAGGCAGACGCCCGCCACCCGGCCCTCGGCCAGGAGCGGCAGTACGGCGAGCCCGCCGGGGCCGACGCCCGCGAGGCCCGGTTCGAGCTCGATGCCCGCGGGCCAGAGGCTGGTACGGCCGTCGCGCAGTGCGCTCTGCAGCGTGGGCAGGGCGTGCAGCGGTGCGTCGGGCCACTCGGAGCGCCATTCGGAGCGCCAGACGTCGGGCCAGGCGCTGGGCTCCGGCGGGTCGAGGACGGTGACCACCAGTCTGTCGGCCTCGAGCCCGGCGAGTGCGACCCGGTCCGCTCCCAGCGGCTCGCGCAGGGCGATGGCCACCACGCGGCTGACGTCCCGGACGGACATCGCGTCGGCGAGTGAGGCGGCCAGCCGCTGCACCCGGGAGACCTCGTCGGTGGCGGTGCGCAGCGAGGAGGCGTCGGCGACCACGCCGAGGACCTGCTCCGGCACCCGGCCCGGCCCCCGGTCGCTGCCGGCCGGGACCCGGCAGCTCAGGCGCAGCCAGCGCAGTTCGCCGCTGGGGCGGCGGATGCGGAAGTCCAGTTCCCGGCCGCCGGCGGCCTGCCGCGGTTCGACGACCGACATGAGCGCGGGCAGGTCCTCGGGGACGGTCTGCGCGAGCAGGGTCTCCACCCTGCCGTCGAAGTCGTCGGGGGCGACGCCGACCAGCTCCAGCACGCGTGCGTCCGCATCGATACGGCCCGAGGCCGGCGCCAGGGTGAACGAGCCGATGCCCAGACGGTCCAGGGCCGGGCCCAGCAGCGGTCGTGGTGTGACGGGGGTGCCGACCGGGGGGCCGCCGGCCGGGGTGCCGCCGGGGCCGGGGCCGCCGGGGCCGGGGCCACCGGCGCTGGGGCCGCCGCGGCTGGGGCCGCCGGTGTCCGTGGTGCTCGGGCCTGCGCTGTCTGGGCTCCCGCGGCCCGGGGGCCCGTTCTCCGGACCTTCGCCACCGCGGGCTCGGCCGCCCGGGCCCTGGCCGGATGTGCCCTGTCCGCCCGGGCCCTGGCCGATCGGGCCCCGCCCGCCGCCCGGGCCCTGGCCGCTCGGTTCGGCGGCCGCTTCGAGTCCGGCGGCGACCTCTTCGGCGTACAGCTCCAGGAAGTTGCGCTGCTCGGGAGCGAAGCCGTCCGCGGTGTCGCCGACGACAAGGAGACAGCCGAGGCGCCTGCCGTTCGTCGCGAGGGGCACCACACCCAGCGACGCGCCGGTCGGAGCGGCCGGCGTCTCCGAGGTCTCCGAGCCGTTCTCCGTCTCGCGGTACCTGTCGAGTTCGGCGGCGTCCCACCACATGGGGCGGCCCGCGCGGAACGCGTCGGCGGCGGGAGAGCGACCGGACAGGGGGTAACTCTCGGGCGGCCCGTACCGGGCCGGAGTGCTCGCGTTCCGCTCGCTCCTCTCGGCGAGGTCGAGCAGCCGCAGCCTGTCGTCCTTGCCGGCCAGTGCGTAGACAGCGCTCAGCAGGACCCCGGCGAAGACCAGGACCTGGTCCTTCATGCCCGGCTGCGGCTCCGAAGGGCGTGGACTGGCCTGGACCGCCCCGGCCAGGTCCGCCCTCGGCCTGGGGAGCCCGGCACCGGCACCGCCGTCATCGCGCATGTCGTCACCCGACCTCCCCTCCACACCCAGCGCACTGGCAGGCAGAGGCCCGGAAGAAAGCAGACGGCCGTGATGCAGGCTTCGGACGGAGCCATGCCTGAATCCCGCCGCCTCGAGGCAAGGCGCCCACACCATCAGAATGGCACCAGGCGGGGCGGGCTGCGAGGGCAGGCGGGGGTGGGCTGGGCTTGGCGCCCAGCCTGGCCCCGCCTGCCCTCGCAGCCGAAGTCGCAGCCCTTCCCCCGGGGAACCGCCAACTGGTCGGCACAGTCCTTGGTTCTACGCGGTGAGCTTCTCCAAAGCCCTGTCCACGCGGGCCAGGGTCTTCTCGCGGCCCAGTACCTCGAGGGACTCGAAGAGGGGGAGGCCGACCGTGCGGCCGGTGACGGCGACGCGGACCGGGGCCTGGGCCTTGCCGAGCTTGAGGCCGTGCTCTTCGCCTGCGGCGAGGACGGCGGCCTTGAGGGCCTCCGCGTTCCAGTCGGCGGCGGCGAGCTTCTCGCGGGCCGTCTTCAGAAGCGCGTCGGAGCCCTCCTTCATCGCCTTGGTCCAGGACGCCTCGTCCTCGACCGGCTCCGGCAGGAAGAGGAAGTCCACGTTCTGGGTGATGTCCGAGAGGACGGTCAGGCGCGTCTGGGCGTGCGGGGCGATGGCCTCCCACGCCGCCTGGTCGAAGTCCTCCGGCGCCCAGGGGGCGCCCGGGGCCTTCAGCCACGGGCCGCAGGCCTCGACGAAGGCCTTCGGGTCCAGCAGCCGGATGTGGTCGGCGTTGATCGACTCGGCCTTCTTCAGGTCGAAGCGGGCCGGGTTCGGGTTCACGTCCGCGATGTCGAAGGCCGCCACCATCTCGTCCAGCGAGAAGATGTCGCGGTCGGGGGCGAGCGACCAGCCCAGCAGGGAGAGGTAGTTGAGGAGCCCCTCGGGCAGGAAGCCGCGCTCGCGGTAGAGGTTCAGGGACGACTGCGGGTCGCGCTTGGAGAGCTTCTTGTTGCCCTCGCCCATCACGTACGGCAGGTGCCCGAAGGACGGGATCTCCTTGGCGATGCCCAGCTCGATCAGCGCCTTGTAGAGGGCGACCTGCCGCGGGGTCGAGGACAGCAGGTCCTCGCCGCGCAGGACGTGGGTGATCTCCATCAGGGCGTCGTCGACCGGGTTCACCAGCGTGTAGAGGGGCGCCCCGTTGGCGCGGACGATGCCGTAGTCCGGGACGTTCTCCGGGGTGAAGGTCAGCTCGCCGCGGACCAGGTCCGTGAAGGTGATCGGCTCGTCGGGCATCCGGAAGCGGACGATCGGCTCCCGGCCCTCGGCCCGGTACGTCTCGGCCTGCTCGGCGGTCAGCACACGGCAGTGACCGTCGTAGCCGGACGGCTTTCCGGCGGCGCGGGCCGCCTCACGGCGGGTGTCCAGCTCCTCCGTCGAGCAGTAGCAGTAGTACGCGTAGCCGCCGTCGATGAGCTTCTGCGCGACGTCCTTGTAGAGGTCCATGCGCTGCGACTGGCGGTACGGCGCGTGGGGGCCGCCCACCTCGGGGCCCTCGTCCCAGTCGAGGCCGAGCCAGCGCAGGGAGTCGAGCAGCTGGTTGTAGGACTCCTCGGAGTCGCGGGCCGCGTCGGTGTCCTCGATGCGGAAGACCATGGTGCCGCCGGTGTGCCGGGCGAACGCCCAGTTGAACAGGGCGGTGCGGACCAGGCCCACATGGGGGTTACCGGTCGGCGAGGGACAGAAACGTACGCGGACGTTCGCGTTAGCCACGCTTGATCACCTTGTTGGTGAGAGTGCCGATGCCTTCGATGGTGACGGCGACCTCGTCGCCGACACCGAGGGGGCCGACCCCTGCCGGGGTGCCCGTGAGGATCACGTCGCCGGGGAGCAGCGTCATGGCCTCGGAGATGTTGACGATCAGATCCTCGATGGGGTGGATCATCTCGCTCGTACGGCCCAGCTGGCGCTGTTGGCCGTTGACCGTGCACTGGATCGTGAGGTCGGACGGGTCGAGATCCGTCTCCACCCAGGGGCCCAGCGGGCACGAGGTGTCGAAGCCCTTGGCTCGCGCCCACTGCTTCTCGCGCTTCTGGACGTCGCGGGCGGTGACGTCGTTGGCGCAGGTGTAGCCGAGGATGACGTCCTTGACGCGCTCGCGCGGGACCTCGCGGCACATCCGGCCGATGACCACGGCCAGTTCGGCCTCGTGGTGCAGGTCCTGCGAGAAGGAGGGGTAGGCGATCTCGTCGCCGGGGCCGATCACCGAGGTGGACGGCTTGAAGAAGGCGAAGGGTGCCTCCGGCACCTCGTTGCCGAGCTCCTTGGCGTGCTCCGCGTAGTTGCGGCCGAAGGCCACGACCTTGTTCGGGAGCACGGGGGGCAGCAGGCGGACCTTGCTCAGCGGGACCTTCGTGCCGGAGAGCTCGAAGTCCGCGAACGGGATGCCCTTGATGATGTCGAGGACGAGCTCGTCGGGGCTACTGCCCTCGACCGCGCCGAAGGCGACATTGCCGTCGATGGAGAATCTGGCGATGCGCACGAGTGCCTTGCGCCCCTCTTCTTCCGCTGGCTGGATCTGACGCTCCAGGCTAACGCGGCGGGGGTGCGCTCCTCGCGCCAATAGGCGCGGCCCCCTCCTGGGTGCCGTCGCTGGCCGTCTCCGGCGCCGTCGCCTACGGGCGGTGAGTGGGGCGGCCGCTGCGGGCGGACACACCGGCACGTCCCCTCACGTCCGAGGACGCCTGCGGGCCGGTGGGGGTACGAGACCTGTACCCCGCGGGGCAGGGCCGCCCCCGGGGTACTCCCCGGGAGCCCGCTACGCGGCGGAGGACCGCTCCGGGACCTCCATCAGAACGGTGCGCCGAGGATTGGCGGTCTGCGTCGGCAGCTCGACGGGGTGCTCCGGCAGCTCCGCCACGGTCGTCAGCTCGTCGGCGTCCTCGAGGTGCGCCAGCGTCGTCCGCCGCGGATTGGCTATGTTGCGGAACATCATCGTCGTCTTCATCTGTCGATCGTGACCTTGTCCAGTACGGGCGCCGGCGGCGCCGGTTGACGGATTCGCCATCCCTGTAAAGCGCCAGGTTAAACGTGCAATTCCCAACCAACGCCGGGAACACCCCTTGATGTTCATGTGAGTTTGCTCACGAGCTAGTGCGCAAATGGGTCAATTCAGGCCGTCAACTCACCCCGGAGAAACGGACATTGCGCCACGGACGGCATCATTCCGCTCCCGATCATGTCGACTGGGACAGTCCATGACGGCCGGGATCTCGTGGGCAAACGCCCGTTATGTACGGGAACTCTTTCTACGCCTCGTAACCCATCACTCACTGGAGGTGACAGGGGCCATCCCGTGACACTCGGCCCTTGTTGGAGATCCGGCACTGTGCTGAAATTCGCGGGACCGCCGCAGATTCGAACCGGCGCGCAGGGGGCGCAACGCAGCGCCGAAGCGGCGGAGGAAAGGGGAAGCAGCGCCGGTCACTCACGACCACCATGGGGATTCAGTTCCCCACGACGCCGACACCGTCCCCCCGTCACCGGAGGGACGCCTGGTCCAGAGGTTGCGACGCTAGTGCAGGGACGTTTCAAGAGGGACAGCAGCGCTGCGGCTGAGCAGGAGCCGCACGGCGGGACCGACCGCGGCTCCTCGCCCCAGCACGCCCAGAGCCCCGGCCCAGGGCAGTCCGGCGACGGTGGTGAGCGCGGAGCCCGCACCGGCGCGCCGGGCGCCAGTCTGCCCGCGGCGCAGCCCCGGGCGAAGGCACCGACCGGCCCCGGCTCGCGCCTGGCCCTGCGCAACTGGCGTATCTCCACGCGCCTCGTCGCGCTCATGACCCTCCCGGTGGTCGCCGCGACCTCGCTCGGTGCACTGCGCATCAGCCAGTCCATGGACGACATCCAGCAGCTCGACAACATGAAGCTGCTGACGGACATGACGAAGCAGGCGACCGACCTGGCGGCCGCACTCCAGGATGAGCGCGACCAGTCGGCGGGCCCGCTCAGCCACGGCGCCGCCGTCTCGGACTACGCGATCAAGGGTCCGCGGGAGACTACGGACGATCAGATCGAGGCATTCCGCGAGGGCTCCCGCGATATCGAGGACGCCGACGGCGTGGGGGCTCTCGACGGCATACGCGACCACGTCGTGCAGATCAACCGCCAGCTGGCCACGCTCAAGAGCATCCGCAAGGACGCCTACACCGACCCGACGAACTCCTCGCAGACGGTCGACGCCTACAGTCGCCTCATCGAGCAGCTGCTGTCGCTCTCCACGGACATGGCGCAGGCGACCAGCAACCCGGAGATGATCCAGCGCACCCGCGCCCTGGCCGCCTTCTCCACCGCCAAGGAGTACGCGTCCGTGCAGCGCGCCGTCATCGCCGCGGCGCTGCCGGCGACCCCCAACCAGGCGGGCAAGCTCTCCGAGACCGACAGGCGTTACGCGGCCGCCGCGGCCGACAGCGAGGACTCCGAGCTCACCGCCTTCACCAACATCTACGACAGCTACGGCGGCAACGCCGCGGAGCTGACGAAGCCCATCGACAAGGGCAACGCCACCATCACGGCCGCCGACGACTACGCCGCGGGCGCGCTACGGGAGGGCGGTCTGCGGCTGCAGGAGAAGCGCTCCTACAAGGACTGGCTCGACGCGGACTCCACCAAGATCGAACAGATGCAGAAGATCGAGCTCACCCTGCTCGACGAGATGGAGCAGAAGGCCCGTGAGCTGCGGAGCGAGTCCGAGCGCGAGGCGTATATCAGCGGTGCGCTGATCCTGCTCGTCCTCGGCATCTCGCTGGTCGGCGCCTTCGTCGTGGCGCGGTCCATGATCCGCTCGCTGCGGCGGCTGCAGGACACCGCTACCAGGGTCGCCCAGGACCGCCTGCCCGAGCTGGTCAAGCAGCTCTCGGAGTCCGACCCGCAGGACGTCGACACCTCCGTCGAGTCGGTCGGTGTGCACTCACGGGACGAGATCGGCAAGGTGGCCTCGGCCTTCGACGACGTGCACCGCGAGGCGGTCCGCCTCGCCGCCGAGCAGGCGCTGCTGCGGGGCAACGTCAACGCGATGTTCACCAACCTCTCGCGCCGCTCGCAGGGTCTGATCCAGCGTCAGCTGTCCCTCATCTCCGAGCTGGAGTCGCGCGAGGCCGACCCGGACCAGCTGTCCTCGCTGTTCAAGCTCGACCACCTCGCGACCCGTATGCGCCGTAACGGTGAGAACCTGCTCGTTCTCGCCGGTGAGGAGCCCGGCCGCCGCTGGACGCGTCCCGTTCCGCTCGTCGACGTGCTGCGCGCCGCGGCCTCCGAGGTGGAGCAGTACGAGCGCATCGAACTGGCCGCGGTGCCGGCCACCGAGGTCGCCGGACGCGTCGTCAACGACCTCGTGCACCTGCTCGCCGAGCTGCTCGAGAACGCGACGTCGTTCTCCTCGCCGCAGACCAAGGTCAAGGTCACCGGTCACGCGCTGCCCGACGGCCGCGTACTGATCGAGATCCACGACACCGGCATCGGCCTCTCCCCCGAGGACCTCGCCGCGATCAACGAGCGGCTCGCCTCGCCGCCCACCGTGGACGTCTCGGTCTCCCGCCGCATGGGTCTGTTCGTGGTCGGCCGTCTGTCGCAGCGGCACGGCATCCGCATCCAGCTGCGCCCGTCCGACTCCGGTGGTACGACCGCACTGGTCATGCTGCCCGTCGACGTCGCCCAGGGCGGCAAGAAGGCTCCGGGCAAGCCGGGTCCCGGCGGCTCCGGCGGTCCGGCGGCGGCTCAGGCCGCCGCGGGTGTCGCCGCCGCGCGCCGCGGAGTCGGCGCCGGTGCGAACGCGGGCCGGCTGGGTGCCGGTCCGGCGCCGCGCGGGCAGGTCGGGGCCGGTGCGGGTCCGCGGGCGGCGCTGCCGTCGCGTGACCCCGAGCCGGGACGTCCGGGCCCGCAGTCCGGCCCTGGAGGCGGCGGGCTGTTCGGCGGCCCGCAGGACGCCCCGTCCTCCCCCCAGCAGGGCCAGGGCAGGCCCGCCCCCGCCGGTGCCGGTGCGGGCGGGCTGCGCCAGGCTCCGCCGCACGGCGGTTCGCGGGCGGCCCAGGCACGTACGGGCGACCCCGCCGACGAGGGGCGCACGCCGCAGCTCCCGCCGCGCGGCGGCCCGCGCGCCGAGCTGCCCGGCGGCAACCCCAAGCCCCGGGTCCCGAGCGCGCCGAGCTGGAGCAACGAGACCGGTCAGCCGCCGGTGTCCCGCGCCTCGCTCGACACCCCGCGCGGCCACGAGGAGCCGGAGTCCACGGCGCCGATCCCGCGGGTGCACGGCCGTCAGGGTCCCGGCCCCGGCGCGCGCTACCCGAGCCCGGTCCCCGACGACCGCCAGGGCCCCGGCTCCACCGCAGAGTTCGCGCGGCCCGACTTCGACGCTCCGCGCTCCGACTTCGACGCTCCGCGCCCCGCCGGCCAGCCCCCTCAGGGCCCCGGCACGCATCCCGGTGCCAACCCGCCCGGCAACACGGGCCAGTTCGTCCGTGCGGACGTCTTCGGCAGCCCGAACGCGTCCGGCAACACCGGTCAGTTCCCGGCACCGGGCTACCAGACCCCGCAGCAGGCGCCTCACGACAGCGCCTCCACCGGGCAGTTCGAGCGTCCCGTCGCGGGCGGCATGCAGCCGCGCGGCGACCGGGACGGCTTCGACCCCCGCGGCGGCCAGGGCGCCCCGCGGCCGCCGGCCCCCCGTGCGGACCGCATCCCGCAGCAGCCCCAGGGCCCCGCGCGGGAGCCCGAAGCCCTGCCGCCGGCCTCCGGCCCCGGTGACGGCCGGACGCCGTTGTACGACACTCTCGAAACGAACTGGTTCCGCGGCCAGCAGGGCGGCGGCGATCAGCAAACCGACCCGCAGCAGCGGCCGCCCCAGCCGCAGGCGCCCGCTGCTCCGGCCCCGGCCCGTCCGGCCCCCGCGACCGCCTCCCAGGCGGCCCCGGGCGACCCCGCGAACGCCGCCTGGCGCAGCTCGCCGAACGACGAGCTCGTCCGGCAGGCCGAGCGGGTCCGCAAGCCCTCCGCCGGCGGTGTCACCACCTCAGGACTGCCTCGCCGGGTGCCTCGCGCGAACCTCGTCGCGGGTACGGCGCAGCAGCAACAGCACCAGACCGGTCCGCAGGTGTCGCGTGCGCCCGATGACGTACGCGGCCGGCTGACCAATCTCCGTCGGGGCATCCAGCAGGGCCGGGAGGCCGGTACCGGCCAGACCGGCAGCTTCCCCCGCCCCACTCACCAGCAGGAGCGTTAGTTGAGTCAGATGAGCCAGGCGGCACAGAACCTGAACTGGTTGATCACCAACTTCGTGGACAACACCCCCGGGGTGTCCCACACCGTCGTCGTCTCCGCCGACGGACTCCTTCTGGCGATGTCCGAAGGCTTCCCGCGCGACCGCGCCGACCAGCTGGCGGCCGTCGCCTCCGGCCTGACCTCCCTCACGGCCGGCGCCTCCCGCATCTTCGAGGGCGGCACCGTCAACCAGACGGTGGTGGAGATGGAGCGCGGTTTCCTGTTCCTCATGTCCATCTCCGACGGCTCGTCGCTGGCGTGCCTGGCGCACCCCGAGTGTGACATCGGCCTCGTCGGCTACGAGATGGCTCTGCTGGTCGACCGCGCCGGTGCCGTGCTCACGCCGGACCTCCGCGCCGAACTGCAGGGCAGTCTGCTCCACTAACACCCGGATTCAGCCCACCGCTCGGCCCCATCGAACGTACGATCAAACCCCCACGAACGTACGAACACACCGTCCGGCCGCCAAACCCGCATTCCCCCCACCGGCTCTGTCAGACGGCACGCAAACCCCTTGCTGTCACCCGGAGGATCCATGACCCCGCCCACCGCCTCTCACGACCCGTACGGAGCTCAACACGCGCCGTACGGCGACGAAGGCGACCAGCCGCTGGTCCGTCCCTATGCGATGACCGGCGGGCGGACCAGGCCGCGGTACCAGCTCGCCATCGAGGCGCTGATCAGCACCACGGCCGACCCGGCCCAGCTGATGGGGCTGCTGCCCGAGCACCAGCGGATCTGCCACCTGTGCCGCGAGGTCAAGTCGGTGGCGGAGGTGTCGGCGCTGCTGTCGATGCCGCTCGGCGTCGCCCGGATCCTGGTCGCCGACCTGGCCGAGGCCGGACTCGTCGCCATCCACCAGCCCGGCGGCGACGAGAACAACGGCGGCGCCCCGGATGTGACACTGCTCGAGAGGGTGCTCAGTGGACTTCGCAAGCTCTGACGGAGCGCGGGCGACGACCTCCGCGAAGATCGTGGTGGCGGGCGGCTTCGGCGTCGGCAAGACCACGTTCGTCGGCGCCGTGTCGGAGATCAACCCGCTGCGCACCGAGGCCATGATGACGACCGCGTCCGCGGGCATCGACGACCTCACGCACACCGGGGACAAGACGACGACCACCGTCGCCATGGACTTCGGCCGCATCACCCTGGACCAGGACCTGATCCTGTACCTGTTCGGTACGCCGGGTCAGGACCGCTTCTGGTTCATGTGGGACGACCTGGTACGCGGCGCCATCGGAGCCGTCGTGCTCGTGGACACGCGCCGCCTGGCGGACTGCTTCCCCGCGGTCGACTACTTCGAGAACAGCGGCCTGCCGTTCGTCGTCGCGCTCAACGGGTTCGACGGGCACCAGCCCTACGCCCCCGATGAAGTGCGGGAAGCGCTGCAGATCGGCCCCGACAGCCCGATCATCACGACGGACGCCCGCCACCGTGCGGACGCAAAGAGCGCGCTGATCACGCTGGTCGAGCACGCGCTCATGGCACGCTTGAAGTAGAGCGTCAAGTGGGCCCATCCATACGGCAGTTGCCGTAGTCGCCCTGGAGCCGCTTGTGTCGTTTGACACGGTCAGCCTCGGTGTTCATAACGTTTCGACAGAGAATTTCGGTGCCACCGACACGCGTCGCGGTCGCATGGTGTCACTGTGCTCATATGGGCCCCGCCTTTTGGCGGGGCTCGCTCTTTATGACCGTTTTATCTGGGGCTTACCGCCCTTGGAACTTCCGCTTCCCACTGTTTGGAAGACCACCGCCTGACGTGCTGGAATGCGGCTGAACTGCCCAGTAGACGGGCCTGAGGACACACAGCGGCACAACGTAGGTGCCGACGCCGAGAGGTTGTTGGTCGAGTGAGGCGAAGCAAGAGCAGTCCCGAGCCGTCGGCACGGGGCAACTTCACCCCGCCGCCGCGCGGAGCGGCGCCGCCCGCGTATGCATCCGGTGCCGAGCGCTCGGCGCCGGCGCCGAGCGGCAGCCGGCTCTCCCCGCGCAACTGGCGAGTGCCGACCCGGCTGAACGCGATCCTGCTCATACCCGTGCTGGTCGGCCTCGTCATGGGCGGCTTCCAGGTGAAGGGCTCGATCGACACCTGGCAGGACGCCCAGGACGCCGAGAACACCGCGCGCCTGGTGCGCGCATCGCTGACGTACTCCAACCGCCTCATCGACGAGCGCGACATCTCTGCCGAACCGATGCTGCGGGGCAAGCGCGACGACGAGGCCGTGACCAAGGCGCAGGCCGCGACCGACGAGGCCGCCGACGAGTTCGACGCCGCCGTGGAGAACATGCCGCAGCGGGACGGCCTGCTGCGCCGCCTCGCCGGATTCCGGAAGGTCGAACCCGGCCTGGAGAAGCTGCGCGCCGCCGCCTACACGAGCAAGCTCTCCGGCGCGCAGACCGAAGAGGGCTACGTCAAGATCCAGCACCCGCTGATGGAGTTCGCCAACGAACTCGGTCTGGGCACGGGCAACATCACCAGCTACGGCCGCACCGTCTACGCCATCTCGCTGGCCAAGGCCGCGGCCTCCCTCCAGCGCTCCATCGGTATGCACCTGCTGATCAAGCCGGGTCCCACCGCCACGAGCCTGGCCCAGCAGCGCGTGGCCCTCACCTCGTACGCGTACCTCGAGAACATCGCCATCGAGGAGTACACCGGCGGTGGCACCCAGTCCGACGCCGCCAAGCTGGAAGCGGCGGAGAAGCAGCTGAAGGCGGACGGCGAGAAGCAGGCCAAGGCGGCCGCCGCTGCCGCCAAGGCGAAGGGCCAGACCTACGTCCCGCCGCCGGACACCAAGACGATGATCGGGGCCCTCGCGCAGCTGTCCACCACGCAGCCCAGCGCCCGGCTTGCCCTCGCCCAGCAGGGCATCACCCCCGAGAACTGGTGGGCTGTCAACACCGCGAAGTTCGACGCGTACCGCGAGATCGAGTCGGACCTCGCCGACAAGGCCGTGAACGAGGCCTCGGGCATCGCTGACGACGCCAAGCGCGACGCGTTCATCACCGGTGCGATCGTCGTCGTCGCCCTGCTCGCCGCGTTCATCCTCGCCGGCCTCGTCGCGCGCCAGATGAGCCGCTCCATGCGCCGACTGCGCAACGCCGCCTTCGGCGTCGCCGAGCAGCGCCTGCCGATGCTGGTCGACCAGCTCTCGCGCACCGACCCGGGCCGGGTCGACACCCGCGTCGAGCCCATCCCGATCACCAGCACGGACGAGATCGGCGAGGTCGCCCGCGCCTTCGACCAGGTGCACCGCGAGGCCGTCCGGCTCGCCTCCGAGCAGGCCCTGCTGCGGGGCAACATCAACGCGATCTTCACCAACCTCTCGCGCCGCAACCAGTCGCTGATCGAGGGCCAGCTGACCCTGATCACGGACCTCGAGAACAACGAGGCCGACCCGGACCAGCTGGAGAACCTCTTCCGCCTGGACCACCTCGCGACCCGTATGCGCCGCAACGGCGAGAACCTCCTCGTCCTCGCCGGCGAGGAGCCGGGCCGCCGCTGGGACCAGCCGGTGCCGCTCGTCGACGTGCTGCGCGCCGCCTCCTCCGAGGTGGAGCAGTACGAGCGCATCGAGCTGTCCGGTGTCCCCGAGGCCGAGATCCACGGCCGCGCCGTGACCGACCTCGTGCACCTGCTGGCCGAGCTCCTCGAGAACGCCACCACGTTCTCGTCGCCGCAGACCAAGGTGCGCGTCACCGCGACGCGTCTGCCCGACGGCCGCGTGATGATCGAGATCCACGACAAGGGCATCGGCCTGACCGCCGAGGACTTCGCGGACATCAACCACAAGCTGGCCAACCCGCCGACCGTGGACGCCGCGATCTCGCAGCGCATGGGCCTGTTCGTGGTCGGCCGGCTGTCCGACCGGCACGGCATCCGGGTCCAGCTGCGCCCCTCGGGCGAGCAGGCCGGTACGACCTCGCTGGTCATGCTGCCGGACGGGATCACCCACGGTGGCGGCGGCCAGCACCACGTGGACGACTCGGAGTTCACGGTCTCGTCGATGATCCCGCGGCAGGATGCCTTCGAGCCCGCGCCGCTGCGCACGGCGGCGGAGCTCGGCTTCGACGACAGCCGCTACACCGAGGTGCCGGACGACATACGCGAGTTGGACCCCGTCGGCCGTTCGCTGATGCGCGAGGAGCGCCGCGCGGCCCTGGAGGCCCAGGCGGGGCCCCTGCCCCAGCGGGGCGCCGAGCCCCCCGTGTTCGGCAACGAGACCGGCCCGCAGCAGCCGTCGTACGACGATCCCGCCTACGACCAGCAGCACCCGTACGACGACCGTCAGGTGGCGTACGACAACCAGCAGGGCGTGTACGGCGAGCAGCCGCAGAACGCGTACGACGAGCCGTACTTCCAGGGTCCCGGCGGCTACCCGGAGCCGGCCTATGCGGAGGCCCCCCAGCCGGACCAGCAGGGCCCGGGGCAGGATTCCTTCAACGGCTTCGGCGCCCGTCCCGGCCAGGGCGACTGGCAGCAGCAGACGGGGTACCAGGGCGGGTACCGGGCCGATTACGCTCCGGAAACGGAATCTGCTCAGGCCGCTGACGGAAACCCGCAGGACCGCGTAGGCTTCGACCGTCCTGGACCGACCTCGGGCGCCGGCCACCAGCTGACCGACGCCGGCCTTCCGCGCCGCGGCTCCACCGCGAGCAGCAACGGAGGCTCCCCCACCGGCCCGCAGCAGTGGCAGCCGGAGACCGGTCAGGACAGCCTGCAGCAGCGCCAGGACCAGGATCTGCCCGCGGGCAACGGCGGCGACAACGGCGACTGGCGCTCGGCCAACGACGAGCGGTGGCAGCGCGCCGGGTCGCTCCGCAAGCCCAAGGCAGGCGGGGTCACCCCCTCAGGCCTGCCGCGGCGGGTCCCCCGGGCCAATCTGGTCGAGGGCACCGCCGAACAGACCCCGCAGGGCGGCCCCCAGGTCTCCCGCGCTCCCGAGGACGTCCGGGGCAGGCTGAGCAACCTGCGCCGGGGCGTCGAGCGGGGACGCAATGCAGGTAGTGACACGAACGGCCAGGGCTTCGGTCCTGACAGCACCTACAACCAGGAGCGTTAGTGTGAGCCCGATGAGCCAGGCGGCACAGAACCTGAACTGGTTGATCACCAACTTCGTGGACAACACCCCCGGGGTGTCCCACACCGTGGTGGTCTCCGCCGACGGACTCCTTCTGGCGATGTCCGAAGGGTTTCCGCGCGACCGCGCCGACCAGCTGGCGGCCGTCGCCTCCGGTCTGACCTCGCTGACCGCGGGCGCGTCCCGCATCTTCGAGGGCGGCAGCGTGAACCAGACGGTTGTGGAGATGGAGCGAGGATTCCTCTTCCTTATGTCCATCTCCGACGGCTCGTCGCTCGCGGTCCTTGCACACCCCGAAGCGGACATCGGCCTCATCGGGTACGAGATGGCACTTCTCGTGGACCGTGCGGGTTCGGTCCTCACGCCCGATCTGCGCGCCGAGCTCCAGGGCAGCCTTCTCAACTAACAGACAGACAGTGCGTATTCGCGTCCCGTGGCCTTAAAGTTTCGGGACGCGACCCCACCGTAACGGGTGCCCGGCGCAGTCGGAGGAGGAAAAAGTGGCAACACCCCCAGACGGTTCGTCCTCGGCCAACTGGCCTTACGGCCATGGCCAGGGCGAGGGTGACGGTTCGGCGAACCGGTACAACTTCCCCTCTGCGCCGAGCCAGCGGCGTCAGCCGTACGTCCCCCAGCAGCCGCAGCAGCCGGCTCCTGGTCCGTCGCCGTACGACCCGTACGGCCAGCCTCAGGCACCCCGCATCCAGCCCGTACAGCCCCAGCGGCGCGCCCCCGAGCCGGCGCCCGCAGGGTCGTCCAACAACCCTCTGGTGCGCCCGTACGCCATGACAGGCGGACGCACCAGGCCGCGGTACCAGCTCGCCATCGAGGCGCTGGTGCACACCACGGCGCAGCCGCACCAGATGCAGGGCCAGCTGCCCGAGCATCAGCGGATCTGCAACCTGTGCCGGGAGATCAAGTCAGTCGCTGAGATCTCGGCACTTCTCACCATCCCCCTCGGCGTTGCCCGGATCCTCGTTGCCGACCTGGCGGAGGCCGGACTTGTCGCCATCCATCAGCCCGGCGGCGACGAGAACGCCGGCGGCCAGCCTGACGTGACACTGCTCGAAAGGGTGCTCAGTGGACTTCGCAAGCTCTAGCGGCGATGTAGCCCGCTCCACTACCTCCGCGAAGATCGTGGTGGCGGGCGGCTTCGGCGTGGGCAAGACCACGTTCGTCGGCGCGGTCTCGGAGATCAACCCGCTGCGTACCGAAGCCGTGATGACCTCGGCTTCCGCGGGCATCGACGACCTGACGCACACCGGGGACAAGACCACCACCACGGTGGCCATGGACTTCGGCCGTATCACCCTGGACCAGGACCTGATCCTGTACCTGTTCGGTACGCCGGGTCAGGACCGCTTCTGGTTCATGTGGGACGACCTGGTACGCGGCGCCATCGGCGCGGTGGTCCTCGTGGACACCCGCCGCCTGGCGGACTGCTTCCCGGCCGTCGACTACTTCGAGAACAGCGGCCTGCCCTTCGTCATCGCCCTCAACGGCTTCGACGGGCACCAGCCGTACAACCCGGAGGAGGTCCGCGAGGCTCTGCAGATCGGCCCGGACACCCCGATCATCACAACGGACGCCCGCCACCGCGCAGACGCCAAGAGCGCCCTGATCACCCTGGTCGAACACGCCCTGATGGCCCGCCTGCGCTAAGCGCTCCGCTGGGAAGTGCGGTGATGAGGCTGCGGGCCGGTGGGGGCTGGTCGCGCAGTTCCCCGCGCCCCTTACGGGGGGGCTGCCCCGCCGCCGCTGCGGGCAATCGTGCCGCTGGGGCGATGGGGGTCCCCCCTGCTCGAGCGAAGCCGAGAGCTTGGGGGAGGGTGGGCGCAGCGGCACCCCGACGGCGGGCAGCCTGACTCGCTGCGGCGCCCACGACGCACGTACAGCACAACAAGGCCCGGCACCCAAATGGGTGCCGGGCCTTGACGCTTAACCAGGTGGGCCGGAGGCCTCAGTGCCAGCTGTGCGGCGCCCGGAACCCGGGCTCGCGCTCAAGCCGGCGCCACCCGGCCTTGGTCCGCCCCCGGTGGACCGAGGACGCATCGGACCGCGCGGCGGCACGGGCCATGAGGATCGCCGTGATGGCCGCGAGCTCCTCGGGCTCGGCGTGCCCCTTCTCGACGCGCAGGAGGTTGCTCTGGTCGGCAGGTGCGGCAGGTGCGGCAGGTGCGGCAGCAGGAACGGTCATGGGTTCAGTCTCCGTGAGAGAGGGTTCCGCAGGGTTACCGCGGATGATCCGCGGGGTTACTGCGGGGGGTTGCCGTGCTTGCGCGAGGGCAGGTCGGCGTGCTTGGTGCGGAGCATCGCGAGGGAGCGGATGAGCACCTCGCGGGTCTCGGCCGGGTCGATGACGTCGTCGACGAGACCACGCTCAGCGGCGTAGTAGGGGTGCATCAGCTCGGCCTTGTACTCCTTGACCATGCGCGCGCGCATCGCCTCGGGGTCGGCCGCGGCGGCGATCTGCCGGCGGAAGATGACGTTGGCGGCACCTTCGGCGCCCATCACCGCGATCTCGTTCGTCGGCCAGGCATAAGTGAGGTCCGCACCGATGGACTGGGAGTCCATGACGATGTAGGCACCTCCGTACGCCTTGCGCAGGATCAGCGAGATCCTCGGCACCGTCGCGTTGCAGTACGCGTACAGCAGCTTGGCGCCGTGCCGGATGATCCCGCCGTGCTCCTGGTCTACACCGGGGAGGAACCCCGGAACGTCCAGGAACGTGACGATCGGAATATTGAAAGCGTCACACATCTGGACAAAGCGCGCAGCTTTTTCGCTCGCCTCGATGTCCAGCACACCGGCCAGCGTCTGCGGCTGGTTGGCGACGATGCCCACCACCTGGCCGTCGAGGCGGGCGAGGGCGCAGATGATGTTGCGCGCCCACCGCTCGTGGACCTCGAGGTAGTCGCCGTCGTCGACGAGCTCCTCGATCACCTTGGCCATGTCGTACGGGCGGTTGCCGTCGGCCGGGACCAGGTCGAGCAGCACGTCGCTGCGGCGGTCGGCCGGGTCCTCGCACGGGACGTTCGGCGGGTTCTCGCGGTTGTTGGACGGCAGCAGCGACAGCAGGTACCGCACCTCGGCGATGCAGGTCTCCTCGTCGTCGTACGCGAAGTGGCAGACGCCGGAGGTCTCGGCGTGCACGTCCGCGCCACCGAGGCCGTTCTGGGTGATCTCCTCGCCCGTGACGGCCTTGACCACGTCCGGACCGGTGATGAACATCTGCGAGGTCTCGCGGACCATGAACACGAAGTCCGTGAGGGCGGGGCTGTAGGCCGCGCCGCCCGCACACGGGCCGAGCATGACCGAGATCTGCGGGATGACCCCGGAGGCCTTGGTGTTGCGCTGGAAGATGCCGCCGTAGCCCGCGAGCGCGCTGACACCCTCCTGGATGCGGGCGCCCGCGCCGTCGTTGAGCGACACCAGCGGCGCGCCAGCCGCGATGGCCATGTCCATGATCTTGTGGATCTTGGTGGCGTGGGCCTCGCCCAGCGCCCCGCCGAAGATCCGGAAGTCGTGCGCGTACACGAAGACCGTCCGGCCCTCGACCGTGCCCCAGCCGGTGATCACACCGTCGGTGTGCGGCTTCTTGGCCTCGAGGCCGAAGCCGGTCGCCCGGTGCCGGCGCAACTGCTCGACCTCACGGAACGAGCCCGGGTCGAGCAGCAGCTCGATCCGCTCACGGGCCGTCAGCTTGCCCTTGGCGTGCTGTGCCTCGGTCGCCTTGTCGCTCGGTCCGCGCAGCGCCTGCGCACGGATCGCGTGCAGCTCGGCCACGCGGCCACGGGAGTCGGTCGGCTCAGCCGTCTCAACCGTCGCGTCACTCGCCGTGCCACTGTCCGTGGCACTCGTTGTGTCACCCGGCGTCTCGTCCAAAACGGTCATGTAGCGACCTTACGAAGCCCACCAAGCAAAACGGGCCGTCGACTCCGTACAGTCTCCGACCCGTTTTCCTGGTGCCCCCGAACAGAACCAACCGTTGATGCAGCCGAACTGACTGCTCAGAGGCCCATCCCGTTGTAGGGACTACACAAAGCCGTCACCCGAGAGGCATGTCACATTTATGTGCGCCACATGCCTTCGCTGGGGTGATTCTCGGCCGCAGCCTACGCCCGTTCGTGGGCACCTCGAGCGACGCGTACGGCCGCGGTCCCGGCTCACGATCGGGGGATCAGCAGCCGCCGCAGTTGTAGTACGTGACGTCCCAGTGATTGCCCTCGTCCGCGTAGATGTTGCCGGCGCCGGACTGCCACTGGGCGGCGCCGTCACCGCGCAGGCCTATGTAGGTGAAGGTGTTCTTGATGTAGTTCCCGACGCAGGTGTACTTGCTGAAGTCGAGCTTGTAGCCGTTCCAGTGCGAGTACGTGCCGCTCGCGTGCCCGGTCTCGGTGCCGCCGGTGATGTTGAGCGCGCAGCCGCTGGCCGACTTCAGGGTCTGGGCGCCCTGTGCGGTCGCGAGGTTGAGCTGCTCGAAGGACGTACAGGTGGAGTTGTTGCGGTCCGAGCAGCCGCCGGAGGACGACCAGGTGATGCCGGACGAGCGGAACATCGAGGTCGCGGTGGCGTGACTGATCTTCGTCACGGCGAATGCGTCGGTGGCACCGGTGAGGACGCCGAAGCCGGGGGCGAAGAGGGCTCCCAGGACCAGAGCGAGCGCGCTGACGGCCGAGCGGAGTTTCATCGGGTTCCTTCCTGCTGATGACCGTTCTGATGACGTGTGCGTACTGGCGACGCGCGCGTGCCGGTGACGCGCGGCCGTACTGCTGACGTGCTTTCAGTGCGACGGATGTGCAGGCAGAGCAGAGAGATCCTGCCCGAGGTCTACGCGCGTCCGCCAGTGCTTCCCCGAAACGGCTCGGGAGGTTGCCGGAAAGGCCCGGGATCCGACGGAAATCGTCCGCACAAGAAAGTTGAAACTTGAACGGAATAGTTCTATGGTCGGTGTCATTGAAGGTTCAACAGCTTCGGCGAAAGGCCGGGGCTCGTCCCCAAAGGAGCCAGTCATGGGTCTCTTCGGCCGTAAGAACACCACCGTCACCATCGCCGCCGCGGCCGCGCCCGCGGTCGACCCGGAGCTCGCCGCTCTGACCGGCGACTACGCGATCGACCCGTCGCACAGCGCGCTGGGCTTCGTCGCCCGCCACGCCATGGTCACCAACGTCAAGGGCGCCTTCCTCGACTTCACCGGCTCCCTGCACCTGGACGGCACGGACCCGGCCCGGTCCACCGCTTCCATCGACGTCAAGATGGACAGCATCGACACGGGCTCCGCGGACCGTGACGGCCACCTGAAGAGCGCGGACTTCTTCAAGGCGGAGGAGTTCCCGACGATGACGTTCCGCTCGACCAAGGCCGAGGCCCTGGGCGGCCCCGACTACCGCATCACCGGTGACCTGACGATTCTGGGCACCACCAAGCCGCTCACCATCGACCTGGAGTTCAACGGCTCGGCGAAGGACCCGTTCGGCAACGAGCGCGTCGGCTTCGAGGGCAAGGCCGAGATCCTGCGCTCGGAGTGGGGCCTGACGTGGAACGCCGCGCTCGAGACGGGCGGCGTGCTGGTCTCCGACAAGATCAAGCTGAACTTCGACATCTCGGCGATCAAGAACGCCGAGTGACTGCCTGCCCGCCGGTCGCACCGCTCGTTCACTGCGTACAAGCACCGCAGGCGGGGCGGGACCGGAGGGAGTACGGACCCCGGGTGCCGTCGGCGTGCCCGGGGTCAGTGCCGTATCGCTCCCCCGAGCCGTCCTTCCAACACCAGCAGCAGATCGCCGAGTTCCGTGGCGAGCCCGTGGCGGCGCTCCTCGCTGAGGCCGGCCAGCAGCGTGGACTCGTAGGCGAGCTGCTCCGGCAGCAGTTCGTCGATGAGTGCCCGGCCCTCGTCGGTGAGCGTGAGGTGGCTGACCCGGCGGTCGCGTTCGTCCGGGCGGCGCCCGATGAGACCGCGCTCCTCGAGGGTGCGTACCCGCTTGGTGATCGCGGCTCCCGAGGCGAACGTCTCGCGGGCGAGCTGCTTCGGCGTCAGGGAACGGTCCACGCGGCGCAGCGTCCCCAGGATGTCGAACTCGGGACGGCTGAGGCCAGCTCGGGTCAGCGGGGCGTCCGCGGCCTGCTGGAGCAGGGCGGTACAGCGGTTGAGCCGCCCGATGAGCGCCATCGGGGCGGTGTCGAGGTCGGGCCGGACCTGCTGCCACTGCCGCAGCACCGTTGCCACGACGTCTTCCACGGTCTTTCCTTCCATTGCCGGGCCGGGTACCTGCGCTGTACGCGCCGGAACCCGGCCTGACTCTACGCCGCCGGATCCACACGCCCCGCCCGGCCCTCGCCTGCCGTGGCCGCAGGCCGGAGGCCTTACACCGGCAGTGCGCGGGTACCGGCGGCCGGCGAGTGGGCCACCCGCACGTGGACAGGGTCGAGGCGTCGGGCGAGTTCGGCCAGGAGCTGGTGGCCCTTGCGCTCGGCGGTTGCGATCTGTTCCTCGGGGAGGGCTCGCTGCCACCACTCGCCGGCCGCCGTGTCGGCCGCGTCGCGCAGCTCGAGAAGGGCACCGGCCAGGCGGTCACGGGCCCAGGCGAGTTCATGGGCGTCCAGCGCGGGGGCCTCGTCCTGGGCGACGAGCCGCGCGGCGGCCTCGTGCGCGGCGGCGGTGGACTCCAGCGCCTTCTCGGTGCGTCCGGCGGCGCGCCGGTTGGTGACCACGGCGCAGCACAGCAGTCCGATCACGACACCGACCACGGTGTCCAGCGCACGGTCGCTCAGCAACTCGCGGACCGGCTGCGGCTGGGCGAACTCCGTCATCAGCAGGGAGAGGTTGGTGACGCTGATGGCGCCGAGCCAGTACCCGCGGCTGATCGTCGCCTCCGCGCCGAACTGGAAGAACAGGGCGACCAGGACGATGGCCAGCTCTCCGGTCCGGGTGACCGGCAGCAGGGCGGCGAACACCGCGAGGCCGAGGAAGTTGCCGAGCGCGCGATGCACCGCTCGTCCCCAGCTGAGGGTCATGTTGGCCTGGAAGACGGCGGCCGCGGTGACGACGGCCCAGTACGGGCGGCCGACGCCGAGCGCCATGGAGGCCCAGCCGGCGAGGGCGCAGCCGATCGCGACCCTGACGCCGATCGGCAGCAGCGGCGAACCGGGGCCCAGGGCGTGCAGGAGCGAGTGGCGCGGCCGGTCCGGGGCGTGCCGGCGCAGCAGGGCGGTGACGGCGGCCTGCTCGGCGGCGACGCCGGCCACCTGGTCGGCCTCCGCGCCGAGCGGGAAGAGATCGGGCAGCGGCATGTTCCGCCGCAGCGCGCGGGCCCAGGCGCCGAGCTGCCGCGGGTCGGCCGTGCCGGACTCGGCGCGGGCGAGCAGCAGTTCAAGCCGGTAGCGGTCGGCAGCGCGCTCCGGTGTGGGGACGGGCACCAGCAGAACGGTGTGCCACGCGGCGTTGACGGCCGCCGCGGCGGCATGCCGGGCGCGGGCGTGGCCGGGTTCGCCCTCGGCGGTGCCGGCGAGGCGGACGGCGGCTTCCAGGGCGCGGGCGACGGCGGTCCGCTCCGGCCCCCGCGGCCGCACCAGCGCCGGGGCCATGCAGACCAGCCAGGCGAGAAGGCCCCCGGCCAGCGTGAGGTCCACGTGGAACGGGATGGCGACGAACTCCTGCGGGAAGAAGATGCAGCTGGCGCCGATGAAGGTGAAGATCAGGTTGCCGGGTGGGCCGATCCGCGCGGCGTCGCACACCACCTTGTGCACGGCGGCGAGCAGCGCGGCCACCGCCACGCGTACGGCGGTGGACTCGGTGGCCGCGGCGGTGACCAGCCCGACCCCGGTGGTGGCGGTCATCCCGAGGACCACCCAGATGAGGGTGCGCGCACGGGCCGCATACGGCAGGCCATGCGCGTACAGCACGCACATCGCTCCGGCGGCGCTGTACGCGGCCAGATCCAGCCGCCCCAGGGCGAGCAGCAGCAGATTGGGGATGCCCATCGCGACCACGGCGCTGAGCGCCGGCTTGTGCCAGATGTCGCTGCCCCGGCCCAGCCCCATCAGGCCGCGCAACGGAAGTGGACGTACCCATGAATGCGCGCCCTGTGAAATAGCCGCCTCCTCCTCAAGTCCCGCACCGACACTCCCGGTGACAGGCCAACAATTTAGCAGATGATTTACTCGTGAATCACATTGGGACGACTTCATGAGATGTGGGTCACACCTGGGCTGGGATGTCACATCCCGGCGGCCGCCGCCCTCTGAGATATGAGCGTCCAGGGAGGGGCGAATGTCCGAGAGTCGTCAGGCACGAGCGGCAAGTCCGGCGCAGACGGCGGCGGAGAGCGGCCCGCTGCACACCGCCACGCAGCTCTTCGTCGACCACCGCGAGCTGCTGTTCTCCATCGTCTACAACATGCTCGGCAGCGTCGCCGACACCGAGGACGTCCTCCAGGAGACCTGGCTTTCGCTGACCGTCCGGGGGCGCACGTCCCCGCTGGAGGAGATCGGGAACCCGCGCGCCTATCTCGTACGGATTGCGGTGAACCATGCCCTCGCCCGGCAGGCGGTCATCCGCCGCCGACGCGAGACGTACGTCGGGCCGTGGCTGCCCGAACCCCTGGTCGCCGGGGGCGGCGCCGACGCTCACGGGGAGAGCGACGACGCCGCGGACCAGGCCCTGCGCACCGAGTCCGTCTCGATGGCGATGCTGGTGGTCCTGGAGACGCTCACCCCGCTGGAACGGGCCGTGTTCGTCCTGCACGAGGTCTTCGGCTACGCCCATACCGAGATCGCCGCGATCCTCGACCGCTCCCCCTCGGCGGTACGCCAGCTCGCCCACCGCGCCCGTGAGCACGTGCACGCCCGCCGTCCGCGCTTCGAGGCGCACCCGCGGGTCCGGCAGGAGGCCACCGAGCGGTTCGTCGCGGCCGCGCTCGGGGGCGACATGGCGGCGCTCATGGAGATCCTCGCGCCGGACGTGACGCTGTGGTCCGACGGCGGGGGCAAGATGCGGTCCTCCGCGCTGCGTCCGGTGCGCGGCCGCGAGAAGGTCGCCCGCCTGCTGACCGCTTACAGCTCGCGCCGCCGCCCGGAGGGCATGGCCGTCGAGTACCGGCACGTCAACGGCGACCCGTCCGCCGTGGTGTTCGCCGGCGACTCCCCGTACGCCGTGATGGTCATGGATCTGACGCCGGAGGGGGACCAGGTGTCCGACGTCTATCTCGTCACCAATCCGGACAAGCTCTCCCGGGTCCCTAAGCAGAGGGAAGGAGGAGAGCCGTAGGAGCGTCCTTTAGAAGCCGCCTCCGAAGTCCCCGCCACCACCGCCGAAGCCGCCGTCTCCGAAGCCTCCGCCGAAGTCGCCGGCGTCGAAGTCGGCGCCCGAGACATCGCCGCCGCCGTAGCCGGCGCCCGCGCCGAAGTCTCCGTAGCCGGAGCCGTAGTCGGAGGCGTACGCGGGGCCGGCCATCAGGTTGCCCAGCAGGGTGCCGACGAGCAGGCCCGGGAGGATGCCACCGCCGAAGTAGCCGCCCGCCCAGGGGCCGTAGGCCGGGCCGGCCTCCCAGTACGGGCGGCGGCCGGTCTCGGTCTCGACGGTGCGGACCATCGGCTCCGCGCCGTCCTTCAGGCGCGCCGCGTCCGCGGCGCAGACCGGCACCTCGCGCTCGGCTCCCTCCCGCGGGGCCCACACCATCTCGGTCACCGACGGGCCGTGGCGCGGGTCGAAGAAGCACGGGGCCCGCCGCTCCGGCAGCGGGCGGCCCTCGCGGCGGGCGGCCAGCTGGGCGAGCGCGAAGCGGCCGTCCTCCAGCGCCTGGGTGACTCCGCGCACCTCTTCGGGGTGCTGGGCGCCGGCCATCAGGGACTTCGCCTTCTCGTACGCGTCGAGGGCGCGTTCGTAGTCGGCGCGCATCGCGTCGTTCGCGCCGGCCTCGGCCGGGTGGAAGTCGAGCCGGTCGAGCTCCTCGCCGAAGGCCGTGATGTCCTCGTCGACGACGACACGGAGCTTGTCGAGGGCCGCGCGCTGCTCCTCCTCGCGCCTGCGGCGGTTGCGGCGGGCCATCACGTACGCACCGGTGCCGCCCGCGACGATCGCGGCGCCGACGCCGATCAGCGCGCCGGGTGAGACGCCCTCACCGGTGTCGCCCCAGGAAGCCGGCGCCGAGCCGCCCATGTTTCGCATGGCACGGTCGACGAAGTGGTTGAGCTGGGTCGTGGCGTCCTCGCCCTGGACGCTCGTCACCAGGTTCTGGACGGCGTCGCGGGACAGGACCCGGCTGTCCGCACGGGCGTCGAACTGGTCACCGAGCCGGATAGCGTACAGGCCGGTGATGCCCGTGTCGGTACGGAGGTTCTGGAAGAGGTTCGCCGTGGAGAAGCCCTCGGGCAGCACGGCGACGAAGACGGGCTTGTCGGCGTCCTTGATCTTCTTCGCCAGATCGTCGGCGGCACCGGACGGCAGCAGGTCGGAGACGTCCGGGTCGACGTAGACGGGGTTGTCGCGCAGGGCTTCCGCGACCGTGCCGACGTCCGTGGCCGCCTGGGCGGACGGTGCCATCACGGACAGCACCGCCAGGACAGCGGCCGCAAGGACGAGTGCCGGGGCCCGGAGTCCTCGTATCAGAGCGGCCTTCATGCCTACGAAACTACCGGAAATCCGCTAAATACGGACATCGCACAGGATCCGGGCCCCCGCCGCGGAAACGCGGCGGGGCGGGACCGCGCGGCAGCCCGTGGGCGGCCCTACTCCGAGGGCTCGACCCCGGCGCGCAGCAGGCCGTACGTGTACGCGTCCTCGAGCGCCTGCCAGGACGCCGCGATGACGTTCTCGCCGACGCCGACCGTGGACCACTCGCCCTCGCCGTCGGACGTGGAGATCAGGACGCGCGTCGTGGACTGGGTGCCGTGCTTGCCCTCCAGGATGCGGACCTTGTAGTCGACGAGCTCCATCTTGGCGAGCTGCGGGTGGATCCGCTCCAGGCCCACGCGCAGGGCGCGGTCGAGGGCGTTGACCGGGCCGTTGCCCTCGGCCGTGGCGACGATGCGCTCGCCCTTGGCCCACAGCTTCACGGTGGCCTCGTTGGCGTGGGTGCCGTCGGGGCGGTCCTCGACGATGGCGCGCCAGGACTCGGTGCGGAAGTAGCGGCGGGCGCGGCCCTCGGCCTCCTCCCTCAGCAGCAGCTCGAAGGAGGCGTCGGCGGCCTCGTACGTGTAGCCCTGGAGCTCGCGCTCCTTGACCCGCTCGACGACGCGGCCCACGAGCTCGCGGTCGCCGCCCAGGTCGATGCCGAGCTCCTTGCCCTTGAGCTCGACGGAGGCGCGGCCGGCCATGTCGGAGACGAGCATCCGCATGGTGTTGCCGACCAGCTCGGGGTCGATGTGCTGGTACAGGTCCGGGTCGACCTTGATCGCGGAGGCGTGGAGCCCGGCCTTGTGGGCGAAGGCGGAGACACCGACGTACGGCTGGTGCGTGGAGGGGGTCAGGTTGACGACCTCGGCGATGGCGTGCGAGACGCGAGTCATCTCGGCGAGGGCGCCCTCGGGCAGAACCCTTTTGCCGTACTTGAGCTCCAGCGCGGCGACCACAGGGAAGAGGTTGGCGTTGCCCACGCGCTCGCCGTAGCCGTTGGCGGTGCACTGGACGTGCGTGGCGCCGGCGTCGACGGCGGCCAGGGTGTTGGCGACCGCGCATCCGGTGTCGTCCTGGGCGTGGATGCCGAGCCGGGCGCCGGTGTCGGCCAGCACGGTGGAGACCACGGCCTGTACCTGGGCGGGCAGCATGCCGCCGTTGGTGTCGCACAGTACGACGACGTCGGCGCCGGCCTCGGATGCGGCCCGGACGACGGCCTTCGCGTACTCGGGATTGGCCTTGTAGCCGTCGAAGAAGTGCTCGCAGTCGACGAAGACGCGGCGGCCCTGCTCGCGCAGGTAGGAGACGGTGTCGCGGACCATCTCGACGTTCTCGTCGAGCGTGGTGCGCAGGGCCAGCTCCACATGCCGGTCGTGCGACTTGGCGACCAGCGTGATCACCGGGGCGCCGGAGTCGAGGAGCGCCCTGACCTGGGGGTCCTCGGCCGCCTTGCCCCCTGCCCGGCGGGTCGAGCCGAACGCGACGAGCTGGGCGTTCTTGAAGCCGATCTCCTGCTGGGCGCGGGCGAAGAACTCGGTGTCCCGCGGGTTGGCCCCCGGCCAGCCGCCCTCGATGAAGCCGACGCCGAAGTTGTCCAGGTGCCGGGCGATGGCCAGCTTGTCCGCGACCGTGAGGTTGATGCCCTCGCGCTGGGCGCCGTCGCGCAGCGTCGTGTCGAAGACGTGGAAGCTGTCGTCGAGACGGGGCGCGGACGCGGGCGTGGACGGCGCCTCATCGGCGGACGCGGTGCCCTGCGGGGGCACGCTGCCCTGCGCCGGGGCGGTGCCCTGCGCTGAGGCGGTGTCCTGCCCGGGCACGGCGCCCTGCGCCGACGCGGCGGCGGACGCGGCGTACGAACTGTCGTCGGTGGCCTGACTGGTCATGGCTGACTGACTCCTGTCGGTGTGTGGCTCCGATGGGGGTCCCCCCTGCTCTGGGGGTACCTCCCAGGCCATTAAGGCGCTGGGGGAGAAGCCGAGAGCTCGGGGGATCTGGATCCACTTGCCCCCATCATCGCGCGGCGCTCGCTTCCGGCCGGGATGGGGTCCGGGAAACGAAAAAACCTCTCGCGGGTGCGAGAGGTCTGCGCGCGGGTCTGAGGCACGGTGTCCGCTGCCGCGGGGTTATGTCGCGGGGTCAGCGGTCACTGCGGACCGGCGCGCTGATGCCAATAATCATGGCGAAAGCGAGCATGGTCGGCAGTCTGCCATATGCGCTGCCGCACGGGGCCCGGGGTCTCACGATGTGGGCGCCCTCTTTGCGCGGGTTACCTGCCCACGCGGGCACAGCAGTGTGCGGCGTGCTGCATCCGGTCGATGACCCGGAGGGTGTACACGTTCGGCGGGCGGGGGCGGTAGCCGCTGGTGGTAGGGGAAGCAGCATGAGTTCACAGCCGCCGTCCGGACCGCCGCCGGGTCCGCTGCCCCCTCCGCCGGGCGCGTCAGGACCGGACCGGGGGCGTGTGCCCGAACCCGCCCCGTCCGGCGGGCCGTCCCGCCTTCTGCTTGCCCTGGTCATCGGCGGGGCGGTCGTGGTGCTGGGGATCGTGGTACTTCTGGTCGCGCTCCTGCGGGGAGGCGGCGGTGGCGGCTCCGCCGGCGAATCCGTTTCGCCTTCCCCTCGCGACTCGGCCTCCGAGGCGGCAGCGGCCCGGAACCTTGCCGACCGCGTGACCCTGACGACTGCGGACTGGGGACCCGGCTTCGTGCGGAGTGACCCGTACGAGAGCACTTCCCTGAACGAGTTGACTGTGAAGGACACGTGCGAGCTGGCCGACCGGAAGGCGCGGCCCGGCACTCTGGCGGTTCTGACTCGCACATCCGTGAACAACGATGACGGTCTGACGGCTGTCTCCGAGACACGGGCCTATGCGGATCAGCCAGCCGCCGAGAAGTTCGTCGCCGACACGCAGGACAGTCTCCACCGCTGCTCGACGCAGACCTACGGCAAAGTTCGCTGGGAGGACGTCCGCGAGGCGGTCGCTCCCGACGTGAACGGCTTCGACGAGCTGGTGTCCGAGGAAAGCAGACAGGTCACGTACGACGACGGGTCCAAGGCGGATCTGATCTATATCAGCGTGATGGGGCGGACGGGCGACACCGTGCTCAACACCTGGGTCGCAGGACCGCCCGACAGTGAATCCAAGCTCCGCAAGCTCGTCACGGACGGACTCCAGCTCATGCGCCAGCGTCTGACGTCGGCGGGCGCCACCGCCCCATACACGTCGCCCACCGCCACGTACCGGTGACCGCCGCGCCGGAAGGCACAGCGGTCACCGGCAGCAGGCGTGCGCGGCCTGTCGAACGGATCAGCCGAGCCGGTGCATCCAGCCGTGCTTGTCCTCGGCGATGCCACGCTGGATGTCCAGCAGGGCCCCGCGGAGCTTGAGGGTGACCTCGCCCGGGTCGCCCTTGTCGCCCTGAGTCCACTCGCCGCCCTTGGACTTGACCGTGCCGACCGGCGTGATGACGGCGGCGGTGCCGCAGGCGAAGACCTCGGTGAGCGTGCCGTTCGCCGTGTCCTCGCGCCACTGGTCGATGGAGACGCGGCCCTCCTCGGACTCGTAGCCGAGGTC
The DNA here is from genome assembly GCF_040295225.1 of Streptomyces sp. NPDC002896. NCBI lineage: Bacteria > Bacillati > Actinomycetota > Actinomycetes > Kitasatosporales > Streptomycetaceae > Streptomyces > Streptomyces sp. NPDC002896. The sequence goes on along the minus strand of NZ_JBEOVA010000008.1, from coordinate 226,561 downwards.
GCGGGCGACGGAGAGGAGGGAGTCACGGGTGACGCCGGCGAGGAGGGAGCCGGTGAGCGCGGGGGTGATGATCTTGTTGCCGTACACGAAGTACAGGTTCATGCCGCCCAGTTCCTCGACCCACTTGTGCTCCACGGCGTCGAGGTAGGCGACCTGGTCGCAGCCCTTCTCGGCGGCCTCGGCCTGAGCGAGGAGGGACGCGGCGTAGTTGCCGCCGGTCTTGGCGTCGCCCATGCCCCCGGGGACGGCGCGCACGCGGTCCTCGGACAGCCAGATGGAGACGGGCTTGACGCCGCCCGGGAAGTACGCGCCGGCGGGCGAGGCGATGACGATGAAGAGGTACTCGTTGGCGGGCCGCACACCCAGGCCGACCTCGGTCGCGATCATGAACGGGCGCAGGTAGAGCGACTCCTCGCCGCCGTGCGCGGGCACCCACGCCTTGTCCTGCTGGACCAGCACGTCGCAGGCCTCGATGAACGTCTCGACGGGCAGCTCCGGCATGGCCAGCCGACGCGCGGAGGACTGGAAGCGCCGGGCGTTGGCCTCGGGGCGGAACGTGGCGACGGAGCCGTCGGGCTGGCGGTACGCCTTGAGGCCCTCGAAGATCTCCTGGGCGTAGTGCAGGGTCATGTTCGCCGGATCGATCGACAGCGGCGCGTACGGAACGAGCTGGCCGTCGTGCCAGCCCCTGCCCTCCGTCCACTTGATCGTCACCATGTGGTCGGTGAAGTAGCGGCCGAACCCGGGGTTGGCCAGGATCGCCTCGCGCTCGGCGTCGGAGAGGGGGTGGGAGGAGGGCTTGAGCTCGATCGTGGGCGTCGTCATGAGTGGTTGTCCTTCACCGTTGGTTGTGACGGACCGCGCTCACGCCTGCACTACCAGTACTAGGACGTCCGAGCTTCCCTGCACACCGCGGTCCCGCCGTCTCGATTATCTCGCGACAGGGAAGGTGGTCGTGCCGGGCGTGATTGCGGCCCAGGGGTCGATGGTGGCACCCGGAGACCGCATACGAGAAGCCGCCGGGCGCCCTGTGGCTCCGGCGGCTTCTCGAGTGTTCGAGAGATGAGTCCGCCGGATCAGCCGGCTACTCGTACGGCGAGCGCGTCGCCGATCTGGTCGGTCGTACGAGCGGCTTCGCCGCGCTCAGCGAGGTCGGCGGAGACGGCGTCCTCGATGCGGGTGGCCTCAGCCTCGTAGCCGAGGTGGCGCAGCAGGAGGGCGACAGACAGGACGGTGGCGGACGGGTCGGCCTTGCCCTGACCCGCGATGTCGGGCGCCGAGCCGTGCACGGGCTCGAACATCGACGGGAACTCGCCGGCGGGGTTGATGTTGCCCGAGGCGGCGACGCCGATGCCGCCGGAGACGGCCGCGGCGAGGTCGGTGATGATGTCGCCGAAGAGGTTGTCGGTGACGATCACGTCGAAGCGCTCGGGCTGCGTGACGAGGTAGATCGTCGCCGCGTCCACGTGCATGTACTCGGTGGTGACCTCGGGGAACTCCTCGCCCACCTTGTTGAAGATGTCCGTCCACAGGTGACCGGCGTGCACGAGCACGTTGTTCTTGTGGACGAGGGCCAGCTTCTTGCGGGGGCGCGCCTGGGCGCGGGCGTAGGCGTCGCGGACGACGCGCTCGATGCCGAAGGCGGTGTTGAGGGAGACCTCGGTGGCGACCGCGTGCGGGGTGCCCTTGCGGATGGTGCCGCCGTTGCCCGTGTACGGACCCTCGGTGCCCTCGCGGACCACGACGAAGTCGATCTCCGGCTGGCCCGCCAGCGGCGTGGCGACACCCGGAAGGAGCTTCGAGGGGCGCAGGTTGACGTGGTGGTCGAAGGCGAAGCGGAGCTTGAGCAGGAAGCCGCGCTCAAGGACGCCGGACGGGACCGAGGGGTCGCCGATCGCACCGAGCAGGATCGCGTCGTGCTGCTTCAGGGCGTCGAGGTCGGCGTCGGTGAGGGTCTCACCGGTGGCGTGGTAGCGCTTGGCGCCGAAGTCGTACTCCTTGGTCTCGAGCTTCACGTCCTGCGGAAGCACGGCGTTGAGGACCTTCAGACCCTGGGCCACGACCTCCTGGCCGATGCCGTCGCCGGGGATCACTGCGAGATTGATGCTTCGAGACATGCCGGCACCCTACTCCTCGTCCCATGTCTTGACACGTGGCGTCCAACATCCGGACGGACCGGGGGGCTTGCGGGTGTCGTTTCGCCCCCTCCGCCCCTTCCCTTCCCGTCCCCTGGGGGCTTCGCCCCCAGACCCCACTTATCGGCCTTGACGGCCTCGTCCTCAAACGCCGGACGGGCTGTGTTTACCCGGATGACTGGCCCTTGTTGGCCTCTGCTGGGAAGTTGTCCGTCATGGACACTCCCAACGTCGGCATCCCCGAGCAGCTCGCGCGGCGTATGAGCATGGCGGAGCAGCACGAGTATCTGCGGGCGAAGCTCACGCGGCGCCGGGTTCTCGCGGGGTCGATCGGTACCGCCGGGGCGGCGGGCGGGCTCGGGCTGCTGGCCGGGTGCTCGGGCACGGCGCATGACGACCGCCCCTCGGCCGTACCGCTGGCGCGGTCCGCGACGGCGACGGTGGACGGCTCGCTGGTGGCGCCGTTCGGGCGGCATCTCGCCTTCGGTGCCGATCCGAAGACGCAGATGCGGATCTCGTGGCAGGTGCCTTTCGCGGTCCGGAACCCGTACGTACGGGTGGGGTTGAGGCCGTGGGAGCTCGACCGGAAGATCGAGGCCGAGGTGCGCGATCTGCACACTCCGGCGCTCTCGTCGAAGCTGCCGGCGGTCGACCAGTACTACCTGCACGTCGCCCTGGACGGCCTCAAGCCCGGCACGACGTACTACTACGGCGTCGGCCACGACGGCTTCGACCCGGCGAGCGCCGAGCGGCTGTCGACCGTCGGCTCCTTCCGCACCGCGCCCGCGACGCCCGAGACGTTCGTGTTCACGGCCTTCGGCGACCAGGGCGTCAGCTATGACGCGCTCGCCAACGACCAGCTGATCCTGGGCCAGAACCCGTCGTTCCATCTGCACGCGGGCGACATCTGCTACGCGGACTCGACGGGGCACGGCAAGGACTCGGACACGTATGACGCGCGTGTGTGGGACCAGTTCCTCGCGCAGACGGAGTCGGTCGCGAAGTCGGTGCCGTGGATGGTGACCACCGGCAACCACGACATGGAGGCCTGGTACTCCCCCGACGGCTACGGCGGCCAGTCCGCCCGCTGGTCGCTCCCGGAGAACGGCTTCGACCCGAAGAGCGCTCCGGGCGTGTACTCCTTCGTCTACGGCAACGTCGGGGTCGTCGCCCTCGACGCGAACGACGTCTCGTACGAGATCCCCGCCAACAAGGGCTACACGGAGGGCAGGCAGACGGCCTGGCTGGACCGGCGCCTCGGGGAGCTGCGCGCGTCGTCGGCCGTGGACTTCATCGTGGTGTTCTTCCACCACTGCATGTACTCGACGTCCACGCACGCCTCGGACGGCGGGGTGCGGGATGCCTGGCTGCCGCTGTTCACGAAGCACCAGGTCGATCTGGTGATCAACGGGCACAACCATGTGTACGAGCGGACCGACGCGATCAGGAACGGCAAGGTCGGGCGGCCCGTGCCGGTCGGCGCGTCGACCGATCCGACGCGCGACGGCATCGTGTACGTCACGGCGGGCGGCGCCGGCAAGGAGCTGTACGGCTTCCCCGCAGGCGTCGAGGACAGCTACGAGGGAGCGGAGAAGGACCGCGACTCGGTCGTCACCTTCCACTGGACGAAGTCACGGGTGCCGAACCCGGACACCGTGGAGTGGTCCCGGGTGCGGTACACCGGCTTCTCGTTCCTCGCGGTGGAGGCGGAGGCGGGCACAGCCCCGAAGCTCAAGGTCTCCGCGCTCGCCGAGAGCGGCAGGCGCGTCGACTACTTCGAGGTCGTACGCAGCAAGGGTCGGTGACCGGGAAGGTCAGTGACCGGTCTCGCCGCCGTTGTCCCTGCGGTCGAGGGCCCGCTGCAGCGCGGCGGCGGCGTTCTTGCGCTCCATTTCGCTGGAACGGGTGGCGCGGCGGACTCGGCGGACAGGCGTCGCAGTGGCCATGGTGATCGACTCCTTGAGATCACACAGCTCCGGAAGCAGCGTCACAGGCTTCGCGGCTCTGGAGAGCGGGGGGATTTCGAGGTGCCGGAAAGGGCGGGGAACCAGGAGCCGCAGGGGTTGCCTGCCCGGTGCTCCGGCTCGCGACCGCCATTCGCTGGATCGAGCGAGACGTTCGGCTCCTACAAAACTACGGGAGTACGGAGCACCTGTCTCTACAATTACTCGGACTTCCTACTATCTGAGACGGCCAGGCTGGACGGGCCCCTGAACAGGCCTCTGAACAGGCCCGCCCCGCCCCGGAACAAGCGGGGCGGGGCGGGGCGGAGCTCAGGAGGGCGGTCAGCCCATGTGCGGGTAGCCGTACTCCGTCGGCGGGACCAGCGTCTCCTTGATCGCGCGGGTCAGCGTCCAGCGCATCAGGTTCTGCGGGGCGCCCGCCTTGTCGTTGGTGCCGGACGCGCGGCCGCCGCCGAAGGGCTGCTGGCCGACGACGGCGCCGGTCGACTTGTCGTTGATGTAGAAGTTGCCCGCGGCGTAGCGGAGCTTGTCCATCGTGTACGCGACGGCGGCGCGGTCCATGGCGATGACCGAACCCGTGAGCGCGTAGGCGGACACCGACTCCATCTGGGTCAGCATCTCCTCGTACTTGTCGTCCTCGTAGACGTGGACGGCGAGGAACGGGCCGAAGTACTCGGTCGTGAAGACCTCGTTCTCCGGGTCGCTGCACTCCACGACGGTCGGGCGGACGAAGTAGCCGACCGAGTCGTCGTACCTGCCGCCGGCCACGATCGTGCAGGTGTCGTCGGCCTTGGCACGGTCGATCGCCGCCTTGTTCTTGGCGAAGGCCCGCTCGTCGATGACGGCGCCGATGAAGTGGGACAGGTCGGTGACGTCGCCCATGGTGAGGCCGTCGATCTCGGCCGCGAACTCCTCCTTGAAGCCGGAGTTCCAGATGGAGGCCGGGACGTACGCGCGGGAGGTGGCCGAGCACTTCTGGCCCTGGTACTCGAAGGCGCCGCGGGTGAGCGCCGTCTTCAGGACCGCGCGGTCGGCGCTCGGGTGGGCGACGACGAAGTCCTTGCCGCCGGTCTCGCCGACGATGCGCGGGTAGGAGCGGTACTTCTCGATGTTGTTGCCCACCGTCTTCCACAGGTACTGGAAGGTCTTGGTCGAGCCGGTGAAGTGGATGCCCGCGAGGTCGCGGTGCTCCAGCGCCACCTTGGACACCTCGATGCCGTCGCCGGTGACGAGGTTGATGACGCCCTTGGGCAGGCCCGCCTCCTCGAGGAGCTGCATGAGGAGGACGGCCGCGTGGGTCTGCGTCGGGGACGGCTTCCAGACCACCACGTTGCCCATCAGGGCGGGGGCGGTGGGCAGGTTGCCCGCGATGGCCGTGAAGTTGAACGGCGTGATCGCGTAGACGAAGCCCTCCAGCGGGCGGTGGTCCAGGCGGTTCCACACGCCCGGCGAGTTGGCCGGGGGCTGCTCGGCGAGCAGGTCACGGGCGTACTTGACGTTGAAGCGCCAGAAGTCGATCAGCTCGCACGGGGTGTCGATCTCGGCCTGCTGGGCGGTCTTCGACTGGCCGAGCATCGTGGAGGCAGCCAGGGTCTCGCGCCAGGGGCCTGCCAGCAGGTCGGCGGCGCGCAGGATGATCGCGGCACGGTCGTCGAAGGACATGGCGCGCCAGGCCGGAGCGGCGGCCAGCGCGGCGTCGATCGCGTCCTGCGCGTCCGCTTGCGTGGCGTTGCGGTACGTGCCGAGGACGGACTTGTGGTTGTGCGGCTGCACGACCTGGAACGGCTCGCCGCCGCCCATCCGCTGCACGCCGCCGATGGTGCAGGGCAGGTCGATCGGGTTCTCGGCGAGCTCCTTGAGCTTCACCTCGAGCCGGGCGCGCTCGGGCGAACCGGGGGCGTAGCCGTGCACCGGCTCGTTGACGGGAGCGGGGACCTGGGTCACAGCGTCCATGAGTTCCGTTACTCCTTTTTGAGTGGTGGGTGGGATCTGCCCTGATCAGTTCTTGGTGATCATCGAGCGGACGAAGAAGAGCAGGTTGGACGGCTTCTCGGCGAGGCGCCGCATGAAGTAGCCGTACCAGTCGGTGCCGAAGGCGGTGTAGACGCGCATCCGGTGTCCCTCGGCGGCGAGCCGCAGGTGCTCGTCGCTGCGGATCCCGTACAGCATCTGGAACTCGTACTCGTCCAGCTTGCGCCCGGCGCGGCGGGCGAGCTCCTGTGCGACGGAGATGATGCGCGGGTCGTGGCTCCCGATCATCGGGTAGCCCTGGCCCTCCATCAGGATCTTCAGGACCCGGACGTACGCCTTGTCGATCTCCGCCTTGTCCTGGAACGCGACGGAGGCGGGCTCCTTGTAGGCGCCCTTCACCAGCCGGACGCGGCTGCCGGACGCGGCGAGGCGGCGGGCGTCGTCCTCGGTGCGGAACAGGTAGGACTGGATCACGCAGCCGGTGCCCTGGAAGTCCCTGCGCAGCTCCTCGTGGATGGCGAACATCGAGTCGAGGGTGGTGTGGTCCTCCGCGTCCAGGGTGACCGTGGTGCCGATCGCGGCGGCGGCCTCGACGACCGGGCGGACGTTGGCGAGAGCCAGCTCGTGGCCGCCCTCCAGCGCCTGGCCGAACATCGACAGCTTGACCGACATCTCGGCCTTGGTGCCGAGGCCGAGGTCCTTGAGGCGGTCGATCAGCTCGAGGTAGGCGTCGCGGGCGGCGGCGGCCTGCTCGCGGGTCGTGATGTCCTCGCCCACGACGTCGAGGGTGGCCTCGAGGCCCTTGGCGGCGGCGTCCTTGACGATCGGGATCACGTCGTCGACGGTCTCGCCCGCGATGAACCGGTCGACGACCTGTTTGGTGCCCGGGGCCGACGATACGAAGCGGCGCATCTTGTCGCTGCGCGAAGCGGCGAGGATCACGGGACCCAGCACGGGGCACCTCCACGGGAGTAAGAAACAGGCCGCATACCGGAGAGAGGGATGACAAACCCCAACGTTCCAGGTACGGCACGGAGAACCACCGTGAAACCTAAGGATCCCTCCGATCGTCGGCCATCGACAGCTGTCACGCATCCGTGGCCGAGATCTCAGACAGATGTCTGAAGGGCTTGCGAAATGCGGGAGAATGCCCGGGTGAAGGGCGACTACCAGGAACTGGTCGACGAGATCTCGGCGCTGCTCGGCGCCCCCGCGACGCTTGAGAACCGGGACTTCGCCCTGATCGCCTTCGGCGCCCACGACAGCGACGACGACTCGGCCATGGACCCGGTCCGGACCCGTTCGATCCTCACGCGCCGATCCACTCCGGCGGTCCGCCTCTGGTTCGAGGGGTTCGGGATCGCGCGGGCCACGGGTCCGGTGCGCATCCCGCCTGCCCCGGAGGCGGGCGTCCACCGCGGCCGCATCTGCCTTCCGGTGCGCCATCGGGGGGTCGTCCTGGGATACGTATGGCTGCTGGACGCCGAACCGGGCCCGGGCGTGGAGCAGTTGTCCGCCGCGATGGAGGTGGCGGGGCGCATCGGCGCGCTGCTCGCCGACGAGGCGCAGGCCGGGGCGGATCTGACCCGGGAGTTCCGTGCGGTGCTGACCGCCGAGCGCGGCTGGCAGCAGGACATGGCGGTGGGGGCGCTGCGTACGGCGCTGGGGGAACGGGCCGACGGCCTGCACGCGGTGGTGTGCGTGGCACCCTGGCCCTCCGCCGATCCTGCCGATGCGCCGTCGGTCCGGTCGGTGCCGGGGGCTACGGCCCTGTGCACGGTGCCGTGGGGTGCCGGGCCCCATGCTCTGAAGGCCATGGGCGAGAGCCAGTGCCTCGCCCTGCTGATGCGCCTGCGCTCCGCCGACGTGCTCACCCCCGCTCTGACGACCGCGTCCGGAATGCTGAGCAGGGTCGAGGGCGGTGCCGCGGCCGGTGTGGCCCGCGCCCGGCGCGGCCTCGGCGAGCTGGGCGCCGCCTGGCAGGAGGCGTCGGCGGCGGCCCGGGCGGCCCTGGCCGAGCCGGGGCTCGGGCCGGTCGCCGCGTGGGCGTCCATCGGCCCGTACCGGCTGCTGACCGCGCTGCCGCCGGAGGCGGTGCACGACCCCGTCGTGGGCCCCCTGCTGGAGCCCGCCCACCGCGAACTGGCCCGCACCGCCGAGGTGTTCCTGGACTGCGCGGGCCAGGCAGGCCGCGCGGCCGCCGAGCTGGGCATCCACCGGCAGACGCTCTATTACCGCCTGTCGCGGGTCGAGCAGCTCACCGGCCTCGACCTGGACGACGGCGAGGACCGGCTGCTGCTGCACATGGCGCTGAAGGCTGCGCGGCTGTAGCACAAAAGGCGCCGCCCGCCCTTCGCTTGGCCCGTTAGTGAAAATGATTGTCATCATGCTACGGTCGGCCCGTCTTTGACCGCCCTTTTACCTCCTTACCGGGAAGGGTCCACCCAAGTGCGCCTGCCAGCCCGCCTCCTCCCCGCCGCCGCCCTCGTCCCCACGGCCGCGCTGCTCACCGGATGCTTCGCCTCTTCCGGCTCCGGCCAGGCGTCAACCGACGGTGAGGGCAGCGGCCAGCGCATACGCATCGCGATGATGCTTCCGCCGCGCTCCGCCCTCTCCCCGCTCTCGGACGACGCGTTCAAGCTGTCCCGCTGGTCCACCGCGGAGACGCTGGTCACGCTCGACGAGGACGGCGACGCCGAGCCCGCCCTCGCCACCGGCTGGAAGCAGTCGGGCAAGACGTGGACCTTCACCATCCGTGACGGCGTCACCTTCCACGACGGCACGAAGCTCACCGCGCAGTCCGTCGTGCGGTCGCTGAGCGAGGCCGCCGCCGCGTCGCCCAAGCCGCGCATCCTCGACGGCGTCGAGCTGACGGTGCGGGCGAAGGGCGACACGGTCTCGGTCACGACCGCCACCGAGGACCCGCTCGTGCCGCAGCGGCTGAGCTCCCCCCAGCTGTCGATCCTGTCGGCGAAGGCGTACGCGGGGAAGACCGTCGACCCGCTCGGCACCGGCACCGGGGCCTTCGAGCTCACGGAGGTCAACGGCACGACGTCGGCGAGGCTCGACCGGTACGACGGCTACTGGGGCGGGCAGGCCAAGGCCCCTGGGATCGATGTGTCGTTCGTCCCGGACGGCACCGCGCGCGCCGCCGCCCTGCGCAGCGGCGAGGCCGACGTCGTCGAGGCCGTCCCGGTCTCGCAGGCCGCGCTCGTCGACCAGGATCTGATCACCGAGGTGCCGATGCCGCGCACCAACACCCTCTACCTCAACACGGAGAAGGGCATCTTCAGGGACGCGGGTATGAGGGCGGCCGCGCGCGAGGCGATCGACGCGGCGACGATCGTCAAGGGCGTGTACGAGGGGCGCGCGGACGTCGCCGATGGGCTGCTCGGGCCCGCGCTGCCGTGGGCGTCCGGCCTGCGCGACGGCCGGAAGGTGCAGCGGGCGGAGGCCGGCGACCCGGACGGCGCCGCGATCACCATCGGCACCTTCACCGACCGCGCCGAGCTGCCCGAGGTCGCCCAGACCCTGCAACAGCAGCTGCAGAAGGCCGGGTTCAAGGTGAAGCTGGACGTGCGCGAGTACGCGAACATCGAATCCGACGCGCTGGCGGGCGAGTTCGACGCGTTCATACTGTCGCGGGCGACGGTGCTCGACTCCGGTGACCCGGCCGCGTATCTCTACAGCGACTTCGCCTCCGACGGTTCCTTCAACATCGCGCAGCTCGCCGACGAGAACGTCGACCGGATGGTGCGGAAGGCGTCCGAGACCGAGGCGGGCGACGGCCGCCGCCGGGCGGTCGTCGAGGCGGAGGCCGCGGTGCTGGCCACGGACGCCGCCGTACCGATGCTGCACGAGCGCGTGATCCAGGGCGATGCGGCGGGTGTCGTGGGCGTCGCACACGATCCGCGCGAGCGCGAGCTGATCACCGTCGAGACATACGTCAAGTGATGGACGCGCCGAACACGGGGGCCGGGCTCGGCCCATGGAGTCGGCCCGGCGGACGTACCACCTGGTTCGGCGTGCGGGCACGGCTCGTGGCGTGGACCCGGCTGAGTACATGGGCCGCGGCGTGCAGAGGGCCGAAGGTCAGGGCCGGGCTCACCCGCGTGGTCTGCCTCGCCCTCGTGCTGGCCGCCGTGGGGCTGCTGCCCTGGTTGTCCGGCAGGGACCCGGCGCTCACGGTGCTGCGGGCCCGGTCCGCCGAGCAGGAGGCCACGGCGGAGGCGCTGGACGCGATCCGCGCGGACCTCGGGCTCGACGCGGGTCCCCTTCGCCTGCTGGGCGGTTGGGCGGCGGGGCTGTTGCGCGGCGACCTCGGCACGTCATGGGTGTCGGGTACGGACGTGCTGCCTTCCGTGGCCGCCGGGCTCCAGGTGTCGCTCGGCCTGATGGGCGCCTCGCTCGCGGTGGCGCTGCTGGTCGGGGCCTTGCTGGTGGCGCCCGTCCTGGTACGCGGCAGGGGCACGGCGGGCGCGTTCGCCGCGATGCTCGCCGCGGTGCCCGAATTCCTGCTGGCGACGCTGTCGCTGGTCGTGTGCGGGGTGTGGCTCGGCTGGCTGCCGACGTCCGGCTGGCAGGGGCCCGCGCACATGGTGCTGCCCGCCGTTGCGCTCGGGGTGCCGGCCGGCGGGCTGCTCGGGCAGCTGGTCGCGGACGCGCTGCCCGCCGTCCTCGAGGAGCGCTGGGCGGAGCTGTGGCGCGGCTCCGGCGTGAGCCGCGCCCGGGTAGCTGCGGCGGCGCTGCGGCGCGTACTGCCTCCGCTGGTCCCGCAGTTCGGGATGGTCGCCGTCGGCCTGACCGGCGGCGCGGTCGCGGTCGAGACGGTGTTCGCGGTGCCGGGCATCGGCCGTACGGCGCTCGGTGCGGCCAAGTCACAGGACCTGCCACTGCTGCAGGGCGCGGTGCTGGCGCTGCTCGTGCTGGGCCTTACGGCGGGTGCGGCGGCCGCGCTGCTGCGGCGCCGGCTGCTCGGTCCTGCGCTGCGCGACGCGGGGCTCACGCTGCCCGCGGCCCGGCCGGTGCGCGTGCACCCGCTGGTGCCGGTCCTCTTGGGAACCGTCCTCGTCACCGCCGTCGGCTGGGGACTGCTGCGCGATCCGTACACGGTGGACACGGCGGCCCGGCTGGCCGCGCCGTCCTGGGCGCATCCGCTGGGCACGGACGGTCTCGGGCGTGACGTGCTGGCGCGCCTTGGGCACGGCGCGGCCGCGACGGTCGGCACGGCGGCCGCCGTCTGCCTGGTCAGCTTTCTGCTGGCGCTGGGACTCGGCTTCCTGCCGCTGTTCACCGCGGGCGCGTCGGACATCGCCAACGCCCTGCCGCCGGTGATCACCGGCATCCTGGTCGCCGCCGTCGTCGGCCCCGGCACGGGCGGCGCCTCCCTCGCCATCGCCCTCATCTCCTGGCCGCCGCTGGCCGCGCACGCGGCGGCGCTGGTCCAGGAGGTACGCGCCTCCGCGTTCCTGACCACCCAGAAGGCGATCGGCGCGACCCCGGTGTGGATCCTGACCCGTCACGTCCTGCCCTCGGTGGCCGCTCCCGTGGCCCGCCACGCGGTCCTGCGCCTGCCCGGCATCGCTCTGGCCCTCGCGTCGCTCGGTTTCCTCGGACTCGGCGCACAGCCGCCCGCCCCGGAGTGGGGCCTGCTGCTCGACGAGTCCCGTGCCTACGTGGAGCGCGCCCCGTGGGCGGCCCTGGCCCCGGCGGCCGCGCTTGCCGTGCTCGCGGGACTGGCGGTGTCGCTGGCCGCGTACGGGGGCGCGCGGCCCGGCCGTGCGAACTCCCCGCGGCCGCGGTCAGCGGCCGTCGGCGGCACCGGAGCGCGCCGCGGCCTCACCACGCTTTCCCGAGCCCGGAAGGAGATGTCCCTTGCATCCCGCTGACCCTCTGCTGTCGGTGCGCGGCCTGCGTATCGCCTTCGGGCCGCTCGAGGCGGTACGCGGACTGTCCTTCGACGTATGGGACGGGGAAGTCCTCGCGCTCGTAGGTGAGTCGGGTGCCGGGAAGTCCCTGACCGCGCGCGCTCTGCTGGGCATGCTGCCGCGTGGGGCGACGGCGGCGGGAATCGCCCGGCTGCGCGGCGAGCCCGAGCTCATCGGCGCGGGCCGCCCGGCGTACGCACGGCTGTGGGGGCGGCGGATCGCTCTCGTCCCGCAGGACGCCCTCTCCGCGCTGTCGCCCGTCCACCCGGTGGGCGACCAACTCGCCGCCGCCGTGCGGTCCGTGCAGGGCCTGTCTCGTAGGGAGGCGCGCGCCAGGGCCGTCGCCGCACTGGAGCAGGTCGGTATCGCGGACGCGGGGCGCAGGGCGCGGGCGTATCCGCACGAGTTCTCCGGGGGCATGCGGCAGCGCGCCGTCATCGCGATGGCCATGATCAACGAACCGGAGCTCGTGGTCGCCGACGAACCCACCACCGCTCTCGACCCCGGCACCCAACGGCACGTACTCGAACTGCTGACCCGGCGGCGCGAGGAGACGGGCGCGTCCCTCGTCCTGGTCACCCACGATCTCGCGGCCGTCGAGGAGCACGCCGACCGGATGATGGTGATGTACGCGGGCAGGGCCGTCGAATCGGGCCCGGTGTCCGAGGTGTTCGCCCGGCCCCGCGCCCCGTACACGGCTGGGCTGCTCGCCTCCCTCCCACCGGACGTGCCGCTGCCGGGTGGTGGACGAGGCGGCCGGGTCGCCGGCCGCCGTCTGCCGGCGATCGCCGGAGCCCCGCCAACCCTCGCCGAACTGCCGCCCGGCTGCGCCTTCGCGCCCCGCTGCCCCCTGGCCGAACCGGCCGACGACGACCGCTGCCGCACGGAACTGCCGGAGCCGCAGCGGCTCGGGGACGGCCGACGAGAGGTGGCCTGCCACCGGTGGCGTGAACTGCCGGACCGTCCCGCCGACTTGTTCCTGGAGCATGTGTGAGCCCCGCAAACGCGCTCATTGCGGTGCGCGAACTGGTTGTCCGCTACGGCTCGTTCGTCGCCGTCGACCACGTGTCGTTCGACATCGCCGCCGGTGAGACGCTCGCCCTGGTGGGGCCGTCGGGCTGCGGCAAGTCCTCGACGGCCGCCGCCGTGCTGCAGCTGCGCCGGCCCGACGGCGGGGAGGTGTGGTTCGACGGCCGGGAGCTCACTGCCCTGGACGAGCGCGCCCTGCGGCCGCTGCGCCCGGCGATGCAGCCGGTCTTCCAGGACCCCTACGGATCCCTCAGCCCTCGCTGCCGTATCCGGGACGCCGTGGCCGAACCCCTGCGGGTCCAGGGCCGCTGGGATGCCGTGCGCGGACCTGCCCGGGTGGCCGAGCTGCTCGATCTGGTCGGGCTCGACCCGGCGTACGGCGACCGGCGGCCGCACGAGCTGTCCGGCGGCCAGTGCCAGCGCGCCGGCATCGCACGCGCGCTCGCGGGCGAGCCCCGGCTGCTCGTCCTCGATGAACCGGTCTCGGCGCTCGACCCGTCACTCCGCGCGGGCGTGCTCAACCTCCTGGCCGACCTGCAGGACCGCCTCGGCCTCGGCTACCTCTTCATCTGCCACGACATGGCCCTCGTACGGCACTTCTCCGACCGGGTGGTCGAGATGCGGGACGGGAAGATCGTGGGGTGAGGGTCGCTGTGCGGGCCGTCGGCTCTCACCCGCGCCCGCGCCTCAGGCCTCCTGTGACTTGGACGCCGCCTCGATCACGCGCCGCAGTCCCGCGGTGAGTTCGTCGGCAGTGGTCGCACTCGGGGGGTCGAAGGTCCACTGCGCGATGAGCCCCATCATGAGGGTCATGTAGAACTTGCCGAGCGTGTCCACGGTCTCGTCCGGGACGTCCTCCTCCATGCCCCCCATGAACATCGGGATGATGCCGCGCGCGCCCTCCCGCTGGGCCCGCGCCAGGTGGTCGCGCACCTCGGGCAGCCGGTCTCCCATGACCACGATCTCCATGCTGAGGTGCCACAGCGAACCGGGCTGCCGCATCGTGCTGATGACGTTCGACCAGACCTCCTGGAACCGCTCGACGGACCCCGGCTCGGTGCCGGTCGTGGCCCGCTCACCGGCGTCGAAGGCATCGGAGACCCCTTCGACCAGCGAGACGTACGCATCCGCGAGGAGCTTGTCCTTCGACCCGTAGTGGTAGCCGATCGACGCCAGGTTGGTCCCCGACTCCTTGACGATGTCGCGCGCCGTCGTGCGCACGAACCCCTTCTCCAACAGGCATCGTTTCGCGCCTTCGAGCAGATCCTCGCGGTGTCCCATGCGGGCCAGCCTATCGCCGGTACAGACAAGCGTCCTATACCTGCGTTTTATACGAGCGTTCTAGACAGCTGTTTAAGACGCGCGTACAGTCCTGCCCATGACGAACCCGACGGGCACCACCGATGCCCTCAACTCCCCTGCAGGGCGCCGCGAATGGACCGCCCTCGCCGTCCTGATGCTTCCGCTGCTGCTGGTCTCCATGGACGTCTCCGTTCTCTACTTCGCCATCCCGGCGATCAGCGCCGACCTCGAACCCAGCGGCACCCAGCAGCTGTGGATCTTCGACATCTACGGCTTCGTCCTCGCCGGACTGCTGATGACGATGGGTTCGCTCGGCGACCGCATCGGCCGGCGCAGGCTGTTACTGCTGGGCGCCGCGGCCTTCGGCGCGGCCTCACTCGTCGCCGCGTACGCCAACAGCGCGGAGACCCTGATCGCGGCCCGCGCGGTCCTCGGCATCGGCGGCGCAACCCTGATGCCGTCCACGATGGCCCTCGTCCGCACGATGTTCACCGACCCGGCCCAGCGCACGAAGGCGATCGGCATCTGGTCCGGCGTGATGACCGGGGGCATCGCGCTGGGTTCGGTGATGAGCGGCGTCCTCGTCGAGCACTTCTGGTGGGGCTCGGTCTTCCTGGTCAACCTCCCCGCGATGCTGCTCCTGCTGGTGGTCGGCCGCGTCCTGCTCCCGGAGTCCAAAAACCCCGAGCCGGGCCGCTTCGACCTGCTGAGCGTGCCGCTGTCGATGGCCGCCGTCCTGCCGGTGATCTACGGCCTCAAGGAGATCCCGTCCGAGGGCTTCGAGCCCCTCTACGTCGCCTCCCTCGCCGTGGGACTCCTCTTCACCGCCCTCTTCGTGCGCCGCCAGCGCACCGCCGCGTCGCCGATGATCTCCCCCGCGCTGTTCGGCGGGCAGGGCTTCGGCGCCTCTGTCGTCCTGAACCTCGTGGCCGCCTTCGGGATGATGGGCTCGGCGTACTTCACCACCCAGTACCTGCAGTCGGTGCTCGGCAAGAGCGCGCTGGAGGCCGCGCTGTGGGCGCTGCTTCCCTCGGTCCTGATCGGCTTCGCCGCACCCGTGGCCGCACAGCTGGTGCAGCGCGGCGTGCACCGCGCCCACGTCGTCTCGGCGGGCTTCGCGACCGCCGCGTGCGGATACGGCCTGCTCGCCTTCGCCGGCACGGACTCGATGTGGCTGGTGCTCGCCGGGGCGGGTGTCCTCGCCTGCGGGATCGTCACCGTGATGTCCCAGCTGACGGACCTGGCGCTGGGCGCCGCCCCCGTCGAGAAGGCCGGCGCCGCCTCCTCGCTCCTCGAGACCGGGCAGGAGTTCGGCGGAGCCCTGGGGATGGCCCTGCTGGGGTCCATCGGCGCCGCGGTCTACCGTCACGGCATCCCGGACGACGCGCCCGCCGCGGCGCACGAGACACTCGGCGGCGCCCTGGCCGTCGCCGGGCAGCTGCCCGGGCGGGCCGGCGACGCCCTGGTTTCCGCAGCGCGGGAGGCGTTCACCAACGGGATGCAGGCGGCGGCGGTTGCGGCGGTTGTGTTGTTGCTGGGGGCGGCTGGTCTGGCGGTGGTGGCGCTTCGGCGGGTGGGGGTGCGGGATGCGGGGGCTTCCGCTCCCGACGACGAGACGGTGCCGGTGCAGGTCACGCAAGGCGCTTGATCTCCCCACCCCGCCCCTTCCCGAAACTGGGGCTCCGCCCCAGACCTCGGTCATCAAGCGCCGGACGGGCTGAATTCTCAGCCCGTCCGGCGCGCTGATTTCCAGCCCGTCCGGCGCTTGAGGACGAGCCCGTCAGGGCGAAAAAACGGGGCCCGGTCACCGCAAGGTGACCAGGGCCCCAAAACGCTGCGCGCCAACCTCAGTGCACGAGGTTCACCGACCGCGACGACGTCGCGCCGATCTCCTCGGCCACCTCGTTGAGCACCGACTGCGACACGGTGTCGTCCACGGTGAGAACCGCCAGGGCCTCGCCCCCGACATCCGTACGGGACACCTGCATACCCGCGATGTTGATGCCCGCCTCACCGAGGATCCGTCCGACGGTGCCGACGACACCCGGGCGGTCGGTGTAGCGCAGGACGACCATGTGCTCGGCGAGCGCCAGGTCCACGTCGTACTCGCCGATCGCGACGATCTTCTGGAGGTGCTTGGGCCCGGCCAGCGTGCCGGAGACCGAGACCTCCTCGCCGCCCGAGAGGGTGCCGCGCACCGTGACCACGTTGCGGTGGTCGGGCGACTCGCTGCTCGTCGTCAGGCGGACCTCGACGCCACGCTCCTGCGCGAACAGGGGCGCGTTGACGTACGACACGGTCTCGTCGACGACGTCCTCGAACACGCCCTTCAGCGCGCTGAGCTCGAGCACCTTGACGTCGTGCTGGGTGATCTCTCCGTACACCTCGACGTCCAGGCGGGCCGCGACCTCGCCCGCGAGAGCGGTGAAGATACGGCCGAGCTTCTCGGCCAGCGGCAGACCCGGCTTCACGTCCTCGGCGATCACGCCGCCCTGGACGTTCACCGCGTCCGGCACGAGCTCACCGGCGAGCGCGAGGCGAACCGATTTGGCGACCGCGATGCCCGCCTTCTCCTGCGCCTCATCGGTCGAGGCACCGAGGTGCGGGGTGCAGACGACCTGGTCGAACTGGAACAGCGGGGAGTCCGTGCAGGGCTCCTTCGCGTACACGTCGAGGCCGGCGCCGGCGACGCGGCCCTCCTTGAGCGCCGAGTACAGCGCCTGCTCGTCGACGATGCCGCCGCGGGCGGCGTTGACGATGCGGACGGACGGCTTGACCTTGTGCAGCGCCTCGTCACCGATCAGGCCGAGCGTCTCGGGCGTCTTCGGCAGGTGGACGGTGATGAAGTCCGAGACCTCGAGCAGCTCGTCGAGGGAGAGGACCTTCACGCCCATCTGAGCGGCCCGCGCGGGCTGCACGTAGGGGTCGTACGCGACGATCTTCATGCCGAACGCGGACATGCGCTGGGCGACCAGGGCGCCGATGCGGCCGAGGCCGACGACGCCGAGGGTCTTCTCGGCCAGCTCGACGCCCGTGTACTTGGAGCGCTTCCACTCGCCGTTCTTGAGGGCGCCGTTGGCCTGCGGGATGTTGCGGGCCGTGGCGACGAGCAGGCCGCAGGCGAGCTCGGCGGCGGTGACGATGTTGGAGGTGGGGGCGTTGACGACCATCACGCCGGCCTTGGTGGCGGCGGAGACGTCTACGTTGTCGAGGCCGACGCCGGCTCGTGCGACGACCTTCAGCTTGTTCGCGGCGGCGACGGCCTCGGCGTCGACCTTCGTCGCGGAACGGATCAGGATGGCGTCGACCTCGGCGATCGCCGGGAGCAGCTCGGCTCGATCTGCTCCGTTGCAGTGCCGGATCTCGAAGTCCGGCCCCAGTGCGTCGACGGTGGCGGGCGACAGCTCTTCAGCGATGAGTACGACGGGTTTCTGAGAGGCAGTGCTCACGTGAGTCCTCACAAGTCCCAATGCGGACGGCCGTCCCGACGGCCGCAGGCGGTGGAGGGGAGCGGCGCCGGGGAGGTGCGGGTGCGTTCCCGGTGTCGCTTAGCCGCGTGGAAGACGCACGACGCTGTGGGCCTGACGCGTTTCTGTGCAGTGTAGTGGCGGTTGCCGGGCGCCGTTTTCCACCTCGGCGGAAGGATCACTCATCCGTGGGTGGACGAGTTGGATATAGCCCTGGACGGGCCGAGAAGCGGGCGAAGAAGCAGGGCCGCCCCGGTACGGAGCGGCCCTGTGCCGTGCGGGACTCAGTCCTCGTTGTCGACCCAGCTCATCAGCTTGCGCAGCTTCTTGCCGGTGGTCTCCAGGACGTGGTCCTCGTCGGCCTTCTTGTACTCGTTGTACTTCGGCAGACCGGACTCGTACTCCTTCATCCAGTTGTTGGCGAAGGTCCCGTCCTGGATCTCGCCCAGGACCTTCTTCATCTCGGCCTTGGTGGCGTCGGTGATGATGCGCGGGCCGGTGACGTAGTCGCCCCACTCGGCGGTCTCGGAGATGGACCAGCGCATCTTCTCCAGGCCGCCCTCGTACATGAGGTCCACGATCAGCTTCAGCTCGTGGAGGCACTCGAAGTACGCGATCTCCGGCTGGTAGCCCGCCTCGACCAGGGTCTCGAAGCCCGCCTTGACCAGCGCGGACGCGCCACCGCAGAGGACGGCCTGCTCACCGAACAGGTCGGTCTCGGTCTCCTCGGTGAAGGTCGTCTTGATGACGCCGGCGCGGGTGCCGCCGATGCCCTTGGCGTAGGAGAGGGCGAGCGCGAAGGCGTTGCCGGTGGCGTCCTGCTCGACGGCGGCGATGCACGGAACGCCGCGGCCCTCCTCGTACTGGCGGCGGACCAGGTGGCCCGGGCCCTTCGGGGCGACCATGCAGACGTCGACGCCGGCCGGGGGCTGGATGAAGCCGAAGCGGATGTTGAATCCGTGACCGAAGAACAGCGCGTCGCCGTCCTTCAGGTTGTCCTTGATGGACTCCTCGTAGACCTTGGCCTGGATCGGGTCCGGGACCAGGATCATGATGACGTCGGCCTCGGCGGCGGCCTCGGCAGGGGTGACGACGCGCAGGCCCTGCTCCTCGGCCTTCGCCTTGGACTTGGAGCCCTCGTGCAGGCCGACGCGGACGTCGACACCGGAGTCGCGCAGGGACAGCGCGTGGGCGTGGCCCTGGCTTCCGTAGCCGATGACCGCGACCTTGCGGCCCTGGATGATGGACAGGTCGGCGTCGTCGTCGTAGAACAGCTCGGCCACTGGGTTTCTCCTAAGTGTGCTGATGTTGCGTCCCACCGTACGGCGGGAGGGGTGAGGAAAGTTTCGGGGTCTCGGCATACGGGCGGCCGGGGCGCGCCGACCGCCCGTTTCCGGTCGTTCGTACGGGTCAGGCCGACCGGTCGAGAGCGCGCAGCGACCGGTCGGTGATCGAACGGGCGCCGCGGCCGATCGCGATCGTGCCGGACTGGACGAGCTCCTTGAGGCCGAACGGCTCCAGCATCTTCAGCATCGCCTCCAGCTTGTCACTGGAACCGGTGGCCTCGATGGTGACCGCCTCGGGCGAGACGTCCACGGTCTTGGCGCGGAACAGCTGGACGATCTCGACGATCTGCGAGCGGGTCTCGTTGTCGGCGCGGACCTTCACCAGAACGAGTTCCCGCTGAACGGCCGAACCCGGCTCCAGTTCGACGATCTTCAGGACGTTGACGAGCTTGTTGAGCTGCTTCGTGACCTGTTCGAGCGGCAGGTCCTCGACATTCACCACGATGGTGATGCGGGAGATGTCGGGGTGCTCGGTGACGCCGACCGCGAGCGAGTCGATGTTGAAGCCGCGGCGGGAGAACAGGGCGGTGATCCGGGCGAGGACACCCGGCTTGTTCTCGACCAGGACGGAGAGCGTGTGCTTGGACATTTCTCTGTGGTCTCTCTCGCTCAGTCGTCTTCGTTGTCGCCGAAGTCGGGGCGGACGTCCCGGGCGGCCATGATCTCGTCGTTGGAGGTGCCGGCGGCGACCATCGGCCAGACCATCGCGTCCTCGTGGACGATGAAGTCGACCACGACCGGGCGGTCGTTGATCGAGTTGGCCTCTTCGATGGCCTTGTCCAGGTCCTCGACGCGCTCGCAGCGGATCGCGTGGCAGCCCATCGCCTCGGACAGCTTCACGAAGTCCGGGACGCGGGTGCCCTTGGACTCCGGGTTGGCCACGCCGTCCGGGCCGCTGTGCAGCACCGTGTTGGAGTAGCGCTGGTTGTAGAACAGGGTCTGCCACTGGCGGACCATGCCGAGCGCGCCGTTGTTGATGATCGCGACCTTGATCGGGATGTTGTTGAGCGCGCAGGTGGTCAGTTCCTGATTGGTCATCTGGAAGCAGCCGTCGCCGTCGATCGCCCAGACCGTCCGGCCCGGCTGACCGGCCTTGGCGCCCATCGCGGCCGGGACCGCGTAGCCCATGGTTCCGGCACCGCCGGAGTTGAGCCAGGTCGCGGGCTTGTCGTACTCGATGAAGTGCGCGGCCCACATCTGGTGCTGGCCGACGCCCGCCGCGAAGATCGTGTCCTTCGGCGCGAGCTGCCCGATGCGCTCGATGACCTGCTGCGGGGAGAGCGAGCCGTTCTCGGGCAGGTCGTATCCGAGGGGGTAGGTCTCGCGCCAGCGGTTGAGGTCCTTCCACCAGGCGCTGTAGTCGCCGGTGTTGCCCTCGCTGTGCTCCTTCTGCACGGCCTGGACCAGGTCGGCGATGACCTCGCGGGCGTCACCGACGATCGGCACGTCGGCGGCGCGGTTCTTGCCGATCTCGGCCGGGTCGATATCGGCGTGGACGATCTTGGCGTACGGGGCGAAGCTGTCCAGCTTGCCGGTGACGCGGTCGTCGAAGCGGGCTCCGAGGGCGACGATCAGGTCGGCCTTCTGCAGCGCGGTGACGGCGGTGACCGCACCGTGCATGCCCGGCATTCCCACGTGCAGCGGGTGGCTGTCGGGGAATGCGCCGAGCGCCATCAGTGTGGTGGTGACGGGCGCTCCGGTGAGTTCTGCCAGGACCTTCAGCTCGGCGGTCGCGCGGGCCTTGATGACGCCGCCGCCGACGTAGAGGACGGGCCGCTTGGCCTGGGTGATCAGCTTGGCGGCCTCGCGGATCTGCTTGGCGTGCGGCTTGGTCACCGGGCGGTAGCCGGGCAGGTCCTGGGAGGGCGGCCAGCTGAAGGTGGTCCTGGCCTGCAGGGCGTCCTTGGCGATGTCCACGAGGACCGGTCCCGGGCGGCCGGTGGAGGCGATGTGGAAGGCCTCCGCGATGGTCTTCGGGATGTCCTCGGCCTTGGTGACCAGGAAGTTGTGCTTGGTGATCGGCATGGTGATGCCGACGATGTCCGCCTCCTGGAAGGCGTCCGTGCCGATCGCCGCGGAGGCGACCTGGCCGGTGATCGCGACCAGCGGCACCGAGTCCATGTGGGCGTCCGCGATCGGCGTGACCAGGTTGGTCGCGCCCGGGCCCGACGTGGCCATGCACACGCCGACCTTCCCGGTGGCCTGCGCATAGCCGGTGGCGGCGTGGCCGGCACCCTGCTCGTGGCGGACCAGGACGTGACGGACCTTCTTGGAGTCCATCATCGGGTCGTACGCGGGAAGGATCGCACCGCCGGGAATGCCGAATACCGTGTCGGCCCCGACCTCCTCGAGAGAACGGATGAGGGACTGCGCACCCGTCACGTGCTCGACAGGGGCGGACTGCTGCCCAGAGGAACGGGGCCGCGGCTGCGGATGGTGGGCCCCGGAGGCCTGCTCGGTCATCGGCATTCTCTTCTCGATGCTGAGGGTTTTTGCGAGGGTTGTGCAGGATGTGGCGGGTGTTAGTGCAACAAAAAACCCCTCGTGCCGGGAGGCAAGCGAGGGGAGCGCGTCGGTGCGGGCGCTGGGTGACCGGTGATCGTCCGGTGGTCCCAGCTTCAGCCGACGCGCTTTCCAAGTACGAGAATTCGGGTGCGCATGGCACTGACCCTCTCCCCGGGACGCGGCGCCTGTCAAGTAGGTGGGACAGGAGTCTCATCATGTGAACGGGGAGGTGCGCCGCCCGCGAATACGGGTTCGACCGGGCCGTGCGGCACGGAGAAGCGGCCGGCGGACAGGGCGCGGCGCAGCCGGTACTCGTCCAGAGGCCCGGAGAAGGCCTTGCCCTGCCCGTGGGTACACCCCATCGCGCGTAGAGCGACGACCTGTTCGGGCAGGTCCACACCGTCCGCGACGGACTGCAGCCCCAGGTCGGCCGCGATACGGAGCACCCCGCTGGTGATCTTGTGCAGCCGCGCGGACTCCACGACGCCGTCGACCAGACTGCGGTCCAGTTTCAGTACGTCGAGGGGGAGCCGGCGCAGTGCGGTGATCGCGGCGTACCCGCTGCCGAGGCCGTCCAGGGCGACGCGCACGCCGAGCCTGCACAGCGCGGCGAGACGGCGCTCCAGCTCGTCCAGCGAGACCCGGGGATCGCTGTCGGCGAGCTCGATGACGAGGGCGCCGGAGGCCAGCCCGTGCCGCGTGAGCAGCGCCTCGATGGAGCTGAGCGGCATGGTGCGGTCCAGCAGGCGGCGTGCGCTCATCCGGACGGTCACCGGCACGGCGAGTCCCGCCCTGCCGCGGTCGGCGGCCTGTTTGACGGCCTCCTCCAGCGTCCAGCGGCCGAGCTCGGCGGTGCGCTCGCTGTCCTCGGCGCCCCGCAGGAACTCGTCGGGCGTGAAGAGGATGCCCTGGGCGGAGCGCCAGCGGGGCTGTGCGGCGACCGATGTGATCCGGCCGGTGGCCAGGGAGACCACGGGCTGGTGGAGCAGCACGAACTCCCCGGCGTGCAGCGCGCTGCGCAGCCTGCCCGCCAGCTCCGTCCTGCGGACGACGTCGGACTGCATCTGGGGCGCGTACAGCTCGACGCGGTCCTTGCCCGCGGCCTTGGCGCGATACATGGCAAGGTCTGCGTTGCGCAGCAGCTCCCCCGCGGCGAGCCCCGGTTCGGCGAAGGCGACACCGATGGAGGCGGCGACCCGGACGTCACCGCCGTCGACGGTGTAGGGCTGGGAGAGGATCACCCTCAGCCGGTCGGCGAGCTCCAGTATGTGCTGTTCGCGGGCCGCGCGGTCGCAGGTGCCGTCGCCCACGATGAGGGCCGCGAACTCGTCACCGCCGAGGCGGGCGGCCGTGTCCCCCTTCCGTACGGCCTCCTGGAGCCGGCGGGCGGCCTGGACGAGGAGCTCGTCGCCCGCCTGGTGGCCGAGGCGGTCGTTGACGGCCTTGAAGCCGTCGAGGTCGATGAAGAGCACGGCGGTGCCGCGGTCGGAGCTGCGGCGGCCGCCGAGGGCGTGGCTGACGCGCTGGGTGAACAGGGCGCGGTTGGGCAGGTCGGTGAGCGGGTCGTGCTCGGCGTTGTGCTGCAACTGGGCCTGCAGGCGCACCCGTTCCGTCACGTCCCGGCTGTTGAGGATGAGGCCGCCGTGGTGGCGGTTGACAGTCGACTCCACGTTGAGCCAGTCGCCGGTGCCTGACTTGAAGCGGCACTCGATACGGGTCGTGGGCTCCTCGATCTGGCTGGCGGCGAGGAAGCGGCGCACCTCGTGGATGACGCGGCCGAGGTCCTCGGGGTGGATGAGCGCGGCGAGCTCGGAGCCGACCAGCTCGTCGGCCTCGCGGCCGTAGACCCCCGCGGCGGCCGGGCTGACGTACCTCAGGACGCCGTTCGGCGCGGCGATCATGATGACGTCGCTCGACCCCTGCACCAGCGAGCGGAAGTGGTTCTCCTTCTGGGCCAGTTCATGGGTCAGCCGGAGGTTGTCGAGGAGCATGATGCCCTGGCGGACCACCAGCGCGAGCACGACGGTGCAGGCCGTGAAGAGCATGACGCGGTCGACGCTGCGGCCGTTGACGAGGTTGTAGAGGATGCCGAGCGTACAGACGGTGGCGGCCAGATAGGGCGTGAGGGCCGCCAGCGAGCTCATGAGCGGGCGGGTGGCGGGATACCAGCCCGGTCCGCCGTAGGGGTGGCCGTGGCCGTTTCCGTGCTGCACGCGTGCGTGGTCGTCCTCCTCCGGCAGTCCGTGCCGGCGTCCGGCCCACGGGGCGTAGGCGAGGAGCAGGGATCCCGCGAACCAGCCGGCGTCCAGTATCTGACCGGAGCGGTAACTGTCGTGCAGCAGCGGCGAGGTGAACAGCGCGTCGCACATCACGGTCAGGGCCAGTGCTCCTATGGCGGTGTTCACCGCGGCTCGGTTCGCCGATGTGCGCCTGAAGTGCAGCGCGAGCACCATGCTGACCAGGGCGATGTCCAGAAGGGGGTACGCGAGGGTGAACGCGGCCTGTGCCACGCCCCGCCCTTCTTCGGACTGCGCGGTCTGCGCCAGCGCGAGGCTCCACGACAGCGTGAGCAGCGAGCCGCCGATCAGCCAGGCGTCCAGCACGAGGCAGACCCAGCCGGACCTGGTCACCGGGCGCTTGGCGAGCACCAGCAGCCCGACGATGGCCGGCGGCGCGAAGCACAGGAAGAACACGTCTGCGTAGCTCGGCGACGGCATCGGCCTGTTCAGGACGACCTCGTACCAACCCCAGACGCCGTTGCCGAGGGCCGACATCGCTGACGAGAGCGCGAACAGCAGCCAGGCCGGGCGGAAGCGGCTGTGGCGGCTGCGTGCGAAGCGGCAGCACGAGACCGCAGCGGCGGCAGCGGCGGCGCTCAGCCCGAAGTCGCCCATGATCACCGCGAGCAGGTCCGAACCCCAGCCGAACGCGGATCCCGCGGCGAAGCCGGCGCACAGCAGCACCAGGACGAGCTGCGGTCTGTACATCCCCCTCCGGCTGCCGGAGTCAGCCGGGCGCGGCAGCCGGCCCTCGGCCGGGAGCAGCGTCCTGAGAGCTCCGCCCAGCACGGCCACGGGGGTCGGGCGCGAGCTCACCGGGTTGCTCCGGTCGCCGCCGTTGTCCTCCGCCCCCGCCGGTCCGGATGCGGGTGGCCCCGGCGCCCGCACTGTCCGCGGCCGGAATGACCGCTGGGGCGGCGTCTGCGCGCCGGTGTGCGCCAGGCGTGTGCTCGTGGCCCCCGCCGCGTCGGATCGTTGGTCCATAGGCCGTGCATCGCCCGTCGCCCCCCTTGCAGTCCGATCTATCGTCCCCGCGCCGAACTCCGCACGGCGCTACCCCTGTCGGGGACGATACACCAGTCTCGTCACTGTGCGACATAGTGTCTCTACGCTGCGTGACTGGCTACAAGGATCTGAACACTCAGCGAAGTTGATGCACTGCGGAGGGTGTCCAAAGCGGAACTATTGGCCGGTCGTGAGCACCACGTTGTCCAACGGCTCCCCCGCCGCGAAACGGTTCAGCTGCGCGACGATGAGGCGCTTTGCGCGCGGCAGGAACGCAGACGTCGGACCACCTACATGGGGGCTGATCAGCACACCGGGCGCTGTCCACAGCGGATGGCCGGGCGGCAGCGGCTCGGGATCGGTCACATCGAGGGCGGCACTGATCCTGCCGCTCTCCACCTCCGCGAGCAGGGCTTTGGTGTCGACGACGGCCCCGCGCGCGACGTTCACGAGCAGCGCGCCGTCCTTCATGCTCGCCAGGAAGCCCGAGTTCACCAGACCCCTCGTCTCCGGCGTGAGCGGCGTCGTCAGGATCACTACGTCGGCGTGGGGCAGGAGTTGCGGCAGAGCGGAGATGGGATGCACGGGACCGCGCTCCGTATCGCGGGCGGAGCGCGCGACGCGCGCCACCCGCGCGCACTCAAACGGCACGAGCCGGTCCTCCACGGCACTGCCGATGGCTCCGTATCCCACGATGAGGACCGATTTGTCGGCCAGCGCGGGATGGAAGCCGCTCTGCCAGATCCCCGTCTGCTGTGCCCTGACGAATCCGGGTATGCCGCGGAGCGAGGCCAGGGTGAGCGCGAGCGCCAGTTCGGCCGTACTGGCCTCGTGGACCCCGCGCGCATTGCACAGCCGCACCCCTGCCGGAAGCCGCGACGCGGTAGCGAGCACGTCGTCGACGCCGGCGGTCAGCGTCTGGACGACCTGGACCCCCGGCATGGCCAGCATCGGCTGGATCTTCGCCGATGCGGGCCGCATGTACGGCACCACGTAGAAGACGCAGTCCCGCGGGTCCGCCGGGTAGTCCCGGCCGCCGTCGTCCTCACCGCCCGGTCCTCCGTCCCAGAAGCGGTAGTTGAACGTATCGGGAAGGCCTTCGATCTCCTCGGCCGGGATGGGAAGCCACACATCTGCAGTCATGGTCACGAGGCTATGCGAAGGCCCGGCGGGCACAGAGGTTAGTTTGGGGAGCCTCTCGGAGAGGCAGTGGGAGGATTCCGCAGGTGGAGCGCAGGACGATCGGCGCGGGAGCGCTCGAAGTGGGCGCGATCGGACTCGGGTGCATGCCGATGAGCTGGGCGTACACCGCTTCCCGGCAGCGCGGCGACGAGTCGCTGCGGACGGTGCACGCGGCGCTGGACCGGGGGTCGACGCTGCTCGACACCGCGGACATGTACGGCCCGTTCACCAATGAGCTGCTGATCGGCCGCGTGCTGAAGGAGCGGCGCGGGGACGCGTTCGTGTCGACCAAGTGCGGGCTTCTGGTGGGCGAGCAGCACATCGTGGCCAACGGCCGCCCCGGCTATGTGAAGCGGGCGTGCGACGCCTCGCTGCGCCGGCTGCAGACGGACACCATCGACCTGTACCAGCTGCACCGCGCCGATCCCGAGGTGCCCGTCGAGGAGACCTGGGGCGCCATGGCCGAGCTCGTCGCGGCCGGGAAGGTACGGGCGCTGGGGCTGTGCGCGGTGGGGGCCCGCGCCTCGCGGCGCATGGGGTCCCGGCTGCACGACGGAACGATCCGGCTGCTTGAGCGGGTGCAGCAGGTCTTCCCGGTGAGCGCCGTGCAGGCCGAGCTGTCGGTGTGGTCGCCCGAGGCGCTGGACGCGCTGCTGCCGTGGTGCGAGGCGCGGGGCGTGGGCTTCCTGGCCGCGATGCCCCTGGGGAACGGCTTCCTCACGGGCACGCTGACGCCCGGCGAGGGCTTCGAGCCGGACGACGTACGGGCCCGCCACCCCCGCTTCACGGCGGAGATGATGGCGGCCAACCAGCCGATCGTGGCGGGGCTGCGACGAATAGCGGAGCGGCACGGGGGCGGGGACGGGTCCTGGCCCGTCCGCGGGTCCGGACCCGCGGACGGGTATGGCGGAGCGCGCGGTGGCGGGCGCCGGGTGACCACGGCGCAGGTGGCGCTGGCCTGGGTGCTTGCGCAGGGCCGGCACGTGGTGCCGGTACCCGGCGCCAAGCACGAGCGCTGGGCCGCCGAGAACGCGGGGGCGGCCGAAGTGCAGCTCACCCCGCAGGACCTGGCGGAGATCGCCGCGCTGCCGGCGGCGCGGGGGTCGTGGGACTGACGGTGTGCCGGGGCGCGGAATCCCCGTTTCAGCCCGTCCGGCGCTTGAAGACGAGCCAGTTAGGGCGATAAGCGGGTCCGAGGGCGGCGTCCAGGGGCGGCGCCCCTGGTTACGGGAAGGGGCGGGGTGGGGGAGAACCGCTCCCCGGCCGAAAAGACGGTGCCGTCGGGAACCTTGGACGAACCTCAGCGGTGTAGACAGGGAGAGCCCCCGTGTCGATGCCCCGCCGAAGGGATCCTGATCGTGGAACGTCGAGCTGTGACCTCCGTGCTGGCCGCCGCCGCGCTCCTGCTGGCGGGCGGGTGCTCCTCCGACGGGGAGCGGTCGGAGGACGGCAGGAGTTCGTCGCCGAGCACGTCGAAGCCGGTGTCGTCGCCCTCGAACACGGCGGACGAGGACGTCCCGCCCGCGAGGGGCTCCGCGAAGGTCGTCCGCACGGTCACCGAGGACCTGAAGTCCCCGTGGGGCCTCGTCGAGCTGCCCGACGGTGACTTGCTGGTGTCCTCGCGCGACGAGGGGACGATCACCCGCGTCGACACGGACAGCGGCAAGAAGACGGAGATCGGCTCGGTGCCCGGCGTGGCCCCGGCCGGCGAGGGCGGCCTGATGGGCCTCGCCCTCTCCCCCGCCTACGCCTCGGACCACATGGTCTACGCGTACTTCACGACCGAGTCTGACAACCGCATCGCCCGCATGCTGTACGACGAGAAGAAGCCCGCGGGTGAGCAACTGGGCGCGCCCGACACCGTCTTCAAGGGCATCCCGAAGGGCTTCATCCACAACGGCGGCCGGATCGCGTTCGGGCCGGACAAGATGCTGTACGCCGGTACCGGCGAGACGGGGGACACCGGTCTCGCGCAGGACAAGGGATCGCTGGGCGGCAAGATCCTGCGCCTCACTCCGGGCGGTGAGCCCGCGCCGGGCAATCCGTTCGGCGACGACTCACCCGTGTACTCCTACGGGCACCGCAATGTGCAGGGCCTCGCCTGGGACGAGGACAAACGCCTGTGGGCGTCCGAGTTCGGGCAGAACACCTGGGACGAGCTGAACGTGATCGAGCCGGGTGGCAACTACGGCTGGCCCGAGGTGGAGGGCAAGGGCGGCGAGTCCCGCTTCCACGACCCGGTGGCCCAGTGGAGGACCGACGAGGCCTCACCGAGCGGCATCGCGTACGCGGAGGGGTCCGTCTGGATGGCCGGGCTGCGGGGCAAGCGGCTGTGGCGGATCCCTCTCGACGGCACGAAGGTGTCGGCCGATCCGCAGGCCTTCCTCGAGGGGACGTACGGCCGGCTGCGCACGGTGGTGTCTGCCGGCGGAGACAAGCTGTGGCTCGTGACGAGCGAGACGGACGGCCGGGGGACGCCGGAGGCCGGCGACGACCGGATCCTCGAGGTGGAGGTGAAGTAGGCGCCGGACGGCGGATGGCATGCCGTCAGTCCTGGTCAGGCTCGGCAGGCCCGCCCTCGTCCGGTTCCTGGGACGTCTGCGCAGGCAGTCGTACGACGACCTTGCCCGAAGTCAGGTCGATCGGGCCGCGCCCCGGATCGCCGTCCCCGGTGTCCTGCCGTGTCAGCTCCAGCCGGTTCTGCTCATCCTGGGTGTGCTTGCCCCCCGGCGCGAAGAGCTCCTCAAAGGCGTTGAACATCGGGACCTCCCCGGACCGGGACTCCGGTCCTCGCTACTCGTCGTCGGTCAGCGACCGGCCGAGGACCGCCACGGACTCATTGCCTGCCCGCCATCATCCTGCGGCGAGCCGGTCTCCGGGCTCCTCCGGAAACAGCCGGAGCCGATGCGCCACCGCCGCGGCCTCGCCGCGCCCCGAGACGCCCAGCTTGGCGAGGATGTTGGAGACATGGACGCTGGCCGTCTTCGGGGAGATGAACAGCTCCTCGGCTATCTGGCGGTTGGTGCGGCCCACGGCGACCAGTCGCAGTACGTCCCGCTCCCGGCCGGTCAGGCCGAGGGAATCGGCCGGGTCGGCAGGGACGGGTGCCGCGGCGCGGGTCAGCGTCAGGCGGGCGCGCTGGGCCAGCAGGGCCACCGACTCGGCGAGCGGGCGGGCGCCGAGGTGGTCGGCGACGGCCAGGGAGTTCCGCAGGAGTTCGGACGCTTCGGCGCGGCCGTCCTCGCCCGCTCCGCAGGCCAGGATGGCCTCCGCGAGCCGGTAGCGCACGCGTGCGAGGTCGTAGGGGCGCTCCAGCGGACGGAACGCCTCGACGGCGTCCGCCCAGAGCTCGATGACCTCGCAGCCCTCGGCGCGCTTCAACTCCGCGCGGACCCACTGGTCGTACGCGGACCACACCGGGACCCCCGTGGCGAGCGACTTGGCGGCGGTCCGGATGCGGTCCACGACTTCGGCGCGGCCCGCCTCGGCGGCCGGGAGCCCGCGCGCGTCGGCCTCGGTCGTGGCGGCCGCCAGCAGCAGCGGCCAGCCGTAGCGCTGGGTGCCGAGCGGGAAGCCCGCGGCGAGGACCCTGTCGAGCTCGGCGCGGACGTCGAGTATGCGGCCCTCACCCGCGGCGACGCCGATGGCGATGCGCGAGAGCGGCAGGGACTGCTGCGGCATGGGGTCATGCGTGCCGTAGTGCTCATGGGCGGCGGCCAGGTGGCGGGCCGACTCGGCGATCCGGCCGCGGGCCAGGGCGAGATAGGCGAACCGTGTGGCACCCATGGCCAGGGACTTGGCGCTCTGACCGGTGCGCTGGGCGCGTGTCGCGGCGTCGGCCGCCTCGTCCCATCGGCCGAGCGCGTACAGCGACTCCGAGAGGTTGCTCCACACCCACGCCTCGGAGTCCAGCACGCCGAGCTTGCGGCAGATCTCGACACCCTCCTTCAGGATGTCGACGGCCTCCCGTGAGCGGCCGACTCCTTCCAGATGGGACGGCAGGTTCACATGGCAGCGGCCGATGACTGCGGGGACGCCGAGTTCGACGACCCGCTCCTTGACCGCGTACATCTCGGCGAGCCCGGCTTCCACATCGCCCGCGTCGACCAGCAGGCCACCGCGGGTGAGCCGTGCGGTCATCTCGATGTCCCGGGCGCCGACCATGCGGGCGTACTCCACGGCGCGCTCCGCGGCCGTCAGGGCATCCGGGCCGGGCTCGTGCAGCATGGACCAGCCTGCGACGTTGGCCAGGACGTCGGCGTGCACCTCGGACGGCGGCAGCCCGCGCACGAGTTCCTGTGCGGTGGCGAGCTCCTTCCAGCCGTCACCGCGGCCCTGGTTGCGCACCAGACTGGACCGCTGCACCCAGAACCAGGCGGAACGAAGGGGGTCCCGCTCCTCCTCGAGCAGCCGCAGCGCCCGCTTGGTGATCTTCAGGGCCCGCTCCCGCTCCCCGCACAGCCGCCCCGCGACGGCGGCCTCCGCCATCAGGTCCAGATAGCGCAGCGGTGTGGTGGCGGGGTCGCAGCCGCAGGGAGGGTAGACCTCGGTGTAGTCGACGGGGCGCAGCTCCGCTCGTACGTCCTCCGGGGAGGCGTCCCACAGCTCCATCGCCCGCTCGAGGAGCCGCAGTTGCTCGGAGTACGCGTGGCGCCGGCGGGCCTCGACGGAGGCGCGCAGCACGGCGGGCAGCGCCTTCGCGGCGTCGTGCGCGTGGTACCAGTAGCTGGCGAGGCGGGTGGCGCGCTGGTCGGCCGGGACGAGCGACGGGTCGGCCTCCAGGGCCTCGGCATAGCGCCGGTTGAGGCGGGAGCGCTCACCGGGCAGCAGATCGTCGCTGACGGCCTCGCGGACGAGGGAGTGCCGGAAGCGGTAGCCGTCGCCGTCGGGCGTGGCCAGCAGGATGTTGGCGCCGACCGCGGACCGCAGCGCCTCGATCAGATCGTCCTCGGCGAGCCCCGCCACGGCCGCGAGCAGCGGATACTCGACGGTGGACCCGCCCTCGGCCGCGACGCGCGCGACCCGCTGGGCGTGCTCGGGCAGCGCCTCGACGCGGACCAGCAGCAGATCGCGGAGCGAGTCGGTGAGCCCGGGGCTGCAGCCCTCGTGCGCGGCGACGGCGAGCTCCTCGACGAAGAAGGCGTTGCCGTCGGACCGTTCGAAGATGTCGTCGACCTGGGACGGCTCGGGCTCGTGAGCGAGGATTCCGGCGATCTGGCGGCCCACCTCGTCGCGGCTGAACCGGGCCAGCTCGATGCGCCGGACGCTGCGCAGCCGGTCGAGCTCGGCGAGCAGGGGCCGCAGCGGATGGCGGCGGTGGATGTCGTCCGCACGGTAGGTGGCTATGACGACCAGGCGGCCGCTGCGCAGCGTACGGAAGAGATAGGCCAGGAGGTGGCGGGTCGAGGCGTCGGCCCAGTGCAGGTCCTCCAGGACGACCACGATCGTGCGGTCCGCGGCGAGCCGCTCGAGCAGGCGCGCGGTGAGCTCGAAGAGGCGGGCCATGCCCTCCTCGTCGTGCCGGCCGTGCAGTCGGCGCGGTGTCTCACCCAGCTCGGGGAGCAGCCGCGCCAGTTCCTCCTCCTGTCCGGCGGCCGCGGCGACCAGTTCGTCGGGCAGCTGCCTGCGCAGGGCGCGGAGCGCCGTGGAGAACGGCGCGAACGGCAGGCCGTCCGCGCCTATTTCGACACAGCCGCCGACCGCCACGACGGCATCCTCGAGGCGGGCCCTGGCGGCGAACTCCTCGATGAGCCGGGTCTTGCCGACCCCGGCCTCGCCACCGACGAGCAGCGCCTGAGGCTCCCCTTGCGGCTCGCCCTGCAGGTCGCCCGCGGTGGCGGGCGACGGAAAGGCGCCCCGGCCGGCAGCGCGGGCGAGGGCATCGTTCAGTACGCCCAGTTCGTCGGCGCGGCCGACGAACACCGGGCT
The DNA here is from genome assembly GCF_040295225.1 of Streptomyces sp. NPDC002896. NCBI lineage: Bacteria > Bacillati > Actinomycetota > Actinomycetes > Kitasatosporales > Streptomycetaceae > Streptomyces > Streptomyces sp. NPDC002896. Next base: position 194,521 of record NZ_JBEOVA010000008.1, on the reverse strand, counting down.
GACGGACCTGGTCTCCACATTGCCGAGCATCGCACAGGGGTCTGACACCGCGGCACTCGTTATTCGTGAAGTGGCCTCCAGGGCATTCGCCTTGGCCGGAACGAGCGCAGCCGCCGGGGCGCTCGCCGCCCCCGCAGCGGCCACCCCGGCTTGTCCGGCGGCGGCCGCCCCGGCTGTGCCCTCCCAGGCGCCCCTCATGCCGTTCGGGCGAAATGCGACCGGCTCGGCCCCTGGCTCTCACCGCGGGTTCCTCCTCGGGAACCCTCATGCGTACTCACCCGCCCTTCGCCTTCGTCGCGCGCGGAGCGCCGGGCAGCGCGGCGGGCCTCACGGGCCTCGCGCACCAGCCGCCCGCGCTCGGCCTCACGGATCAGCTCGGCGTGGCGCACCTGGTGCATCTCGTACTCGAACATCTCGTACCCCTCGTGACGAGTCGGTCTGTCGGCCTCGCTCTTTGCGATGCCTCAACCCTCGTCTCCCAGGGGCCTTCGCCACATCGGGAGAGTGCCGCATCTTGCATGCACGAGGGGCCTTAGGCCGTCGTAAGGGCTGCTTAGGCAGCTGGACGACGGCCCCAAGGCCCCTCAGGGCATGCGCCTGATCCGGCCGATCAGTCATCAGGCCGATCAGGTCGATCAGGTGGTCGGCATGGCGAGGATGATGTCCGTGTACTTGGCGGCGGCCAGCAGCAGGCCGATGATGCCGAGCGAGACTCCGGCCCACGCGACAGACTTGATCCACGGGGCCTGGACCCGGTCCGGGTTGCCGAACGCGGGCCGGACCAGCACCACGACGCCGACGATCAGCGCGGCGAGCGCGAAGAGACCGGCGACCAGCGCGTTGACGTTCCAGGAGTCGGCGTAGATCTGCTTGATCTGCGTGGCGACGCTCGAACCCGAGGCCACCTCCAGCTGGCCGTACAGCGAGTCGCGTGCCTGGGCCACGGTGCCCACCCAGCTGCCGGTGAGCGAGACCAGGCCGAGCGCGGCCGACACGACGGCGGCGGCGCCCTGGCCGACACCGGTGGACGCCTTGGCTGCCGCCTCTTCGCCGGTCGGTGCGCCGTCCGCGCCCGTTTCCGGGTTTTCGTCGGCGGCGTCCACGGAGTTCTCCTCCGCTGCGGTCCCGGTGGTCTCCTCCTCGATCGTGTCGACCTCTTCCCCGGCCTTGTTTCCGGCTGCCTCAGCTGTCTTGGTTCCCATGCTCCGCACCGTACGGACGGAGTCTGAGAACTCCCTTAATGATCGTTCCGCCCCGCGTCCAGGGCGCCGTTGCAGGGCGCCCGCGGCTCAGCCCTGCCGTACGAAGTCGTCGGGCGCGACCTGCCCGTCGGCGGCGGCCGGGCGGAGCTCCGGCGGCTCGATGCTGATGCGCGGCAGGACGCGGTCGAGCGGCCGCGGCAGCCACCAGTTGGCGCCGCCGAGCATGTGCATCAGGGCAGGCACGAGCAGCGTACGGAGGACGAAGGCGTCGAGGGCGACCGCCGCGGCGAGTGCGATGCCGAACATCGCGATGACCCGGTCGCCGCTGAGCACGAAGGCGAGGAAGACCGACATCATGATCACCGCCGCGGAGTTGATCACGCGGCTGGTCTCGGCGAGCCCGACCCTCACGGCCCGCCGGTTGTCACCGGTCTCCAGCCACTCCTCGTACATCCGGCTGACCAGGAAGACCTGGTAGTCCATGGAGAGCCCGAAGAGCACCGACACCATGATCACGGGGAGGAACGGTTCGATGGGCCCGGCGCGGCCGAGGCCGAGGAACTCGCTCCCCCAGCCCCACTGGAAGATCGCGATAACGACGCCGAAGGCGGATGCGACGGCGGCCACGTTCATCGCGGCGGCCTTCAGAGGGATGCCGATCGACCGGAAGGCGAGCAGGAGCAGCAGGCAGCCGAAGCCGATGACGACGCTCACGAACAGCGGCAGTTTGCCGACGATGACGTCGGCGAAGTCGTCGTAGCTCGCCGTCACCCCGCCGACGTGCAGGTCGAGGCCGGTGCCGGTCTCCGCCCGCGGCAGTACGTCGTCGCGCAGCCGGTCGACGAGGTCGCTGGTCCGCTTCGACTGCGGCGCGGAGTCCGGGACGACGGTGAGATACGCGGTGTCATCACCGCTGTTGTAGGTGACGGGGCTCACCGAGGCGACGCCTTCGGTGGAGCGGAGTGTGCGGTCGAGGTTGTCGAGCGCGAGCCGGTCCTCGGCGTCGTCGACGCGGGTGACGAGGGCGAGCGGCCCGTTGACGCCCGGCCCGAAGCCCTCGGCGATCAGGTCGTACGCCTGCCGAGTGGTGGACGGCTCGGGGTCGTTGCCCTGGTCCGACGTGCCCAAGTGGAGGGAGAGGGTGGGCACGGCGAGCACGGTCATGACGGCGACCGCGACGGCGCCGAGCAGTTTGGGGTGGCGCTCCACGAAGGCGGACCAGCGGGCGGCGAGCCCGGTCGGTACCTCCGGCTCGGGCCCGTGTTCGGCGAGGCGCCGGCGCTCACGCCGGCTCAGTGCCCGCATGCCGATCCACGACAGCAGCGCGGGCAGCAGCGTCACGGATGCCGCGACGGTGAGGATCACGGTGAGCGACGCGGCGATGGCGACGCCGTTCAGGAAGCCGAGCCGCAGGATGAGCATGCCGAGGAGCGCGATGCACACGGTGGCGCCCGCGAAGACGACCGCGCGGCCGGTCGTCGCCACGGCCTGTGTGGCGGCTTCGTCGACGGCGAGGCCCCGCTTCAGCCCGCGCCGGTGCCGCGTGACGATGAACAGGGCGTAGTCGATGCCCACGCCGAGCCCGATGAGCAGGCCGAGCATCGGGGCGAAGTCGGCGACGGTCATGGCGTGTCCGAGCAGCACGATCGCGGCGTACGCGGTGCCGACGCTCACCAGGGCCGTGGCGATGGGCAGCAGTGAGGCGGCGAGCGAGCCGAAGGCGAGGAAGAGGACGACGGCAGCGACGGCCACACCGACCACCTCCGCGATGTGCCCGCCGCCCGACTCGGTGAGCTCTATGGCGCTGCCGCCGAGTTCCACCTGCAGGCCGTCCGCCTCGGCGTCCTTGGCCGTGTCGACGACGGCCTGGACGTCCGCCTGGTCCAGCTCGCCTGACTGCTGGTCAAAGGTGACGGAGGCGTAGGCGGTACGCCCGTCCCTGCTGATCTGCGCCGCGCCCGGCCCGGTGTAGGGGCCGGTGACGGAGGCGACGGATGGCAGGTCCGCGATCCTGTCGAGGGTGCGGGTCATCGTCTGCTCGACGTCCGCGGCACGCACGGTGCCACGGTCGGTATGCCACACGATGGTGCCGCTGTCGCCGCCGAGCCCGGGGAAGCCCTCGCTCAACAACTCGCCCGCGCGGCCGGATTCGGTGCCTTCTACGCCGTAGTCGTTGGAGTAGGCGGAACCGACGGCGGCAGCGGCGGCGACGGCCCCGCCGAGGGCGAGGAGCCACAGCAGGACGGCGGTGAGGCGCTGCCGGACACACCAACGTGCGACTGCTGCCACGGCTGTGCTCCCTGGGTCTTTCAGGATCTTTTCGGGAACAGCACGCCTTGGCCGCAACGCCCGTGACGACAGGACGCGCACGGCTCGAACGACCGGAACAGCCCGCAAAGAAACGAATGAGCAATGCGGAAAGACACTCTTCCAGTCAGTAGAGATCATTTACCTCTTTGATTGGACTTACTTACATAAAATGTGCGTCAATTCACAATCCACCGCGCCCACCCGCGCGCCACAGTCGGCTCACCGCGCCCCAGTTCCGCCACGCGTCCAGGAAGTCCTGGGGAATGTGTCCGACTTCGGCGCGCAGTTGGCGTAAGCCCGCGAAGTGGTCGCGGTACCGCTTCACCGGCTCGGTCCAGGCCTGGGCGAACGCGACGAGATCGGCCTCCAGGTCCGTGCCCTTGTGGCTGATCGCCTTCCGGGTGGTGCAGGGGCTCGGCGGCGGCATGATCAGGCCGGTCGCGATGACCGTCGTCCTGCGCGCCGCCCCACACGTCTGCGTCACCACTACGCGCACACGCCGACGTACTGCCTTCTCAGTAGCCGGGATTGTCGGCAGACGCACGACGACGCGACGGGCCCCGGCCGGAGAGCCTGTGGAAGGCATCGCCCGGCGCCGCCCCGGTCGATGACACCGAACCCGTACCCGTCCGCTGAGCAGCAGCGGACCCGTCAAGCGGCGGGCGGCCGCCTCCCACCCCCAGGCGGCCGCCCGCCGACCGACCGGGACCGCCGGAGCGGCGGCGGCCCCGACGCGCCGACACCCCGTGGGGACGGGGGCACGGCGCGGTCCCGGGCCCGGCAGCCGGATCACTTCCCCCCAGTCCGGCGCCGGGCCCGCGGACATCCCGCTCGCTCTCACCCACTTGGCTGCCCGCCGCCCATCCCCCGGCCAAGTCACCGACAGAACCTCCTCCGGTGCACGTCAGCGCGTGATCGCCAGAGATGGAAGGCAGGACACACCGATGAAGACCTCCGTACAAGCCGGGGTGGTCGGGGCGCTCGCATGCGGCACACTGCTCGCCGCGCTCGCCTTCGGCCGGCACGACGGCGGCGGCCTCGCCGACGACGCGGCGCCGCCGAAGGGGCCGTACGTCGCCCTCGGCGACTCCTACACCGCCGGCCCGAGGATCCCCGACCAGACCGGAAAACCCGCCGGCTGCGACCGCTCCGACCGCAACTACCCGGCGCTGGTCGCCGACGAGCTGGGTCTCGCGGCGGCCGACTTCCGCGACGTGAGCTGCAGCGGAGCCACCATCTCCGACCTCAGCACATCGCAGTCCACCGACGACGGGGTCAACCCTGCGCAGCTGTCCGCGCTGTCCGCTGACACGCGGCTGGTCACCATCGGGATCGGCGGGAACGACATCGGCTTCGCCTCCCTGGTCAGGGAGTGCGTCACGGCGGGGGCGATCTATCACGCGATGGGCAGCGGCAAGTACCTACCCGAAGACGCCCCCTGCAGCAGGCGGTACGTGTCCCAAGGGACCGACGAGGTTCAGGAGAGGATCACCACGGCCGGCGAGCGGCTCTCCGGAGCGCTGAGCGAAGTCAGGAACCGCGCGCCCAAGGCCCAGGTGTACGTGGTGGGATACCCGGCGATCCTGCCGTCCGAAGAGACCGACTGCGGCCGCGAGATGGGCCTCGCACCGGGCGACGTGACCTTCCTGCACGCAAGGGAACAGCAGCTCAACGCCATGCTGCGCAAGCGGGCGGAGGCCGCCGGCGCCCGATACGTCGACACGTACACCCCCTCCGAGGGCCGCGACGCCTGCTCAGCCGAGGACACCCGCTGGGTCGAGCCCCTGATCCCCCGCAGTCCCGCGGCCTCCGTCCACCCCAACGAGCGCGGCGAGCGCGGCATGGCCGACGCCGTCCTGCGCGCCCTCGACGCTCATGGCTGAGCCGCCGGCGCCGGAGGCGTGGGGCACGGGAAATTCGGTGTTCCGTGCCATCTTGTGCGTGTTAGTGTCCGCGCGCAGTCCGTCCCGGCGGCCTTTCCGCCGAGGCTCAATTCCCGGCCTGAGAAGGTGCATTGGATGAGGGTCCGACCGAGTTCCGAAGCCATCCCCTACCGCTTCCAGGACTCAAGGAGCCCTTTCACCGATGCACGACATCACTCAGGGGACCCCTCAGGGGACCTCACAGGGAATCTCGCACGACATCGCGCGTGACCCGTCGCCTGACGTTTCGGCCACCACTCGGGCCGACGAACTCACCCGGCGCCTGACGCAGGACCGCTACCCGCACAGCAACCGGTACGACGTCCGCTGGATCATCGAGAACCAGATGGGCCCGCACCCGCTCTGGCTGCTGGAGTGGCTGGCGCCCGCCCTCGGCCTGGACACTCTGGCCCCGGGTTCGCGTGTCCTCGACCTGGGCTGCGGCCGGGCGTTGACGTCCGTGTTCCTCGCCAGGGAGTACGACGTCCAGGTCACCGCCGCCGACCTGTGGATCAAGCCCGACGACAACTGGCAGCGCATCAAGCAGGCCGGTTGCGCGGACCGCGTCCTTCCGCTGCATGTCGAGGCGCACGACCTGCCCTTCGCCGAGGGCTGCTTCGACGCGATCGTGTGCATCGACGCGTACCACTACTTCGGCACCGACAACATGTACCTGCCCACGCTCACCCGGCTGCTCAGGCCGGGCGGGCGGATCGGCGTCGTCGTACCGGTGTTCCTCGAGGAGCCGGACGGCCCGGGATGGCCGGAGGGGCCGGACGGCGACGAGCCGCCGGAGCACCTGAGGCCTGCCTGGTCCTCGGATCTGTGGACCCTCCACTCACCGCAGTGGTGGCGGCGTCATTGGGCGCGCAGCGGGACCGTGGACGTCGAAGCAGCCGACCTGCAGGCCGACGGCTGGCGCGACTGGCTGCTGTGGTGCGAGGTGTGCGCCGAGGAGAGCGACGACGAGTTCACGGTGACCCAGGGCCGTCGCTGGTCGAAGATCCTCCGCGCGGACGCGGGCCGGACCTTCGGGTTCGCACGGCTGGTGGGCCGTCGCAGGAACTGACCTGAGGCAGGGCCCCTGCGGGCCCGTTGCAGGCGACCGGCTACCGGCCGCTCAGTCGAGCTGATCGCCGATCGCCATCACCAGCACCCCGGCGATCAGCCCGACGAGCGCCCGCTTCGTCCGCCCGCGCCAGCCCAGTACGGCCACGGTGGCGCAGATCACCGCACCGACCGCATACGCGAGGGCCGCGGCCGCCGGGGCTCCGCTGCTGAACCGCATCGCGGAGGCACCGGATCCGGCCAGCGTCAGTGCCGCGCCGGACGCCGTCGACGCCCGACGGGCGCGCCGCGCCTCCCGGGCCCGCTGTTCGGCCACGGTCTCCAGGACCTCGTTGTCGTCTACGGAATCGTCCGTCCCGACACCGGGTTCTTCGTCGGGCCCGGCGTCGGGGCGCTCTTCGGTCCGGAGTTCCGTCCGGTCTTCAGTCCGGAGCTCCGGCCAGTCGTCCTTCTCGCTGTCCGGCTCGTTGTCCGTGCGGGCCAGTTGGGCTGTGTTCCCGTCGAGTTCCGCCATGGCCCGGCAGCGTACCCGGTGAGTGGAACCCGGTAATCCGGGGGCTGTACAACGAAAGGGCGGCGGACGAAGGGGCGGCGCACCGATCGGTGCGCCGCCCCTTCATGCCGTACGAGACGGACCCTGCGTGGCAGAGGCTCAGCCCTCGACGCCGAGCTTCTCCAGGATCAGCTCCTTGACGCGCGCCGCGTCGGCCTGGCCGCGGGTGGCCTTCATGACCGCGCCCACCAACGCGCCCGCCGCCTGGACCTTGCCGCCGCGGATCTTGTCCGCGATTCCCGGGTTGCCGGCGATGGCATCGTCCACGGCGGTGCCGAGCGCGGAGTCGTCCGAGACGATTTTCAGGCCGCGCTTCTCGACGACCTCGTCCGGAGTGCCCTCGCCCGCGAGCACGCCCTCGATGACCTGGCGGGCCAGCTTGTCGTTGAGGGAGCCCTCCTTGACCAGGGCGGCCACGCGGGCCACCTGCTCGGGAGTGATCGGCAGTGCGCTCAGGTCGACGGCGTCCTCGTTGGCGCGGCGGGCCAGTTCGCCCATCCACCACTTGCGCGCGGAGGCTGCGTCGGCACCGGCCTCGATCGTGGTGACGATCGGGTCGATGGCACCGGCGTTGAGGATCGACTGCATGTCGTGGGCGGTGACGCCCCACTCCTCGCGCAGCCGGTTGCGGCGGACCAGCGGCAGCTCGGGCAGCACGCCGCGCAGCTCCTCGACCCACTCGCGGGACGGGGCAACCGGTACCAGGTCCGGCTCCGGGAAGTACCGGTAGTCCTCGGCCTCTTCCTTCACGCGGCCCGAGGTCGTCGACCCCGTGTCCTCGTGGAAGTGGCGGGTCTCCTGGATGATCGTGCCGCCGCCGCCGAGCACGGCCGCGTGCCGCTGGATCTCGAAGCGGGCCGCACGCTCCACGGAGCGCAGCGAGTTGACGTTCTTGGTCTCGCTGCGGGTTCCGAACTTGTCGGCACCCTTGGGCATCAGCGACAGGTTGACGTCGCAGCGCATCTGGCCCATCTCCATACGGGCCTCGGACACGCCCAGCGCCTTGATGAGCTCGCGCAGCTCGGCGACGTACGCCTTGGCGACCTCGGGAGCCCGCTCGCCCGCGCCGACGATCGGCTTGGTGACGATCTCGATGAGCGGGATGCCCGCGCGGTTGTAGTCGAGGAGGGAGTGCGAGGCGCCGTGGATACGGCCCGTCGCGCCGCCGACGTGCGTCGACTTGCCGGTGTCCTCCTCCATGTGGGCGCGCTCGATCTCCACGCGGAAGACCTCGCCGTCCTCGAGCTGGACGTCCAGATAGCCGTTGAAGGCGATCGGCTCGTCGTACTGCGAGGTCTGGAAGTTCTTCGGCATGTCCGGATAGAAGTAGTTCTTCCGGGCGAAGCGGCACCACTCGGCGATCTCGCAGTTCAGCGCGAGGCCGATCTTGATCGCGGACTCGACGCCGGTCGCGTTGACGACCGGGAGTGAGCCGGGCAGGCCGAGGCAGACCGGGCAGGTCTGCGAGTTGGGCTCGGCGCCCAGCTCGGTCGAACAGCCGCAGAACATCTTCGTCTTGGTGCCGAGTTCGACATGGACCTCGAGGCCCATGACCGGGTCGTACGACGCGAGTGCGTCCTCGTACGGGACCAGGTCGGTCGTGGTCGTGGCAGTCACGGTGAAACTTCCCTCTCAGCCCAGCAGGACGTCGTCGTCGCCCAGGCGCTTCAGCTCCCGGTAGAGGAGCGCCAGGCCGGTGACGATGGCGGCGGCGGACACGGCCGCGTCGATCAGCCGCAGCGTGTCGTTCTCGAAGCGGGCCTTCTTGGCCTGCTTCGCGACACTGATGGCGCCGAACGCGGTCGTGGCGATGGACAGGTACGTGCCGGACTTGGACTTCTTGAAGCCCTTGGCCTTCGACAGTGCACTCACAGCGACGGAGCCTCCTCGATCAGCGGGTGACCCCAGCGTTCCACGAAGGCGGCCTCGACCGCCGCACCGACCTTGTACAGGCGGTCGTCCTTCATCGCGGGGGCGATGATCTGCAGGCCGACCGGCAGGCCGTCCTCCGGCGCGAGGCCGCAGGGCAGGGACATGGCGGCGTTGCCGGCGAGGTTGACCGGGATGGTGCACAGGTCCGCCAGGTACATCGCCAGCGGGTCGTCGGCGCGCTCACCGATCGCGAAGGCGGTGGTCGGCGTCGTCGGCGAGACGATCACGTCGACCTTCTCGAAGGCCTTCTCGAAGTCCCGGCTGATCAGCGTCCGCACCTTCTGGGCGGAGCCGTAGTACGCGTCGTAGTAGCCGGAGCTGAGCGCGTACGTGCCGAGCATGATGCGGCGCTTGACCTCGTCGCCGAAGCCCGCCTCGCGGGTGAGCGAGGTGACGTCCTCGGCGGAGCGCGATCCGTCGTCGCCGGTACGCAGGCCGTAGCGCAGACCGTCGAACCGGGCGAGGTTGCTCGAACACTCGGACGGGGCGATCAGGTAGTACGCCGACAGCGCCAGATCGAAGGACGGGCAGTCCAGCTCGACGATCTCGGCGCCCAGCTCCTTGAGCAGCGACACGGACTCGTTGAAGCGCTCGACGACACCGGCCTGGTAGCCCTCGCCCGCGAACTGCTTCACGACGCCGACACGCATGCCCTCGACGGAGCCGTTGCGCGCGGCCTCGACGACCGGCGGAACCGGCGCGTCGATGGACGTCGAGTCGAGCGGGTCGTGGCCGGCGATCACCTCGTGGAGGAGGGCCGCGTCCAGCACCGTACGGGCGCAGGGGCCGCCCTGGTCGAGGGAGCTGGAGAACGCCACCATGCCGTAGCGGGACACGCCGCCGTAGGTCGGCTTGACGCCGACCGTGCCGGTGACGGCCGCGGGCTGGCGGATGGAGCCGCCGGTGTCGGTGCCGATGGCGAGCGGCGCCTGGAAGGAGGCGAGCGCGGCGGCCGAACCGCCGCCCGAGCCGCCGGGGATCTTGGTGACGTCCCACGGGTTGCCCGTCGGGCCGAACGCGCTGTTCTCGGTCGAGGACCCCATGGCGAACTCGTCCATGTTGGTCTTGCCGAGAATGACGACGTCAGCGGCCTTGAGCTTCTTCGTGAGCGTGGCGTCGTACGGCGGGATCCAGCCCTCGAGGATCTTCGAGCCCACCGTGGTCGGAATGCCCACGGTGGTGAAGATGTCCTTCAGCGCGAGTGGCACGCCGGCGAGCGGGCCGAGCTTCTCGCCGCGCTCCCGCTTCTCGTCGACGGCACGGGCCTGTGCAAGGGCGCCATCGCGGTCGACATGGAGGAAGGCGTGCACCTTCTCGTCGACGGCGTCGATCCGGGCGAGGTGGGCCTCGGTGACCTGGACGGCCGTGAGCTCGCCGGAGGCGATCTTCGCGGCCGTCTCGGCCGCGGTCAGCTTGATGATGGTGCTGTCCGTCATGGTGGTCCTAGTCCTCCCCCAGGATCTGCGGCACCTTGAAACGCTGCTGCTCCTGGGCAGGGGCACCGGAGAGCGCCTGCTCGGGGGTGAGCGAAGGACGGACCTCGTCCGCGCGCATGACGTTCGTCAGCGGCAGCGGGTGGGAGGTCGGCGGTACGTCTTGGTCGGCGACCTCGGAGACGCGGGCGACCGCGCCGATGATGTCGTCGAGCTGGCCGGCGAAGTGGTCGAGCTCTTCGCCCTTCAGCTCCAGACGCGCCAGCCGGGCGAGGTGGGCGACCTCCTCGCGCGTGATGCCAGGCATGCAGCGATCCTCTGGGTGAGTGTGTGTGGTTTGGCCTAATCCTATGGGGCGGGGAGGGGTGCCCGTGAAACGGTTTCCCGTGGCGGTGCTCCTCAGCGGCGCCCGTCCCAGGCCGGGATCTGCAGGAAGTGGTTGTCGTACAGCTCCTGCACCTCCAGCAGGCTCTCCACGGTGGCCTCGCCCAGGCGTATGCGCTGGAGATGGCGGAAGTACTCGAAGCGCTCGACGCCCGGGGTGATGACGATCAGGATGTCGGCGTCGGTCCCGGGGGCGGCGGCGAAGGCGTGCGGCATGTTCGGCGGGACGATGACGAGGTCGCCGCGCTCGGCGGTGACGATGTCGTCGCCGGAGAGGACTTCGGCGGCGCCGTCAAGCAGGTAGAACATCTCGGCGGAGCCCTTGTGCAGGTGGGGACGGGCGCCGTCGGCGCCGTCGGTGAGGGTGACGCGCACGGTGGACAGCGCCCCGCCGGACGCGCTGCTGTCGGCCAGCAGCTTGACGGCGACGGGGTCGCCACCGACCACCTCGGCCTCGGCGTCAGTCCGCTACGACCCGTTTCGCGGGTTCCTCCTGCCGACTCCGCGGATCAGCCGACCCGGCCCCGGATCATCAGATCCTGTCCGGATCAGCCGACCCGGCCCGGATCGTCCGCCGCGGCCGCGGGAAGGGCGGCTCTGGGCCGCTGCCAGCCCCTGGTGCCCCGCGCCCGCAGCCACGCCGTCGTCTCGTCGGCCGGCATCGCCGCGGCGACGAGCCACCCCTGCACGGCATCGCACCCGAGATCCCGCAGCCGCTCCCAGGTCTCGTCGTCCTCGACGCCCTCGGCGACCACGAGCAGCCCGAGGGAGTGCGCGAGATCGACGGTGCAGCGCACGATCTCGGCGTCCTCGGCGTCAACGGCAAGCCGGGCGACGAAGGACCGGTCGATCTTGAGCTCGCTCACCGGCAGCCGCCGCAGGTGCACCAGCGACGAGTACCCGGTGCCGAAGTCGTCCAGCGACATCTTCACGCCGTGCCCGGTCAGCCCGGCCAGCGTGTCGGCCGCCCGCTGCGGGTCCTCGAGGAGGACGTGCTCAGTGATCTCCAGCTGCAGGGCTCCCGCGGGGACGCCGTGCCGCGCCAGCCGCGCGGCGACCGCGCCCGCGAAGCCGGGCGTGTGGACGTCGCGCGGGGACACGTTGACGGCGACGGGCACACGCAGCCCCTGTGCCCGCCACCGCGCAACCTGCGCGAGCGCCGTCTCCAGCACGTACTCCGTGAGGTGCGGCATGAGCCCGGACGACTCGGCGATCGCGATGAACTCGTCCGGCGGCACCTTGCCGCGCTCCGGATGCACCCACCGCACGAGCGCCTCGAGCCCGGCGACCTGGCCGTCGAAGCGGACCTTCGGCTGGTAGTGCAGCTCGACCTCGGAGGCGTCCAGCGCCCGCCGCAGGTCGCCGAGCAGCCCCAGCCGGTCCGGCGTGTTCGAGTCGCGCTTGGACTCGTACACCTCGACGCCCGTGCGGTCCCGCTTCGCCTGGTACATCGCGACGTCCGCGCGCCGCAGCAGCCCCTCCGCGTCCAGCGCGTGGTCGGGGAAGACGGCGAGCCCCGCGCTGGCCTCCAGGACCAGGGTGAGCCCGTCGAGGTCGAGCGGGGAGCCGAGTGCGGCGACGAGGGCACGGGCGACGCGCGTGGCCGAGGTCGTGGAGTCGGCCACAGGCAGCAGTACGGCGAACTCGTCGCCGCCGAGCCGCGCGGCCTCGGCCCCGCGGGGGAGGGCGGTCTGCAGCCGGTCGGCGATCTGGAGGAGCAACCGGTCGCCGGCGAGATGACCGAGCGTGTCGTTCACCGAACGGAACCGGTCGAGGTCGATCAGCAGGAGAGCGGACCGGGCCCCGATCCGCTCGGCGTCGTCCAGGGCAGCCCAGGTGCGCTCAAGCAGCCACTGCCGGTTGGGCAGGCCGGTGAGCGGGTCGCGCAGTTGCTCCTCCGCCCGGGCCCGGGCGATCCACAGCGTGGAGTCGAGCGCGATGAGCGGAACGGCGAACAGGGGCAGAAGGACGGGCACGGCCATCGCGACGACGCAGATCAGCGGCGCGATGCCGAGCAGCGCGCCGGCGAGGAGGCCCTGCCGGACCAGAGCGGTGCGGGTGGCGGTCGGCAGACTCGCGGTGCGCGGCGCGTGCACGTACCAGAGGAGGACGCGGGTGACGGACAGGTATGCGGCCGCCACCAGGGCCACTTCCGGCACCGTGTAGAGGTTCCATGCCTCGGGCGGCCAGGGGTTCTCGGCCGTGGGTACGCTGCCGAACGCCGCCATGACGAGTGCGCCCGCGCCGATGCCGATGATGTCGACGGCGCCGTGCAGCGCGCCCTGCCACCAGCGGTTTCTGCGCGCGACGCCGACGAGGACGACGACTGCGAGGCTGACCATTCCGGCGGGCAGCCAGCCGTAGAGCAGCAGGACCGCCAGGGTCAGGGCCGCGCCGGAGCCCGCGCCGTTCCACCAGCGGCCCTGGCCGAACGCCACCAGATGGCCGACGACGAGGCCGGTGAGGACGGCGAGCGACCAGCCTGCGGCACCGGTCGGGAAGAGCCCGTGGCTGCCGGTGAACGCCCGGTAGAAGCCGGCGGCGAGCGCCAGCGAGGCCACAGCGACGACGGCGCCGGGCAGCAGCACCTGTACGTTGAGCCGGTTCTGAGTCCCCGCGGAGCCGCCCTGGCCGGAGCCGTGCCCGACCGTGACGTGCCCCGGACTTCGCCCGCTCTCCATCGGCTTTCCGCCCGGGCCGCCGGTGTCGGGGCCTCGTGGGGGCCGTCGGACCGACCAGTGGACGCCCGTTCGGCCGGCTCCCGGACCACGCCGTACTCGCAGGCGCGCACGCAGCCGTGAGTCCGGGGCGGCGCTATCGGTCGGTTCCATTCCCGTCCCTCTCACAGCCGGCGGTGCCCACGCCACGCGGCCCGATGCCTGTGGCCCCCCTGGGGTCGCCTCCAGCGGTTGCTGGGGGTGGAAGCCCGGGAGGCTGCCGTCGAAAACCGCGTCCGAAAACCCTTCCCCGAGCTCGCGCGAGAGCGGGGATGCGCCGACCGCAGCTGGGCACGGCAGGCGCACATCTCAACAGTAGGCCGCAGAAGGCTTCCACGGGCACCGGTCGTCGACGGTTGCCCGAATGCGACCAGGCCACCCGTATGCAACTGGTATGGGCTGAACGGGTGGCCTTGGACCGCTACTCCTCGACCGGAAGCGCGACTTCCACGGCCGCGTCCGGCCCTTGTTCCAGCAGCACTTCAAAGCCTTCCTCGTTCAGAACCGGAACCTTGACCTGCATCGCCTTGTCATATTTGGAACCGGGGTTGTCACCCACAATGACGAATGAGGTTTTCTTCGAAACCGAACCGGTCACCTTTGCACCACGGCTCTGGAGGGCCTCTTTTGCGCCATCCCGCGTGTAGTTCTGCAGAGTTCCCGTCACGACGACCGTGAGGCCTTCCAGCGGGCGCGGGCCCTGCTCCTCGCCGGCACCCTCCTCCTCCATGCGGACCCCCACCGCGCGCCACTTGCGCAGGATCTCGCGATGCCAGTCCTCTTCGAACCACTGTTTGAGCGAAGCCGCGATGGTCGGCCCCACACCCTCGACGGCGGCCAACTCCTCCTGAGACGCCTGTTCGATCCGGTCGATGGACCGGAACTCACGCGCCAGCGCCTCCGCGGCCACCGGTCCCACATGCCGGATGGACAGGCCCGTGATGATGCGCGCGAGCGGACGCTCCTTGGCGGCCGCGATGTTCTCCAGCATGGCCAGCGTGTTCTTCTTGGGCTCGCCCTTCTGGTTGGCGAAGAAGGTGACGATCTTCTCCTCGCCGGTCTTGGGGTCGCGCTTGGGCAGGCCCGTGTCCTGGTCCAGGACGTACGACTTGATGGGCAGCAGCTGCTCCACCTTCAGGTCGAAGAGGTCGCCCTCGTCATGCAGGGGCGGTTCGGACGGTTCCAGCGGCCTGGTGAGCGCGGCCGCGGCGACATAGCCGAAGTTCTCGATGTCCAGGCACTTGCGGCCGGCCAGATAGAACAGCCGTTCACGCAACTGGGCGGGGCAGGACCGTCCGTTGGGGCAGCGCAGGTCGACGTCGCCCTCCTTCATGGGCCGCAGCTCCGAACCGCACTCCGGGCATTCGGCGGGCATCTGGAACTCGCGCTCCGTGCCGTCGCGCAGGTCGACGGCCGGGCCGAGGATCTCCGGGATGACGTCACCGGCCTTGCGCAGCACCACCGTGTCGCCGATGAGCACGCCCTTGGCCTTGACCACGTCCTGGTTGTGCAGCGTCGCGAACTCGACCTCGGATCCGGCGACCACGACCGGCTCCACCACGGCGTACGGCGTCACACGTCCGGTGCGGCCGACACCCACCCGGATGTCGACCAGTTTGGTGTTGACCTCCTCCGGCGGATACTTCCAGGCGATCGCCCAGCGCGGGGCGCGCGAGGTGGAGCCGAGGCGCCCCTGCAGCGGGATCTCGTCGAGCTTGACGACGACGCCGTCGATCTCGTGCTCCACGGAGTGGCGGTTCTCGCCGTAGTAGGTGATGAACTCCCGTACGCCGTCGAGGCCGTCGACCACCTTGTTGTGCTTCGCCGTGGGCAGGCCCCACTCGCGCAGCAGGTCGTAGGCCTGGGAGAGGCGGTCGATGCTGAAGCCCTCGCGGGCGCCGATGCCGTGCACGACCATGTGCAGCGGGCGGGTGGCCGTGATGCGCGGGTCCTTCTGGCGCAGCGAACCCGCAGCGGCGTTGCGCGGGTTGGCGAAGGGCTTCTCGCCGGCCTCCACCAGGCGGGCGTTGAGCTCCTCGAACTTCTCCATGGGGAAGTACACCTCGCCCCGGATCTCCACGAGTGCCGGGATGCGGTCGCCCTTGAGCCGGTCCGGGATCTCCCCGATCGTCCGCACGTTGGGGGTGATGTCCTCGCCGGTGCGGCCGTCGCCGCGGGTCGCCGCGCGCGTGAGCCGCCCGTGCTCGTACGTCAGGTTGACCGCGAGGCCGTCGACCTTGAGCTCGCACAGGAAGTGGTAAACCGAGGTGCCGACCTCCTTGGCGACGCGGTCCGCCCAGGCGGCGAGCTCCTCCTCGTCGAAGGCGTTGTCGAGGGACAGCATGCGCTCGCGGTGCTGGACCGCCGTGAAGTCCGTTGCGTACGCCCCCGCGACCTTCTGGGTCGGCGAGTCGGGGGTGCGCAGCTCCGGGTACTCGTCCTCGAGCGCCTCCAGAGAGCGCAGCAGCTTGTCGAACTCCGCGTCGCTGATGACCGGCTGGTCCTTCACGTAGTACCGGAAGCGGTGCTCCTCGATCTGCTCAGCGAGCTGCGCGTGCTTCTCGCGCGCCTCTGCGGGCGCCGATGCGGGCTGTGCTTGCTGTTCGCCGGCCACCGTCTTGTCCTCCCGATTTCTTGTACGGCCCGTTGCTCTGCGCGTGCTGTTGTGCCGTCACGTGCTCGTACGCGCCGTCACTCAGGGTTGTCCGCGAGGGATCTCGCCGCCCGGACGCAGTGACTGAGGGCCTTGCGCGCGTACTCCGGGGATGCGCCCGCGAGTCCGCACGCCGGGGTGATCGCGACCGCCTCCCCCAGCAGCCCCGGATTCAGCCCCAGCCTGCGCCACAGCTTCCTGACCCCCATGACGCTACCGGCAGGGTCTGACAATGGGCTGTCCGTGCCCGGCACGACGCCGGCGAGGAGCCTGGTGCCGCCCTCCACGGCTTCCCCGATCGCCTCGTCGTCACGCTCGGTGAGCAGCGAGAAGTCCAGGGAGATCCCGGCCGCCCCGGCGCGGCGCAGCAGCGCGAACGGCACGTCGGGGGCGCACGAGTGCACGACGACCGGACCGTCGCCGTGCACGCCGATGATGTCCCGCAGCGTGCTCTCCACGAGCTGCCGGTCGACGGCCCGGTGGGTGCGGTAGCCGCTGGCGGTCTTCACCTGGCCGCGCAGGACGGCGATCAGCGAGGGCTCGTCGAGCTGCAGCACGAGCTGTGCACCGGGCACCCTTCGCCGTACGTCGGCGAGGTGCACCCGCAGCCCCTCGGTCAGCGACTCGGCCAGGTCCCGGCAGGCCCCGAGGTCGGACAGCGCCGCCTCGCCGTTCTTCAGCTCCAGCGCGGCCGCGAGCGTCCAGGGGCCGACGGCCTGCACCTTCAGCGGGCCCTCGTAGCCCTGTGTGAACTCCTCCAGCGCGTCCAGGTCCTCCACCAGCCAAGACCTGGCTCGCCTGGTGTCCCGCCCCGGCCGGTCCCCGATCCGCCAGCCGCTGGGCTCCACGCGCGCGTACAGCTCGACGAGCATCCCGGCGGTCCGGCCGATCATGTCCGCGCCGGGCCCCCGGGCGGGCAGCTCCGGCAGATACGGCATGCCCTCACCGCCGCCGAAGATCCCGACGACGGTCTTGGCCGCCTCGCGCGTGTCGCCGCCCGGCATGGATCCGATGCCCGTCGCGGGACCGGGGCTGAACTTGCTGTTTTCGCTCACCGGGGAAGCGTACGAAATCCCCTTGGGGCGGTCAGCGGCCCGGCCGCACCGTCAGGTCGTTGACCTCGGCGTCGCGGGGGAGGTCCATGGCCATCAGGATCGTAGTGGCGACGGACTCGGGGTCGATCCAGCGGGCCGGGTCGTACTCCTTGCCCTCCTGCTGGTGGACCTTGGCCTGCATGGGGCTGGCCGTGCGGCCCGGGTAGACCGAGGTGACGCGGACGCCGTTCGCGTGCTCCTCCTGGCGCAGCGAGTCGGCCAGGGCCTTCAGGCCGTGCTTGGAGGCGGCGTACGCGGACCAGTCGGCGTGGGCGTTCAGACCCGCACCCGAGTTCACGAACACCACGTGCCCCTGAGCGACGCGGAGTTGGGGCAGGAAGTGCCGGGTCAGCTCGGCCGGGGCGATCAGGTTGACGTTCAGCTGGCTGCGCCATGTCTTCGGGGTGAGTTCGCCGACGGGGCCGAGGTCGACGACGCCCGCGATGTGCATCAGCGAGTCGACCCGGTCGGGCAGCGTCTGGTGCGAGAACGCCCACGACAGCCTGTCCGGGTCGGCGAGGTCGCCCACGAGGGTCCGGGCGCCGGGGTAGTCGGCGGCCAGCTCCTTCGCGCGGCCGGCATCCCGCGCGAGCAGCACCAGCTCGTCCCCGCGCGCGTGGAGGCGCCGGGCGACGGCCGCGCCGATGCCGGAACCGGCCCCGGTGATCACATGTGTAGCCATGCCTCACATGCTCGCATCACTGCATACCGAGCGATTCACTGCCTGCCGAGCGGTTCACTGCCTCCCCGGTGACTCACTGCCTGCCGGGCGATTCACTGCGTGCCAGGTGATTCACTGCGTGCCCAGCGACTCTTCGAGGTAGGCCAAGGCCCCCACCGGCTCCTCCGCGAAGAACACCAGCTCGTTGAGGGGCAGCGGCAGGAAGCCCTCGTCCTCCATCCGCCGGAACTGCTCCTTGAGGCCGTCGTAGAAGCCCGCCGCGTTGAGGAGCACAACGGGCTTGGTGTGGAGCCCGTGCTTCTTGAGCTCCAGGATCTCGGTGGCCTCGTCGAGCGTCCCCGTACCACCGACCATGATCACGATCGCGTCGGCCCGCTCCAGGAGCAGCGCCTTCCTCTCGGCGAGATCCTTGGCGATCACCATCTCGTCGGCGCCCGCGCGCGTCTTGGACGACAGGAAGTCGACGGAAATGCCGACGAGCCGCCCGCCGGCCTCCTGCACACCGTCCGCGACGACCTTCATGAGCCCCACGTCGGACCCGCCCCACACCAGGGTGTGCCCTCCCTTCCCCAGCAGCTCGGCGAACTCCCGCGCGGGGCGCGTGTAGCGGTCGTCGAGGTCGGCGGCGGAGAGGAAGACACAGATATTCATGCGCCTACCGTACGGGGGAAGAACTTCCGCTCGTCAGGCGCTGTGCCTGTCATGGCCGAAGGACACACCATCACTGTCGAGCAGGGCACGGAGCACGTGCGCGTGGTGCACCGGGGCGAGGTCCTCGCGGAGAGCCGGCGCCCCGTCGTGCTGCGCGAAACCGGCTGTCCGGTGCGCTACTACCTGCCTCCGGAGGACGTCCGCACGGACCTCCTGACGCCCTCGGAGAACCACACGTACTGCCCGTTCAAGGGCACGGCGTCCTACTGGTCGGCGCCGGGTTCGCCCGATCTGGTCTGGGCGTATCCCGACCCCAAGCCGGACGTCGCCGAGATCAAGGACCACTTCTGCTTCTACGAGGTCGAGGTGGTGGGGTAGAACCGGGTGGGACCGG
The DNA here is from genome assembly GCF_040295225.1 of Streptomyces sp. NPDC002896. Classification (NCBI taxonomy): domain Bacteria; kingdom Bacillati; phylum Actinomycetota; class Actinomycetes; order Kitasatosporales; family Streptomycetaceae; genus Streptomyces; species Streptomyces sp. NPDC002896. The sequence goes on along the minus strand of NZ_JBEOVA010000008.1, from coordinate 175,526 downwards.
GGCGACCGGGAGATCTTCGGGGGGACGGCATGACGGGCATGGAGCAGAGCCACGGCGGTCAGGCCGCCCCGGGAGGCTTCGGTCCGCCGCCCCCACCGTTCGAGCCCGCGGCACCGCCTACGCCGTTCCAGCCCGCGCTGCACCACTATCAGGCCGCGCGGCCACTCTGACACGGCCCCCGGACCGGAAGCGTCAGGCGACAGCCGTCGCGCGCGTGGTCGTCGCGATCGTCGCCGAGCCCACCACTCGCGTGCCGTCGTACAGCACGATCGCCTGGCCGGGGGCGACGCCGCGTACCGGCTCATCGAAGGCGACCTGGAGCTCGTCGCCGACGAGCCCGGCGGTCACGGTCGTCTCGCCGCCGTGGGCGCGCAGCTGCGCGGTGTACGTGCCCGGGCCCGCAGGCGCGACGCCGCACCAGCGGGGCTTGATCGCGGTGAGGCCCGAGACATCGAGGGAGCCTGCCGGGCCGACCGTCACCGTGTTGTTCACGGGCGAGATGTCCAGCACATAGCGCGGCTTGCCGTCGGCCGCCGGGGTGCCGATGCGCAGGCCCTTGCGCTGGCCGATCGTGAAGCCGAACGCCCCGTCGTGCGTGCCCAGCTTGGCGCCAGCCTCGTCGACGATGTCGCCCTCGGCCTTGCCGAGCCGCTGCGCGAGGAAGCCCTGGGTGTCGCCGTCGGCGATGAAGCAGATGTCATGGCTGTCGGGCTTGCGCGCGACGGCCAGCCCGCGTCGCTCGGCCTCCGCACGGATCTCGTCCTTGGTGGTGACCGTGTCCCCCAGCGGGAACATCGCGTGCGCCAGCTGCTTGTCGTCCAGGACTCCGAGCACGTACGACTGGTCCTTGGCCATGTCGGACGCGCGGTGCAGCTCGCGGGCGCCGTCCTCGTTCACGATCACCTTGGCGTAGTGACCGGTGCAGACCGCGTCGAAGCCGAGCGCGAGCGCCTTGTCGAGCAGCGCCGCGAACTTGATCTTCTCGTTGCAGCGCAGGCACGGGTTCGGCGTGCGCCCCGCCTCGTACTCGGCGATGAAGTCCTCGACGACATCCTCACGGAACCGCTCGGCGAGGTCCCAGACGTAGAAGGGGATGCCGATGACGTCCGCGGCGCGGCGGGCGTCGCGCGAGTCCTCGATGGTGCAACAGCCCCGCGCGCCCGTGCGGAACGACTGCGGGTTCGCCGAGAGGGCGAGGTGCACTCCGGTCACGTCGTGTCCGGCCTCGGCGGCCCGGGCGGCGGCGACGGCGGAGTCCACTCCGCCGGACATGGCGGCGAGGACGCGGAGGGGGCGCTGCGGGGTCTCAGTCATAGCTCTTCAAGAGTACGGGTCCGCGGGAACCCGATCCCGCGAGTATCCGTTGACGATCACATGGGGGAAGAGAAGGGCCTGGGGAGCCGCCAGGCGGGGAAGGACACGGGGCCGAGCCTCGGGCGACGCGCGCTGTTCATCGGCGGTGCGGCGGCCGCCGTGAGCGCGGCCGGGCTCGCGCGAGACGAGCTGGGGCGCCTGTGGTGGCGTCTCCCGGGCGTTGAGAAGGACCGCAAGGAGGGGGAGGTCGACTTCCGGGGCGCGCAGTGGGTGGCGGCGTCCTCGGCGAACCGTCGGCGGGCGGACCGTCCCGACGACTACCGCATAGACCGCGTGGTCATCCATGTCGTACAGGGCAGTTACGCGACGGCACTGAGGGTGTTCCGGGATCCGGGGCACGGTGCCGCCTCGCACTACGTGGTGCGCAAGGACGGGCACATAGCCCAGATGATCCGCGAGCTGGACGTGGCGTTCCACGCGGGCAACCGGGCCTACAACGAGCGGAGCGTCGGCATAGAGCACGAGGGCTTCGTCGACCGTGCCTCGTCGTTCACGGACGCGATGTACCGCGCGTCGGCGCGGCTGACGGCCGCGATATGCACGCGGTACGACATACCGGTCGACCGGGAGCACATCATCGGGCACGTCGAGGTGCCGGGCACGGACCACACGGACCCAGGGCCGCACTGGGACTGGGACCGGTACATACGGCTGGTCAAGGAGGCTCGTACGGCGAGCGCCTGATCCCGTACGGCGGCGTGCCCGGCGCCCGCACAGCGCGCGCCCCAACCGTTTCTGCAGAGGACGCCTAGATCAGCCCTGCCGTGCGTGCGCGCTCCACCGCCGGGCCGATCGCCTGGGCCACCGCGTCGACGTCCGCCCTGGTCGACGTGTGGCCGAGGGAGAAGCGGAGGGTGCCGCGGGCCAGGTCGGGGTCGGTGCCGGTGGCGAGCAGGACGTGGCTCGGCTGGGCCACACCCGCCGTGCACGCGGACCCCGTGGAGCACTCGATGCCCTGCGCGTCGAGCAGGAGAAGCAGCGAGTCGCCCTCGCAACCGGGGAACGTGAAGTGCGCGTTGGCGGGCAGCCGGTCGACGGGGTCGCCGCCGAGAATCGCGTCCGGAACCGCCTTGCGCACCACGTCGATCAGCTCGTCGCGCAGTCCGCCGATCTCGCGGGCGAACCACTCGCGCTGCTCGGCGGCGAGCCGTCCGGCGACGGCGAACGCGGCGACGGCGGGCACGTCCAGGGTGCCCGAGCGGACGTGGCGCTCCTGGCCGCCACCGTGCAGCACCGGCACGGGGCTGTACTCGCGGCCCAGCAGCAGCGCGCCGATGCCGTACGGCCCGCCGATCTTGTGCCCGGACACGGTCATCGCCGCGAGCCCCGAGGCGCCGAAGTCGACGGGCACCTGCCCGAAGGCCTGGACGGCGTCCGCATGCACGGGCACACCGAACTCGGCGGCGACGGATGCGAGTTGACGGACCGGCATGACGGTGCCGATCTCGTTGTTGGCCCACATCACGGTGACCAGGGCGACATCGTCGGGGTTGCGCTCGATCGCCTCGCGCAGCGCCTCGGGGTGCACCCGGCCATACGTGTCCACGGGCAGGTACTCCACCGTCGCGCCCTCCTGTTCGCCGAGCCAGTGCACGGCGTCGAGGACGGCGTGGTGCTCGACGGGGCTGGCCAGGACGCGGGTACGGGCGGGGTCGGCGGCTCGGCGGGCCCAGAACAGGCCCTTCACGGCGAGGTTGTCCGCCTCGGTGCCACCGGAGGTGAAGACGACCTCGCTGGGGCGGGCGCCCAGCGCCTCGGCGAGGGCTTCGCGAGCCTCCTCGACGGTTCGGCGGGCCCGGCGGCCGGCGGCGTGCAGCGAGGAGGCGTTGCCGGTGACGGCGAGCTGGGCTGTCATCGCCTCGATCGCCTCCGGGAGCATCGGAGTGGTCGCGGCGTGGTCGAGGTAGGCCATGGTGGTTTGATTCTACGAGGCCCGCGGTCGGGCCCGTCCGGCACCGTGGGGCGCCCCCTCGGAACGACTGCGCCAGGCGGTCAGAACGACCAGGACACCGTGTTGTCCGCCGAGACGAAGGCTGCCAGGACGAGCAGGTCGGCCAGGCCGAGGCCCAGGCCGAGCAGGGCTCGGCCGCGGCGCGCGGTGCCGCGCCACAGTGCGGCGGCCGCGAGGGCGATCGCGATCGGCCCGAGGAAGAGGTTGAGGACGAGCAGGCCGACCAGACCGAGGATGAACGAGGCGACGGCCATGCCATCTGCGTCCCCGATGCCGGAGCGGCGCCGCTCCGGGCCCCGCTCATCGGACCGGCCGGACGAGCCCGCGGACGGCACGGAAGGTGTCGGACGTACGGAGGAGGCGGCGGTGAATTGCATGACTCCACTCCTGAAGGGATCTGCGGAGAATTCCTGAGGGGATGAGCGGTCAGTGGTCGTGGCGCCGCCGGGCATGCCGCTCGCGTACGGCGAAGACGGCAAGCCATACGCCGATCACGGCGGCGGCGGCCAGCGTGACGGGAAGAGGAGCGTGGGCCACAGTGCCCAGCGTGACGCCCAGCAGAAGCAGGGCTGCGACGAGGAACAGCATGGGATGCCTCTCGTGGAAGTTTCGGTGAACGCCTGTTGCTACAACTGTTCACTGACTAAGGAGTCTACCTCCCAACCGGCTTCCCAATCCCAGAGAACAGTTGTTAACTGCATGGCATGAGTCACATCCCGGCCGGTATCCGGCAGACCCAGAAGCAGAAGACCCGACAGGCCCTGCTGGACGCGGCGTTGGGACTGCTGGAGGGCCAGAGCCTGAGCAGCCTGGGCCTGCGCGAGGTCACCCGGGCCGTCGGTATCGCGCCGACCGCCTTCTACCGGCACTTCCGCAGCACCGCGGACCTCGGCGTGGCGCTGGTCGAGGAGGCTCTCGGCAGCCTGCACGAGATGATCGGCACCACGCTCGCGGCGACCGGCGACAGCGACGAACGCATCTCCCGTACCGTCGAGCTGATCGCGGGTCATGTGCGGACCCACGCCCCGCACGTCCGGTTCATCGCGCGCGAGCGACACGGCGGCGTACAGCCCGTCCGCGCCGCCATCGGCGAGCAACTGGACCGTTTCGCCGGGGAAGTGGCGGTCGAGCTCGCCAAGCACCCGGAGTCGGAGGGCTGGAGCGAGGACGACGTGCTGATGCTGGCGCGCCTGTACGTCGACCACATGGTGATGACCGCGTCCGCGTTCCTCGATGCCGAACCGGGCACTGAGGAGCGCGTGGCCAGCCTCGCCCGCCGCCAGATGCGCCTGGTGAGCCTGGGCCGCCGCCACTGGCTGGACTGACCGGCAACCCATGGACGGGCACCGGAAAAGCTGACGTCAAATGTCGGGAAATACGGGCACGACGCGGTAGCCATTGAGGCGACACCACCGAGCAACACGGAAAAAGAGGCCCGAGATGAACGCCATGCCCGACCCGCGCCCCCTGTTCGCACGCGCCGCCGAGCAGCTCGCTGCGCTGATCAAGACGGTCCGCCCCGAGCAGCTGGCGGCGCCCACGCCCTGTTCCGAGTTCGACGTGCGCACCCTGCTCTCGCACATCGTTAGTGTCACCCGCCGTATCGGCGTCGTCGGCGCGGGCGGGGACGGACTGGCCGTTCCGAGGTTCGCCGAAGGTGTGCCCGACGACGGCTGGAGCGTCGCGTACGAGGAGATGCGGGCCGGCGCGATCGCTGCGTGGGCGGACAGCGCACGGCTGGACGCACAGGTGCAGGTGCCGTGGGGCACGGTGCCCGGGCGGGCGGCGCTCTCCGGCTTCGTCTTGGAGTTGGTGACGCACACCTGGGACCTGTCCGAGGGGCTGGGGAGGCCGCTCGAACTGGACCAGGAGCTGGCCGAGTTCGCGCTCGCGTTTGCCCAGCAGGCGCTGCCTGCCGACCGCCGCGGGGAGGGTGTTCCCTTCGAGGCGGTGCTCCCCGCCCCGGAGGGTGCGGACGCCTACGGGCAGCTGGCCGCGTGGCTTGGGCGGCGGCCGCTTGCCGACCGGTAGGTTCCGGCCAGGTTGTACGTCAGGTCACTCTGAATCGTGGGCGCACCAACCCGTTCGTCCCTGCGGAGCGGATACGCACAGCGGTACGGCTGCGTGCCGCACCCGCAGGGGCGCCTCAGCTCAGCCGCGCCCGCGCCAGCTGCCGCGACTGTGCGACCAGCCGGTCCGCGCTGTCCCAGACCTCCGCGTCCTCCTCGAGGAAGCCGCCCGCGAGGTTGCGCGTACTGATGGCGACCCGCAGCGGTCCGGGCGCCGGGCGGCAGCGTACGTGCACGGTCAGCTCGACCGTCGGCACCCAGCCCTTGAGGCCCAGGTCGAAGGCGGTGGGCGGCAGGGCGTCCACGGCGAGCAGCAGCGAGAAGGGGTCGGCGTCCCGTCCGTCCGCGAGACCGAACCACGCCCGCATCTCCCCCTTGCCGGACGGCTGACCCAGCGCCCAGCCGAGCGTCGACGGATCGAGCTTGACCATCAGCCGGTCGGCGATCGGGAAGCTGCCCATCGGCGACGCCCCCTCCGGGGCGTCATCCGCGCCGAAGCACTGCTCGACGGGCGGCATCCGGGGCGGCTCGGCCGTGGTGCGCACGTCGTCGGGGAGCCCGTCGAGGTCGCCGTACGAGGCGAGCACCCGGATGCGCTCGACCTCGTTGCCCTCCTCGTCGTACTGCAGGAGCGACGCCTGCCCGGTCGACAGGGTGCGGCCGGTGCGTACGGTCTCCGTGCGGATGACGGCGGGGCCCGGGCGGGACGCCGTCAGATAGTGCGCCGAGATCGTGAACGGGTCGGTGTGCGGCAGGGCGTCCGCGAGGGCCCGGCCCAGGACGGCGAGCAGATAGCCGCCGTTGACGGCGCCCGCGATCGTCCAGCCGGCGGACAGGTCGGCCTCGTACACGCCCGGCTCGCGCGGGGTGACCGCGGTGTCCCGGTCGAACTCGCTGTCCCCGATGGTGGCCTGGGTCGTCTGCGCTGCCTGTGCTGCTGCCATGGCGGCACGGTACAACAGAAAATTACTGAGCGGTAGCTTTGAACTCTCCGGCCGCATCGTCGGGCTCCACCGCCGTGGACCGCCGGTTCCAGGCCCGGGGTGCGCGCCAGTGGTACCGCATCGCGAGGAGCCGCAGGACGAACGCCGTCACCACGGCGATTCCGCTGGTGACGGCGGACACCGCATCGAATTTGATGCACAGCGCGACCATCGTCGCGCCGACCATCGCGGGCACCGCGTACAGGTCCCGGTCCCAGCGCACCAGCGACGGCACCTCGTTCGCGATGATGTCGCGCAGCACACCCCCGCCCACGGCCGTCGCAAGCCCGAGGGCGGCCGAAGCCGTCAGCCCGAGCCCGTACTCGTACGCCTTGGTGGTGCCGGTGACGCAGAAGAGTCCGAGGCCCGCGGCGTCGAAGACGTTCACGCCGGTCTGGATCCGCTCCACCTCGGGGTGCAGGAAGAAGACGAGGGCCGCCGCGACCATCGGCATGACGAAATACCCGAGATCCGTGAAGGCGGCCGGTGGGACCGCCCCGATGATCAGGTCGCGCAGCAGCCCACCGCCCAGCGCGGTGACCTCCGCGAGCACGGCGATGCCGAAGACGTCGAAGTTCTTGCGTACGGCGAGCAGGGCGCCGGAGATGGCGAAGACGAAGATCCCGGCGAGGTCGAGCGCATGCTGGACGGAAGGGGTGAACAGATCCTGGAGCACCACACATTCTTACCTGTGCGCCGGGTGTGCCGTGACTTCGCAGGTCAGGGCGGTCCCTGGGCACCCTCGGGCCGTCTCGCCGGACGGGAGAGCGTTGCGTCGACGCGCTCCCGCCCGGCCGTGGCCGCGAGTACGACCTACTCCTTGACCGGCTTCTCCGCAGACGCTTCCGACTCGGACGGTTCAGACCCGGACGGTTCCGCCCCGGACGTCTGCTCGGCACCCGTCTCCTCGGGCTCGCCCCCGCCCACCGTCACCACCTCGATCGCCTCGGTGGCCGCCGACAGCAGCACCGTGTCCTGCGGCGCCTGGTCGTCGGCGTTCTCGGGGTGGTGGCAGGCGACCTGCTGGCCGGGCTTCAGCTCGAGCAGCGGCGGCTCCTGCGTCTTGCAGATCTCCGTCGCCTTCCAGCAGCGGGTGTGGAACCGGCAGCCGCTCGGCGGCGAGATCGGCGACGGCACGTCGCCCTTGAGCAGGATCCGCTCGCTCTTGGCCGTACGGCGCCTGGGGTCGGGGATCGGCACCGCCGACATCAGGGCCTTGGTGTACGGGTGCATGGGCGCCTTGTACAGCGAGTCCCGGTCGGCGAGCTCGACGATCTTGCCCAGGTACATCACCGCGATGCGGTCGGACACGTGCCGGACGACCGACAGGTCGTGGGCGATGATCACGTAGGTGAGGCCCAGCTCGGTCTGCAGGTCGTCGAGCAGGTTCACCACCTGCGCCTGGATCGACACGTCCAGCGCGGAGACCGGCTCGTCCGCCACGACGAGCTTGGGGTTGAGCGCGAGCGCACGGGCGATGCCGATGCGCTGGCGCTGGCCGCCGGAGAACTCGTGCGGGTAGCGGTTGTAGTGCTCTGGGTTGAGGCCCACGACCTCCAGGAGCCGCTGCACCTCCTTCTTGATGCCGCCCTCGGGCGTGACGCCCTGCAGCCGGAAGGGCGCGCCGACGATCGTGCCGATCGTGTGGCGCGGGTTCAGCGACGAGTACGGGTCCTGGAAGATCATCTGCACGTCGCGGCGCAGCGGGCGCATCCCGCTGACGCCAAGGTGCGTGATGTCCTTGCCCTCGAACTCGACCTTCCCTGCGGTCGGTTCGAGCAGCCGCGTGATCAGCCGCCCCATCGTCGACTTGCCGCAGCCGGACTCGCCCACGACGCCGAGCGTCTCGCCCGAGCGCACCTCGAAGTCGAGGCCGTCGACCGCCTTCACGGCGCCGACCTGGCGCTGCAGGAAGCCCTTGCGGATGGGGAAGTGCTTCTGCAGTCCGGTGACCTTGAGCAGGGTCTCGCCCTGGGCGGCGCCCTTGGTCAGCGTGGCGCCAGAGCTCTGCGCGGGAATGGTCACGGCCTTGTCCTCGCTCGTCACGGCCTTGTCCTCGCTCACAGCTTGGGCGCAATCTCTTCGGTCCAGATACGTTCCCGCTGCTCCTGAGTCATATGGCAGGCGGCCCAGTGCCGGCTGCCGACCTCGGCGAGCTCGGGCCGCACGGTGCGGGTCACGTTGTCCTTGGGCAAGTCGGCGTACGGGCAGCGCGGGTTGAAGGCGCAGCCCGACGGGATGTTGATCAACGAGGGCGGGGAGCCCTTGACCGGGATCAGCCGGTCGGTCTGGTCGCGGTCGAGCCGCGGCATCGAGCCGAGCAGGCCCCAGGTGTAGGGGTGCCGGGGCTCGTAGAAGACGCTCTCGGCCGGGCCGCGCTCCACGCAGCGGCCGCCGTACATCACGAGGATGTCGTCCGCGAGCTCGGCGACCACACCGAGGTCGTGGGTGATGATGATGACCGCGGAGCCGAACTCCTTCTGCAGATCGCGGATCAGGTCGAGGATCTGCGCCTGGACGGTGACGTCGAGGGCGGTCGTCGGCTCGTCCGCGATGAGCAGTTCGGGGTTGTTGACCAGCGCCATTGCGATCATCGCGCGCTGGCGCATACCGCCGGAGAACTCGTGCGGGTAGCTGTCGACCCGCTTGTCCGGCTGGGGGATGCCCACCCGGTCGAGCATCTCGATGGCGCGCCTGCGGGCGGTCTTCTTGTCCACGTCGTGGTGGACCTGGTACGCCTCCACGATCTGCTTGCCGATCGAGTAGTACGGGTGCAGGGCGGACAGCGGGTCCTGGAAGATCATGGACATCTCGCGGCCGCGCAGCTTGCGCACCTCGTCCGGGTCGGCGGACAGCAGTTCCTTGCCGTCCAGCCAGATCTCGCCGGAGAGCTGCGCCTTGCGCTTGCCGTACTGGCCGGCGGTGTGCAGGCCCATGATGCCGAGCGAGGTCACGGACTTGCCGGAGCCCGACTCGCCCACGATGCCGAGCGTCTTGCCCTTCTCCAGCTGGAAGCTGAGCCCGTCGACGGACTTGACCAGGCCGTCGTCGGTGGGGAAGTGCACCTTGAGGTCGCGTACTTCGAGGAAGGCGGTCGGGGCGGGCGAGTCCTGGACGACGGGCTCGCCGACGGCCGCTCCGCTCTTGCTGAGTTCGGTCATGCGAGCCTCACTCGGGGGTCGATCACGGCGTACAGGAGGTCCACGACGAGGTTCGCGACGGCGATCGCGAGGGCCGCGAACAGGGTCACGCCGAGGATCACCGGCAGGTCCTTGCTGCTGATGGCCTGGACCGCGGCGAGACCGAGGCCGGGCAGGTTGAACGTGGACTCGGTCAGCACGGCGCCGCCGAGCAGGACGCCGATGTCGAGACCGAAGACGGTCAGGATGGGTGTCATCGCCGAGCGCAGGGCGTGCCGGGTGATGACGGCGCGTTCGCCCAGCCCCTTGGCGCGGGCGGTGCGGATGTAGTCCTCGCCGAGCACGTCCAGCATGGTGGCGCGGGTGAGGCGGGCGTACATGGCTGCGTTGAGCAGGGCGAGCACGATCCACGGCAGCAGCAGCGTCTGGAACCAGACGCCGATGGAGTCGTCCGTGCTCAGGTTGTCCTCGATGTGCACCCAGCCCAGGCTGTGCACGAAGATGCCCATCGCGACCATGCCGGTGAAGAAGATCGGCAGGGAGACGCCGCCGAGCGCGGCGATCATCGCGGTGCGGTCCCAGATGGAGCCCCGCTTGAGGGCGGAGACCACACCGGTCGCGACACCCGCGGCCAGCCACAGGACGCAGGCTCCCGCGGCGAGGGCACCGGTGACGGGCAACGCGTCCTTGAGCGTGCTCCACACCGGCTCCTCCGTACGGAAGGAGTAGCCGAAGCAGGGCGCGGGGCAGTGGGTGACGTCGTTGCCGTTGGCGTAGTCGCGCCCCATCGGGATGGCCTTGACGAAGTCCCAGAACTGCACGAGCAGCGGCTGGTCGAGGCCCAGTTTGGTGCGGATGCCCTCGACTTGCTCGGCACCCGATGCCTTGCCGGCGAAGAGGACGGCGATGTCCTGTCCCGCCCACTTGGGCAGCATGAAGAAGACGGTGAAGGTCGCGAGCAGTACGACCAGCACCATGATGACTACGGCGATCAGGCGCCGGATGAGATAAGCAAGCACTGTGCGCGGCCCGGCGGCGGCCGGGTCCTCCTCGTGAGAGGTCCCGGCCGCCGCCCGGGGCCATCACCTGCCCTTCGGACTGGCGGGATTCGGCGGCGTGGAAACGGTGACTACGGGTGGTCGGCGACTACTTGACGACGCCCAGCGACACGTAGTCGTACCGGCCGTTGTAAGCGGCGGACGAGTAGACGTTCGTCAGACGCGGGCCGCGCCACGAGATGTTCTTCTCGTAGATGAACGGCATCCAGTCGGCGTTGTCGAGCAGGCGCTTGTCGAGCTGCTTGTACAGCTCCTCGGACTTGGCCGGGTCGGTCGTCGCGATCGCGTCGTCGAAGATCTTGTCGATCGTCTTGTCCTTGATCTGCGACTCGTTGTAGTTGCCGCTCTCGAACAGGAACCGGCTGTCGAACAGCGGCTGCGCGTAGCCCTGGCCGGTCGCGAAGTCCGGGCCCCAGCCGCTCATCGTCATGCCGTAGCCGCGCTCCTTCACGACCTTCGGCGAGCCGGTGATGCTGGAGGACTCGGCACCGTCGATCGGGTCGACCTCGATCTTGATGCCGACCTTGGCGAGCTGCTCCTGCAGGGCCTCGGCGGTGTCGACCTCACCCGGGTTGTTGTTACGGGCGCTGATCTTGGTGGAGAAGCCGTTCGGCTCGCCGCACTCCTTCAGCTCCGCCTTGGCCTTGGTGAGGTCCGGCTTGCCCTTGCGGGCGAGGACGCCGTACGGGTCGTAGTCGCTGTAGCCGGGGATCGCCTTCGGGAAGGTGGAGTTGGCGATCTCACCGCCGGCGACCGCGCCACCACGGGTCTGCTGCAGGCCCGCGAAGTCGGTGGCGTAGAAGACGGCCTTGCGGCAGTGGACGTTGTCCAGCGGCTTCGCGGTGTGGACGAGGGCCACGTAGCGCACGAACGACGTCTGGATGTTGTCGATGTCCGCCTTGTGGTCCTGGACGGCGGAGACACGGCCGGACTGGGTCATGCCCGTGCCGTTGACGTCGACGTCGTAGTCGCCTTCCATCAGCCGCTTGTCGTTCTCCTCCAGGTTGGCGGAGATCGTCACGGTGATCTTGTTCGGAAGGGCCGGGCGGATCGGGTCGGAGGCCTTGTTCCACTTGTCGTTGCGGACCAGGGTCAGGCCCTTGTTCGCCTTGTACGACTGGACCTTGTACGGGCCGGAGGAGAACGGACGCTGCGTGTACTTGGCGCCCGTGTCCTCGCTCTGCTTCACCGGGGCGCCGGTGGGCATCGCCAGGAACTGCTCGAAGTCACCGTTCGGCTTCGGCAGCTTGAAGACGACGGTCTGGTCGTCGGGCGTCTCGATCGCCTTCAGGCCCAGCTTGTCCTTGGACTTGTCCTTGTAGGGGCCCTTGTACTCGCCCTTGGGGTCGAGCGTCTGCTTGATGTACGCCGGGCCGCCGGTGATGACGTCGGTCGCCCAGATGCGCTCGATGCCGTACTTGACGTCCTTGGAGGTCAGCTTGGAGCCGTCCTCCCACGTCAGGCCGTCACGCAACTTGTACGTGTAGGTCTTGCCGTCGGCCGAGACCTCGGCCGGACCGGTGGCCAGGTCGCCGACGAGCTTGTTGGACGCGGCACCCGGCTTGGTGTCGTACGTGACCAGGGTGCGGGTGAAGAACCGCATGAAGTCCCAGGTCATGCCGTAGTACGTGCGCTGCGGGTCCAGGGAGTCGAAGTCCTGCTTGCCGATGAACTTCAGCGTCCCGCCCTTCTTGGTGGACGCGTTGACGACCTTGTTGAGCGCGGCGTTGTAGCCGGCGCCCTTCGAGTCGCTGCTGCCGCTTTCGTCGTCACCGCCGCCGCACGCCGTGGTGGTCACCAGCGCCGCGACAACGAGGGCTGCGCCAGCAGCGAGCCGTCGCTTCGGGGAACCTGTGGGCATTTTCTCGTAACCTCCGAGATTCGCGGTCCCGGGCCTGTGCCGGAGAACCATGGGAGAAGAGCCACCTGACGGTGCGGCAGGGGCGAGTCGTTGGTTATCGGGTCCCCTTGGGGTCGAGCGCGTCGCGCAGACCGTCCCCGAAGAGGTTGAAGGCGAGCACGGTGATGAAGATCGTCGCGCCGGGGAAGACCATGAACATCGGGTCGTGCTCGTAGGTCTCCAGGGCGTCGCGCAGCATGCCGCCCCACGAGGCCGTCGGCGGCCGGACACCCGCACCGAGGAAGCTGAGGGCCGCCTCCGTGAGGATGTTGGTGGGGATCATCAGCGTCGCGTAGACGGTGATGGGGGCGACGAGGTTGGGCAGCAGTTCCCGGAAGAGGATGTGCCGCCGGCCTCCCCCGAGGCTGCGCGCGGCTTCGATGTACTCGCGCTCCCTCAGGCTCAGGGTCTGGCCGCGGACGATACGGCCGACGTACGGCCAGCCGAAGAAGCCGATGACCGCGATGAGTACGGCGATCCGCACCCCCGAGCCGGTAAGGCCCAGCAGGTCGTCGGGGAGGACCGAGACCAGGGAGATGATGAAGAGCAGCTGCGGGAAGGACAGCAGCACGTCCATGGTGCGGCTGATGAGCGCGTCGATCCAGCCCCCGAAGTAGCCCGCGACGATGCCGAAGAGCGTGCCGAGCACGACCGCGACCACGGCGGCGAGGAAGGCCACGAGCAGCGAGATCCGGGCGCCGTAGACGATGCGGCTGAAGACGTCGCGGCCCTTGTTGGGCTCGACGCCGAAGAGGAAGTCGCTGCTCATTCCGCCGAGCGATCCCTGGGGCAGGTTGGTCAGCGGGTCGAGCTTGTCCTGGTGGAACTCGTTCGGCGGGTGGCCCAGCAGGCTCACGATCAACGGGGCGAAGACGGCCACCAGGACCAGCACGAGCACGGTGATACCGCCGGCGAGCGCGACCTTGTCCTGCTTCAGACGGTTCCAGGCGATCTGCTTGAGGGAGCGGCCCTCGACCTTCTTCGCCCCCGTCACGGCGGGGTCTGCGGTCGCGGGCGGGGCCGCTTCCGCGGTCGGCTCGTGCAGTGGTGCCGTCATCAGGCAGGGACCCCTCTCAACCGGCGGTGGCCGGGCCGCACTTGCCGCTGTAGCGGCGTGATCAATCCATGAGTCGTACGCAGGGGTGACTGAACCCCCCTTGGAGCGGGAGTCTTCATCGCTGTTGTGATCTGTTGCCAGACCGTACGGCGAATGGATGCCTAAACGTGATGCTGTCCTGGGGTTTCCGTTATCCGGACGTTCGTGAACGCCCCTCGGACGCGGGTCAGTTGGGCGTAAAGGGTTCACGCGCGTAGAACTGCGCCACTTTCACCACCAGACGACGTCAGAGCGGACATAACGGGTTGGTGCCGCTGTGCGAGTTGTCCACAGAGCGGAACAGGGGAATGTGTCCTCGGGATTGCCCCTGTTGGCACGTTTTCGGGCCTCCCCCAGCGCTTCAGGGCATGGGAAGTGGACACGGTGGTGCGGCGAGGCGGAACGGTTCAGTACGTGGCGTGGGGCGGCGGATATCCGTATCCCGCGGCCGGTGCCGCCGGGGCCGCATGGGCCTCGCGGTCGTAGAACGGCCGGGAGTTGGCGCGGAGCCACATCGCGACCGGGTCGTGGTCGTCGGACATCGCGACGGTCGAGACCGGCAATCCGTCCGGCACGGCCCCGATCGACTGCTGCATCATCGCCCGCACCGAGTCGACCGCCGGCAGGCTGGTGTCGTATACATCGAGACCGATCGCCAGATAGGGCGCGCCCAGGGCTGGTTGCACCCAGGCGCGGCGCAACGACCGCACCGCGGGGGTGCGGTGGGCGTTCTGCGTGAGCAGGGCGTAGAACTGCGGGATCTCGATGGCCGGTTCGCTGAGCCGGAGCGGGCCCGCGGGCTGCCGGTCGAGCCCGGTCGCGATGCGGCGCAGGTCCAGCCAGGGAATGCCGACGCCGCCGCCAGGCGCATGCGGATTGAGCCAGAGCCCAAAGTTGTCGGGGTACAGCGCGCGGGCCGCTTCGAGGCCGCTCACGACCTCGGTGGCTCGGCTCCAGCCGCTGGCCGAGAGTTCCTGTGCGGAGGTCACGCAGGGGGCGTAGTTGAACCCGCCGACCTCCATGTTCCCGTACTGGGCGTCCGGAGATCCGGCCTGACCGTGCCAGAGCAGCATCCAGACCTGGCCGGTCGCCGGGTCGGCGAGCGCACGCAGCAACGCCTCGTACGCGTCGTAACGCCCGGGCGTCACCTGCCGCAGCATGTGCTCGACCTGCCCGGCCGCAGCCGTGCCCGACGCACTCACCCTTGACCGCCCCTTCATGACGCACTCTTACGGACCCGACGGGATCGCCGGATTCGCGCACATACGCTCACCGCCGCGGCCCGACGGAGTCATTCTGCATCTTCCGGGCGCCGACGCTCGGGCCCCGGCCGGAATTCCGCCCCCGCCCCGACATGAAACCAGGTTAGGCGGCGATACTGACAGCGGCTTGACGCACCGGATGCCGCAGGTGCGGCCGGCGGAGAGCCGCTCAGTGCTCGCGGCGGTAGAAGGGGCGCACCTTCTCGCGCATCCAGTCGCCCACCGGGTCCTGGGCCACGTCCATGAGGACGAGGTTCACCGGCCAGGCCACCGGCACGCGGCCGAGGGCGCGGCCCAGCGCATCCATCGGGACATTGCGGGCGCTGCCCTCCCACTCCGAGAGTTCCACGCCGACGAAGAGCACCGGGTCGCCGCCTTCGATGCTGGCGAGGCAGCGGCGGGCGGTGAGCACGATGCCGGTGTCCGCGAACTCTTCGGAGGCCGCGGACAGGAAGTCCACCGGGTCCTCCTGCCAGTCGGGTTCGAAGAGGCGTACGCGTCCGCCGCTCGCGGGACCGTCGAGGGGTGTGCGTCCCACCCGGCACAGCTCGGCGACGGCGGGCGGCGGCAGCGGTATGCCGACCGTGCCGTCCGGGTTGACGGCCATGCCGAGGCCGGGGGGCAGTCCGCGCGCGAAGTCGACGGCGGGTGCCACGGTGTAGCTCATGTGGTCGCCGACGACCTGGCGGAACTGCTGCTCGGAGCTGAAGACGGGGACGTATGCCTGCCCCTCTATCTCCACGGTCGGCAGGTCCAGGGTGCGGCTGTCGGGGCCGCCGCCGCTCGGCAGCGGAATCCATATGGGGCTGCGGCCGAGCACCTCGACGATGCGGGCACCCGCCGAGGGGACGCCGAGGGAGGCGGCGAGCACCTCCTCCAGCTCGTTGCCGGGCCACCCGCCGTGCGGATGGGGGTGCGCGTGCGCCGGGATGTCCATGTGCCTACCACCTGCTCGGGCCTCTGTTCGCTGCGCTTCGCACCTTAACGCTGCGCGCTGGGCGAGGGCGCCCGCAGTCGTGGGGTGCGCCCCCACCCGGGAACCAGGCGGTACGCGGAAGCACCCGCCGTCGCGGGTTGTGCCCACCCTCCCCCAAGCTCTCGGCTTCTCCCCCAGTGCCTTAAGGGCCTGGGAGGTACCCCCAGAGCAGGGGGGACCCCCATCGCCCTGCGGAACGCCTGCCCACAACGGTGAAGGCGGAGCCGTCCGCCCCCCCCCAGCCCGCCGCTTCGGCGTCGGCACCGGCAGGAGAATCGCTCACCGGTCGAATTCCACCGCCCGCAGGACATCCGCCGCCGATCGGTCCAGCAGTACCGCCGACGAGCAGCCCGACGGCAGCTCGCCGCGCTCCACGGAGCGGATCAGGCGCGTCACCGCCCTGCGGTGCCGCGCGAACGCGTACCGGGAGACCCCGCGGCCACGCTCCCGCTGCCCCGCCAGTGCCGTGCCCGGCGTGACGTCGAGCAGCATCAGGTGCAGGGTGGAGCCGCGCCGCCGGGCCTCGCGCCCCAGCCACCGGCGCACCCAGGTCTGCGTGCCGCAGTCGTGCACGACGACGCTCTTGCCGGCCCGCAGCGCACGGCGCAGCCCGGCGTAGTGCGCGAGGCGGACGAGGGGACGGTAGACCGCATAGGGGAGCAGGCGGGGCACCCGCCGGGCCCAGTGGTCGCGCATGTCCTGCGAGTCGACGCGTGCGCCGGCCACCGCCCGCCGCATCAGCGTGGACTTGCCGCTGCCCGGCAGTCCGGACACGACGACGATGTCGCCCGCGGCGAAGGAGAGGCGGCGCGGCCCGCGGCCCGCCCGGTCGCGGAGATCGCGTACGACGGCCTCGGGGAGGCGGCCGCGGTTCTTCGCGACCGTGGCGGCGGGCTGCTCCGGCAGCGCCACCCCGGTCGTGGTCGCGTATGCGCTGGTCCTGTGCACCGTGATCGTCCTCCCCGTCGGTCACATCACCCTGCCCTGACGAGTGTAAAGAGAGAGTAATGCGGGACAAGCTCATTACCGGCTCGTTGCTCCCGGAACAATCCTGTTGCTCCCCTGGGACAGTGCCCCGGAGGGCGTGCAATGATGGGCGCGCCAACTGCATACCGGCCGCTTGAATCCGCGCGGGAGAGCTCTCAGCCGTCCAGGTCCTGGTAGATCCAGGCAGGTCGTGGCTGGGGCGCCGAAGGAGCAAGTCCCTCCCTTGAATCTCTCAGGCCCCGATACCGCGCGGGCGAGGCACATCTGAAAAGCGGGCCGTCACAGCCGGGCAGTCGGGTTACTGCCCAGGCGAATGGCGGCTCCACCCACGGTGCAAGCCGCGGGCCCCGGGCTCGTGGCGAACCTCTCAGGTTCCGATGACAGATGGGGAGGATCGACTCGACCTCGCCTGTCATGCCCTGGGAGCACCCCCCTATGAGCAATGCCCTCCGCAAGACCGCCCTCGATGCGCTGCACCGCGCGCTCGGCGCGACCATGACCGACTTCGCGGGCTGGGACATGCCGCTGCGGTACGGCAGCGAGCGCGACGAGCACAACGCCGTACGCACCGGGGCCGGCCTCTTCGACCTCTCGCACATGGGCGAGATCACCGTCACCGGGCCGGACGCCGCGAACCTGCTGGACTACGCGCTGGTCGGCAACATCGGCGCCGTGGCGGTCGGCCGCGCCCGCTACACCATGATCTGCCAGGAGGACGGCGGCATCCTCGACGACCTGATCGTGTACCGGCTCGCCGAGCAGGAGTACATGATCGTCGCGAACGCCTCCAACGCGCAGGTGGTGCTGGACGCCGTCACGGCCCGCGCGGCCGGTTTCGACGCGATCGTGCGCGACGACCGTGACGCGTACGCGCTGATCGCCGTCCAGGGGCCCGAGTCCCCCGGCATCCTCAAGTCGTTGACCGACGCCGACCTGGACGGGCTGAAGTACTACGCCGGTCTGCCCGGCACCGTCGCCGGTGTCCCCGCGCTGATCGCCCGTACCGGCTACACCGGCGAGGACGGCTTCGAGCTGTTCGTGGCGCCCGAGCACGCGGAGAAGCTGTGGCAGGCGCTCACCGAGGCGGGCGCACCGGCCGGTCTCGTCCCGTGCGGGTTGTCGTGCCGCGACACGCTCCGCCTGGAGGCGGGCATGCCGCTGTACGGGCACGAGCTGTCCACCGCGCTGACCCCGTTCGACGCCGGTCTGGGGCGAGTGGTCAAGTTCGACAAGACCTCCAACAACGGTGACTTCGTGGGGCGTGTCGCCCTGCTCGAGGCCGCCGAGCGGGCCGAGAAGAACCCGCCGCGCATGCTCGTCGGGCTGATCGCCGAGGGCCGCCGCGTGCCGCGCGCCGGCTACCAGGTCGTCGCCGAGGGCAAGGCGATCGGCGAGGTCACCTCCGGCGCCCCCTCTCCCACGCTCGGCAAGCCGCTCGCCATCGCATACGTCGACGCCGCACACGCCGCGCCCGGCACCCCCGGCGTCGGCGTGGACATCCGCGGCAGCCACGAGCCGTACGAGGTCGTGGCGCTGCCGTTCTACAAGCGCCAGAAGTGACGCCGTGCCCGACGGTCCTCTGGGGCTCGTCGGGGCCGGATCGGATCGCACACAGAACCCTCCCCCAAGCTCTCGGCTTCTCCCCAGTGCCTTAAGGGCCTGGGGGGTACCCCCAGAGCAGGGGTACCCGCGACACCACCACTCCCCCGCATACAGGAGAATTCAGGTCATGAGCAACCCCCAGCAGCTGCGCTACAGCAAAGAGCACGAGTGGGTGTCGGCCGCCGAGGACGGCGTCGCGACGGTCGGCATCACGGAGTACGCGGCGAACGCGCTCGGCGATGTCGTCTACGCCCAGCTCCCGGAGGTCGGCGACACGGTGACCGCGGGCGAGGCCTGCGGCGAGCTGGAGTCGACGAAGTCGGTCAGCGACCTGTACGCGCCCGTCTCCGGTGAGGTCACCGAGGCCAACGAGGACGTCGTCAACGACCCGTCGCTGGTGAACTCGGCCCCCTTCGAGGGTGGCTGGCTGTTCAAGGTACGCATCTCGGAGGAGCCGGCCGACCTGCTCTCCGCCGACGAGTACGCCGACTTCTCCGGTAACTGAACCAGGCGACCGGCCGTACCGACCGACGCACCGAAATGACCGCCGCACCGAACGGGACCTCGATGTCGCTTCTCAACTCCTCCCTTCACGAGCTCGACCCGGATGTCGCCGCCGCCGTCGACGCCGAGCTCCACCGCCAGCAGTCCACCCTCGAGATGATCGCCTCGGAGAACTTCGCTCCGGTGGCCGTCATGGAGGCGCAGGGCTCGGTACTGACCAACAAGTACGCCGAGGGCTACCCCGGCCGGCGCTACTACGGCGGCTGCGAGCACGTGGACGTCGTCGAGCAGATCGCCATCGACCGGATCAAGGCGCTGTTCGGAGCCGAGGCCGCCAACGTGCAGCCGCACTCGGGTGCGCAGGCGAACGCGGCGGCGATGTTCGCGCTGCTGAAGCCGGGCGACACGATCATGGGTCTGAACCTGGCACACGGCGGCCACCTGACCCACGGCATGAAGATCAACTTCTCCGGCAAGCTGTACAACGTGGTCGCGTACCACGTGGACGACAACGGCGTCGTGGACATGGCCGAGGTCGAGCGCCTCGCCAAGGAGTCCAAGCCGAAGCTGATCGTGGCGGGCTGGTCGGCGTACCCGCGTCAGCTGGACTTCGCGGCGTTCCGCCGGATCGCGGACGAGGTCGGTGCGTACCTGATGGTCGACATGGCGCACTTCGCCGGTCTGGTCGCGGCCGGGCTGCACCCCAACCCGGTCCCGCACGCCCATGTCGTGACCACGACCACCCACAAGACGCTGGGCGGCCCGCGCGGCGGTGTGATCCTTTCCACGCAGGAGCTCGCCAAGAAGATCAACTCGGCGGTCTTCCCCGGCCAGCAGGGCGGTCCGCTGGAGCACGTCATCGCGGCGAAGGCGGTCTCCTTCAAGGTCGCGGCGAGCGACGAGTTCAAGGAGCGCCAGCAGCGCACCCTCGAGGGCTCGAAGATCATCGCCGAGCGCCTCGTGCAGCCCGACGTCACCGAGGCCGGCGTCTCCGTCCTCTCCGGCGGCACGGACGTCCACCTGGTCCTGGTCGACCTGCGCAACAGCGAACTCGACGGGCAGCAGGCCGAGGACCGCCTCCACGAGGTCGGCATCACGGTCAACCGGAACGCCGTTCCGAACGACCCGCGCCCGCCGATGGTGACGTCCGGCCTGCGGATCGGCACCCCGGCCCTGGCCACCCGCGGATTCCAGGCCGACGACTTCCGCGAGGTCGCGGATATCATCGCGGAGGCGCTGAAGCCGTCGTACGACGCCGAAGCCCTGAAGGCCCGGGTCGCCGCCCTCACCGCGAAGTACCCGCTCTACGCCGCCCTCGGCAAGTAGCCACACCGGCTCGTAGCCACAGGCCCCACGGGGCACCGCGCACACTGGAACAAACCGGAATCCGGCAACGGATGCACTGCGCGCGGTGCCCCGCCCCATGTTTTTTCACAGCAGTACCCCAAGGAGTTCCCCGTGGCCATCTCGGTCTTCGACCTGTTCTCGATCGGCATCGGCCCGTCGAGCTCGCACACCGTCGGGCCGATGCGGGCGGCCCGCATGTTCGCCCGCAGGCTGCGGAACGAGGAGCTGCTCACGCAGACGGCCTCCATACGCGCCGAGCTGTACGGCTCCCTGGGCGCGACCGGCCACGGCCACGGCACCCCGAAGGCCGTCCTCCTCGGCCTCGAGGGCGAGTCCCCGCGCACCGTCGACGTGGAGACCGCCGACGAGCGCGTCGAGAAGATCAGGTCGGCTGGGCGGATCAGCCTGCTCGGGACGCACGAGATCGCCTTCGACTTCGACGAGCACCTGGTCCTGCACCGCCGCAAGGCGCTCCCGTACCACGCCAACGGCATGACGCTCCGGTCGTACGACGCCGAGGGCGGGGCGCTGCTGGAGAAGACGTACTACTCGGTGGGCGGCGGCTTCGTCGTCGACGAGGACGCGGTGGGCGCCGACCGCATCAAGCTCGACGACACCGTGCTGAAGTACCCCTTCCGCACGGGCGACGAGCTGCTGCGCCTCACCCGCGAGACGGGCCTGTCGATCTCGTCGCTGATGCTGGAGAACGAGAAGGCCTGGCGCACCGAGGACGAGATCCGCGAGGGCCTGCTGGAGATCTGGCGGGTCATGCAGTCTTGCGTGGCGCGCGGCATGTCCCGCGAGGGCATCCTGCCCGGCGGCCTGAAGGTCCGCCGTCGCGCCGCGAACTCCGCGCGCCAGCTGCGCGCCGAGGGCGACCCGCTGGCGCGCGCGATGGAGTGGATCACTCTGTACGCGATGGCGGTGAACGAGGAGAACGCCGCGGGCGGCCGTGTCGTCACCGCGCCCACGAACGGCGCAGCGGGCATCATCCCCGCGGTCCTGCACTACTACATGAACTTCGTGCCCGGCGCCGACGAGGACGGCATCGTCCGCTTCCTGCTGGCCGCCGGCGCGGTCGGCATGCTGTTCAAGGAGAACGCCTCCATCTCCGGCGCGGAGGTCGGCTGCCAGGGCGAGGTCGGCTCGGCCTGCTCGATGGCCGCCGGCGCACTGGCCGAGGTCCTGGGCGGCTCCCCGGAGCAGGTCGAGAACGCCGCCGAGATCGGCATGGAGCACAACCTCGGCCTCACCTGCGACCCGGTCGGCGGCCTCGTCCAGATCCCGTGCATCGAACGCAACGGCATGGCGGCGGTCAAGGCAGTCACCGCCGCGCGGATGGCGATGCGCGGCGACGGCAGCCACAAGGTGTCCCTCGACAAGGTCATCAAGACCATGAAGGAGACCGGCGCCGACATGTCCGTCAAGTACAAGGAGACGGCGCGGGGCGGGCTCGCGGTCAACATCATCGAGTGCTGAGCGAAACGCGCCTCACGTACTCGGTCTGCTGCCGCGGCCGCCGCGCACCGGCCCCCGTGCGTATGTGCGCCGTCAGGCGCGGAACTCCGCCGACCGCTCCGGCGACGCCTCGGCCAGCGCCTTCGTGACCTCCTCGGCGCCGGCCGCGAGGCCGTACACCGGGGTGCCGGGCTGCTGGCGCCAGGAGTCGTCGAGGCCGCCGGTGTCCACGGTGTCGAAGCCGAGCTCGTCGAGGAGGCCGCGTACGACCCGCTTGGCGGCCTCGTCGTCGCCGGCGACCGGCAGGGCGATGCGTGCCGGGTCGCCCTTGGGCTTCGGCTTGTCGAGGAGGTCGTGGGCGTACGTGCCGTTGAATGCCTTGATGACGGGGTGGCCGATCTGCCGCTCGGTCCAGCGGCTCTCGGTGAGGCCCTCGTCCTCGATGGCGGCGATCCTGCCGTCCCGCTGCTGGGGGTAGTAGTTGCCGGTGTCGATCACGGCGACGCCGTCCGCGGCCCCGTCGAGCAGCCCGGACGGCAGGTCGGGCACGGCCTTCACGGGGACGGTGATCACGACGACCTGGGCGCCGCGTGCCGCGTCCCCGACCGTGACGGGCGTCGCCCCGGTCTCCTCGGCCAGCGCGGTCAGGGTGTGCGGACCGCGCGAGTTCGCGACGGACACGTCGTGCCCGAGAGCGGTCAGGCGCCGGGTGAGGTTGCCGCCGATGTTGCCGGCGCCGATGATGCCGATCTTCATGACTTGCCCTGCCTTCTCCGGAGGCGGTGCTGACGGGGGCGCAAACCTCCGGGACAACCGGGATATTCCGGGCGTTGCGGCTCTCGGGTGACATGGCACTTCCATGCCGGCGTATGCACCGCTCCCGTACGGCGAAAGGGCCCGGCGCCCCGCCTCTCGGCAGGGGCGCCGGGCCCTTGGGCCACGGCCGATGCTCAGGCGCTCTTGTTGAGAGAAGCCCAGAACTCGTCGAACGACAGCAGCTTGTCCTTGTTGGTGTCCTTGGCGGCTATCACGGCCTCCGCCACAGGCACGGTGACGTGGAAGTCACCCAGCTGCGCCATGACGCTGCTGTACTCGGCGGCCGTGATGAAGCCGTCGCCGTCCACGTCGAACCGCTCGAATGCCCTGCGTGCTTCCTCGATGTCCGCCACCGGATCCGCCCCTTCTTGGTACCTACTGACGTCGGTCAGATTAGCGGCATGGGGAAGGACAGTGGTCAACGGCCCAGCTGCGCCCGGAGCGCGGCGATCACCCAGGCGAACTCCTCGACGTGAGCGCGCCGGTACTCGCGGCCGTTCACGATGGCCGTCAGCTCGCGGTAGCGCAGCCTCGCGTACCAGAGCGCCCGCGCCGTCGCGGCGGAGGCACCCGAGGCCGACTGCGTCCTGCTGACCGGCGGCGCCGTGCACACCATGGCCCCGACCGGCGCCGTGCGCCGGACGGCGTCCACCTGCTCGGGCGTGGGGTCGTCCGGCATGTCGGCGACGGTGTTGCGCAGTCGTTCGCGGATGGCGGGGTCGGCGGTGTCGAGGCCGGCGAACGCCTCCTCGACGAAGTCCTCGATTATGCGCTTGCGTTCGGCGGCCGAGAGCCGCGCCAGCTCGGGGGTCTGGGGGTATCCCCCAGAAGACACAGCACGAGTGTCATCTCCTCTGCGGTGGAGCCGCGTTGTGCGACGGTCGACAGCACGGCCCTGGTCACCCGCAGCGTGCGGATCTGCGCGTCGAGCGCTGCCACATGAGTGGCGGCGACCTCCGCGAGGGTCTGCTCGCCCGCCGCCACCCTGCGCACGTCGTCGAGGCCGAGGCCCAGCTCGCGCAGGGTGCGGATCAGTTCGAGGCAGGCGAGGGACCCGGCGTCGTAGAGCCGGTAGCCGCCGCCCGAGCGGGTCACGGGCGGCAGGACTCCCTCGTCCGACCAGTAGCGGATGGTGCGCACCGAAAGGCCGGTGCGACGGGAGAGCTGCCCGATGGTGAACAACCCGGTGCCGTCGTCGATCATGCTTCCGAGTCTGGGCCTTCCAGTGGGTGGAGACTCAAGCCGCGGACCCGGCATCCCGTCAGCGGAAGACGCCCGTGTGCCCCAGCGAGTACCGGCCCGGCTGAGGGTAGACGGCCAGGCCGTGCGGGCCGCCGCCGACGCGGATGCGGGCGATCTGCTGGCCGGTGCGCGTGTCGATGGCGTACACCTCGGAGTTGTACCGTCCCGACAGCCACAGCACGTTGCCGTCCGCCGAGACGCCACCCATGTCGGGGCTGCCGCCGTCCGGCAGCCTCCACTTCTTGGTCAGCGCGTTCTTGGCGAAGTCGAAGACGGAGATGGTGCCTTCGCCGCGGTTGGAGATGTACATCTCCTTCGAGTCGCGGCTGACGTACAGGCCGTGGGTGCCCTTGCCGGTGGGCATCAGCTTCGGCTCGGTGAACTTGTCTCCGTCGAGCACCCACATACCGTCGGCCATCATGTCGGCGATGTAGAAGGTCTTGCCGTCCGGGGAGAGTTTCACGTCCTGCGGCATGGCCCCCGAGAAGGGCAGCTTCTGCTGGCCGATGACCTTCATCTTCGCGGTGTCGACCTTGAGCAGCTCGCCGGAGAACTCGCAGGAGACGATGAAGTACCGGCCGTCGAGCGAGAAGTCGGCGTGGTTGACGCCGTAGCAGCTGACGGGCACGGACTTGACTCGTTTCATGGTGTGCGGGTCGCGGAAGACGAGCTCGCGGTCGAGCGAGGCCATGACGACGGCGTACTTCCCGTCCGGCGTGAAGTAGAGGTTGTACGGGTCGTGCACCTCCACGGGATCGCCCGCCTCGCCGGTCTTCGGGTCGATGGGCGTGAGCGTGTGGCCGCGGTTGTTGTTGACCCACAGCGTCTTCATGTCCCAGGAGGGCACCACGTGCTGGGGCTGGATGCCGACCGGAATCGTCTTGATCACTTTGTACGTCTTCGGGTCGATGATCGACACCGTGTTCGACTCGGTGTTGGGGACGTAGACGCGGGATGGGAAGTCCTTGACGACCGGCGAGAGTTTGCCGGGGCGGTCGGCCGCGTACACGTCCTTCGGATCGAGTACGGGCGGCATGCCCGCAAGCCCCTGGACCGCCTGCGGCGTGGCGGGCACCTGGACGGGCGACCTGGTGGGACTGGCGGACGGAGTGACTGCGCCCTTCGTGCCGAGATCCTGGTCCGCCGGGCCGGACGACGGGGCGCCGCAGCCCGCGAGAGCGGCCAGCAGGGCGCTGGCGAGAGTGACGCCGGCGCGCTTGGTGAGGGTCAGGTGCAGGGGCATCAGGTCAGCAGCTCCGTGGTGGTCACCGCGCGCAGTCCGCGGCGAGCGAGAAGGTCGAGGAGGGCGGGCAGCGCGGCAACCGTGTCCGCGTACCCGAAGTGCAGGCTCACCACCGACCCGGGACGCACCAGTCCGCCGACGGTGCGGACGACGGCCTCGGGCCCGGGCGAGGTGTAGTCGAGCGAGTCGACGTCGTACGACAGGACGTGCGGGTAGCCCGCGCTGCGGGCGAGGCGTTCGACGAGCGGGGAGGCCTCCTTCGCCTGGGACGGCCGGAAGAAGCTGCCGATGGAACCGGTCAGCCGGTGCAGCCGGTCCGCACAGCCGTTGATCTCCGCGGCCGCCTCGGCTTCGGACATGGCGTTGACGGCACGGTGGTTGAGGGTGTGGTTGCCGATCTCGTGGCCGCCGTCGAGGACGCGGCGGGCGAGGTCCGGATGCTCGTCGAGCCAGCTGCCGACGGCGAGGACGGTGATCCGGGCGTGCGCCCGCTCGGCCGTCTCGAGCAGCGCCACGGCGGTGGCGGGGTCGCCCTGGCCGTGGAAGGTGAGCGCCACCTCCGGGCGTCCGCGGGGGCTGTGGGTGATCTGGGCGGGCAGGCCGGGGAAGCGGCGAGGGCCGGGGGCGGCGGAGTGTTCGGTAGGGGCCGGACGTGCTGAGGACTGCCCCGGACGGAGTTCCGCGGAACGCGCCGGGCCGCTCGTGGAACATCCGGCGGCGAGCGTGCCCGCGACGGCGAGCCCGGCGCCCGTACGCAGGGCCGAGCGACGGTCGGCAGTGGTCACTCGACCCATTTAAGGGTGACTTGCCAGGCTGGATCCAGATTGACCCGCTTCCGGGCGGTGCGGGTCGCGACTCACACCCTTCGACGGCTGAAAAGATCTTGCAGAATGGCTGATTCCAGTCACGTTCAGCCGATATTTACCAGGTGGGTGGCCGGGATCACCGAAGATTCATCCGGGATTTCATCCATATTGAGCACATATGCCCGAATGGGGACTTTGGATCAACTACCGTTGTCTGACATAGTCAGAACCACGACCTCCATTGACCCGGGCCGGTCGTTCAACAGCCGCCGTGGAGCACACCCCTCCGCATCCACGGCACTCCACAGAAGCCCCCAGCCGCCGCACAACGACGAACGGGGGCTTCTGTGCGTCAGCACGTACGGGCGCAGGTGATGAGAACGGCGTCGTCAGACGCGCATCTCGAACCACGTCGTCTTGCCGCGCGGCAGCAGATCCACACCCCAGCGGTCCGAGAGCCTGTCGACCAGGAAGAGGCCGCGGCCGCTGATGTCGAGCTCGTGAACGGGCATCAGACAGGGCAGCCCGCGCGAGGGGTCGCGCACCTCGACGCGGATCCAGCCGCGGCGGCGCTGCATGCCCAGCCCGAAGATGCGGGCACCCGTGTGGCGCACGGCGTTGCCGACGAGTTCCGAGACGAGAAGCACGACATCCTCGGTCAGCCTCGGAGAGAGTCCCCAGTGACGGAGCGTCACGACCTGGGCGAGGCGGCGCGCGATGGCCGCGGACTCCGGGCGTGACGGCAGCGAAACCTCGGCCTCCGCCGGATTGCCGTACAAGTCCAGCGCCCTGAGCGCCTGTTCGTCCTCCACCGCTGGTGACCAGCGCGCCGCTGTCGCACCGGCCAGCCGCCGCGGCTGCTCGAAACCCTCCAGCCCCGCTGCCATGCCCCCATCATGGCCGCCCGGAGCGCTCCGCGGAGGGGTTCCGCAGGAATACGTGACCTGGAGTTCTGCACTCCGAGTGGTCGGGTTGGCATATGCCCGCGGCAGTGAAGACCACGCAGAACCCCGCCTGGCCTGCGATGACTTCTCGCTCACGAATGATCGCGGAACGCTGCGACCGGGCATTCCTTAAGGCTTTTTTAAGGCACCCGCAGTCCGCCCATCGAGGTACCCGGCCTGGGCCGGCGCACTGACGCCGGCCCACCGGATCGCGCAGCCGGAACCAACAGGGCGATTCAACTTCCCGTAATCGCAGGCGAGTTCACCGCAGTAAGATCACAGGAACTTCGCCTTGCCCGGCCCTTCCTCGACGAAGCTGCGCATGCCGCGCTCGCGGTCCTCGGTGGCGAACAGGCCCGAGAACCAGTTGCGTTCGATCGCGAGGCCCGTGTCGATGTCCGTCTCCAGGCCGGCGTCGACGGACTCCTTGGCGGCGCGCAGCGCGAGAGCCGGCCCCTGGACCAGTTTGGCCGCCCAGGCGCGCGCGTGCTCGTAGACCTCGGCGGCCGGGACGATGCGGTCCACCAGGCCGATCGAGAGGGCCTCGTCGGCCGTCACCATGCGGCCCGTGAAGATGAGGTCCTTGGCCTTGGAGGGGCCGATCAGCCGGGGCAGTCGCTGGGTGCCGCCCGCGCCCGGGATCAGGCCGAGGAGGATCTCCGGCTGGCCGAGCTTGGCGTTGTCCGCGGCGATCCGGTAGTCGGCGCACAGCGCCAGCTCGCAGCCGCCGCCCAGTGCATAGCCGGTGACGGCGGCGACGACGGGCTTGGGGATGCGGGCCACGGCGGTGAAGGAGTCCTGCAGGGCCCGGGAGCGTACGACCATCGCCGTATGGTCCATGGCCTGCATCTCCTTGATGTCCGCGCCCGCCGCGAACACCTTCTCGCCGCCGTAGAGGATCACGGCGCGCACGTCGTCGCGGCGTGTGGCCTCCTCGGCCAGCTCACGGAGCCGGTCCTGGACGGCGATGTCCAGTGCGTTCATCGGCGGGCGGTCGAGGCGGATGGTGCCGATGCCTTCGGCGACTTCGAGATGCACAGTCATGCAGAGCAGGTTAACGGGCACTAACGACAACGGGCCCGGTGCGATCAGTCACATGTCGCACCAGGCCCGCGGGTCGGAAGGGGTCTACGACGTCCACTTCTCCCAGGACATGTTCCAGCCGTTGAGCCCGTTGGCCGGGTCGACGGTCCGGTCGTTGGAGTTCTTGACGACCACCACGTCGCCGATCAGCGAGTGGTTGAAGAACCAGGCGGCCGGCACGCTCTTGTCGTAGCCGCCGCGCACGTCGCGCAGACCCACGCAGCCGTGGCTGGCGTTGTAGTTGCCGAAGGCGCCGCCGCCCCAGTAGTTGCCGTGGATGAAGGTGCCGGAGTCGGTCAGGCGCATGGCGTGCGGGACGTCCTTGATGTCGTACTCGCCGCCGTAGCCGACGGTCTCGCCGTTCATGCGGGTCACCGTGAGCTTCTGGCTGATGACCATCTGGCCGTTCCAGGTGTCGTAGCCGGGCTTGCCGGTGGTGACCGGGATGGTCTTGATGACCTTGCCGTCCTGCATGACCTTCATCGTGTGCTTCTTGGCGTCGACAACCGAGACCTGGTTGCGGCCGATGGTGAAGGACACGGTCTTGGCCTGCTTGCCGTAGACGCCGGGCCGTCCCTCGACGCCGTCGAGGTTGAGCTTCACGGTGACCTTGGTGCCCGCCTTCCAGTACTTCTCCGGGCGGAAGTCCAGGCGGTCGTTGCCGAACCAGTGGCCCTCGACGGGCACGGACGGCTCGGTCTTGATCTGTATCGCCTTCTCGACGTCCCCGGGGTTGGTGATCCCGCGTGTGAAGCGGATCGAGAAGGGCATGCCGACGCCGACCTTCGAGCCGTCCTCGGGCGTGAAGTAGCCGATGAAGGTGTTCTTCGGAACGAGGGTGGTGAAGGTGGCGTCCTTGGCGGACTGGCGGCCCTCGGAGTCCTCCGCCACCGCGTGGACCTTGTACTTGGTCGCGGAGGCGAGGTGCTGCGCGGGCTTCCACTTGGCGCCGCCGTCCGTGATGTCTCCCTCGACCGGGTTGCCCTTGGAGTCCTCGACCTTGACCTCGGTGAGCTTGCCCTTGTCCGCGGTGACCTTGAGGGCGCCGGTCGTGGCGACGCCGTCCGCGCCGTCCTTGGGGGATATCTCCACGACGGCCTGCGAGGGCGCGGTCGCCTCGGCCGCCTTGTCCGATCCCTTGCCGTCCTTGTCACCGCTGCCGGAGTTCGCGCCGCCACCCCCGCCGCACGCCGTGACGAGCATCAGCAACGCCCCCAGCAGCAGGGCGAGAAGACTCGTGCCACCCGGTCGGCCCGTGCGGGCCCGACGCCTCGTGACACTCCCTCGCCCCGCCCCGCCGCTTCGCCCCGGGCACAGCCGCGCCCCAACCGGCGCCCCCGATATCGGTCGCCCGTTCAAGATGTGTTCTCCCCTCACACGGCCTGGTCAGGCCCGCCCCCCGCGCGTCACTGCGCGCACATCGCAAATTAACCACACGGCTGACGACCACGACTCCTAGCGATTGTCACCGTTCAGTTCCAACTTCAATCATGGTGAGCCCTGGTGGCGCTGGTGGCGGGCCGGCCGGCCGCGGAGGGGATCGTCAGTTCGCGGAGCCCGCCTTCCACTCGTCCCAGTCCATGTTCCAGCCGTTGAGGCCGTTGTCGGGGGCGACTTCCTTGTCGGCGGAGTTGACCACTTCGATGACGTCGCCGATGAGACTCCGGTCGAAGAACCAGGCGGCCGGTGTGTCCTGCTTGCCGCCCCTCACGTCGCGCAGCCCGATGCATCCATGGGTGACGTTCGCGACCCCGAATGCCCTGGAAATCCAGTAGTTGCCGTGCAGGAACGTGCCGGAGGTGGTGAGGCGCATCGCGTGCGGGACGTCCGGAACGTCGTACTCACCGCCGAAACCGACCGTCTGGCTGTTCATCCGGGTCGTCTCGAGCATCTCGGAGACCACCATCTTCCCGTTGTACGTGGTGGTCTTGGGTGCGCCCGCGGTGATGGGCATGGTGGCGATGAGCTCGCCGTCGCGGCGCACCTGCATGGTGTGCGCGGCGACGTCCACCAGGCTGACCTGGCTGCGGCCGATGGTGAACGAGAAGGTCTTCTTCTGCAGGCCGTAGACCCCCGGCTCCGCCTCCACGTCGCGCAGGCGCAGTTCGACGGTGACCTTGGTGCCGGGCCTCCAGTAGTTCTGCGGGCGGAAGTCCAGGCGGGTGTTGCCGAACCAGTGCGGGGCGATCTCCACGGCCGGTTCCGACCGGACGCGCACGGCGCGTTCGACGGCCGCGCGGTTCTCGATCTCGCGGTTGAACTCCAGCGAGACGATCATGCCGGTGCCCACGGTGGAACGGTTCTCCGGGGTGACGTAGCCGATGAACCGCTCCTCGGGGACGAGCGTCGTGAACGTGGTGTGCCGGGCGGAGCGGCGGCCCTTGCTGTCCAGTGCCACCGCGTCGACGGTGTACTTGGCGGCCAGCTCCAGCTTCTCGCCGTCCGTCCGCCAGCTCATGCCGTCCTGGGAGATGCGGCCTTTCACCGGGTACTCCTGGGCGTCCTGGAACCTGACGACCTTCACGGACTCGAGCCGTCCGTCGGGCACCGACACCTTGATGGGTGCGTCGACGCGCACGCCCTTGCTGCCGTCGGCCGGTGAGATACGGATGGTGTCCTCGAGGGACGACGGCTTGCCGGCGACCCCGTCCGAGGTGCATCCGGCAGCTGCGGCCAGCAGGCAGGCCCATGTCAGTACGGCAGCCAGTGCGGCGCCTGAGCGTCTGTTGCGCACCACTTTGTGAACTTTCTCGATCATGCCCATCCCAACGACCGTCCCCCTCCTGGGGAAACCGGTTTTCGCCCTCCTGGGGAAACGTGAGTGCGAGCCACGCGGTGGGCAGAACACTGGGGAGGACGACGCGTGGGGAGCCGCGGTCGGGACGCCTGGGCTCCGTCGCGCCTCGTCTCACCGAGCCGCGGGAGGCTGACAGGTGTCGAGTGCAGCCGAGCAGGAGGCAGTTCAGGAGGGCAGGCGCACGGGCAACGGGACGCCCGAGCGCCCCGCCGCCGTGCTGAACGGCCGGCGCAGCAAACCGGCGTTGCCGGCCGTTCCGGCATGGCCCGGGGCACCGACCCCGCTCGGAGCGCGCTTCCGGGTCGGCCCCGACGGGGTGGCGGGCACCAACTTCGCGCTCTGGGCGGGCGGGGCCGAGGCGGTCGAGCTGTGCCTCTTCGACGACGAGGGCCGCGAGACGCGCTGCCCGCTTACCGAACTGACGCACGAGATCTGGCACGGCTTCGTGCCGGGCGTGATGCCCGGGCAGCGGTACGGCTACCGCGTGCACGGCCGCTGGGACCCGTGGACGGGTGCCCGCTGGAACCCCGCCAAGCTGCTTCTCGACCCGTACGCGCGCGCGGTGGACGGCGACTTCAGGATGCCGACGGAGGTGTACGGGCATGTGCGGGACTGGCCGCAGCAGGAGGTGGCCGACACCGTACGGGACGAGCGGGACTCCGCGCCGTTCGTCCCCAAGGGCGTGGTCGTCCACGACGACGACCCCGACGACGAGTGGGTCGACGACCGCCGTCCGAAGACGCCCTGGGCGGACTCGGTCATCTACGAGCTGCACGTCCGCGGCTTCACGAAGCTGCACCCGGACATACCGGAGGAGCTGCGCGGCACGTACGCCGGCCTCGCCCACCCGGCCGCGATCGACCATCTCGTACGCCTCGGGGTGACCGCGGTCGAGCTGCTGCCCGTGCACCAGTTCGCGCACGAGGACCATCTGCTGAGCAGGGGCCTGCGCAACCACTGGGGCTACAACTCCATCGGCTACTTCGCGCCGCACGCGGCGTACGCGGCCGGCGGCACCACCGGACAGCAGGTCGGCGAGTTCCGGCGGATGGTTCGGGCGCTGCACACGGCCGGGATCGAGGTCATCCTCGACGTGGTCTACAACCACACCGCGGAGGCGGGCGAGCTGGGTCCGACACTGTCCCTGAAGGGCATCGACAACCGCGGCTACTACCGCCTCCAGCCGGACGCACGGCGGTACGCCGACTACACCGGCTGCGGGAACACCCTGCACGTGGTCCAGCCGCAGGTGCTGCGACTCATCACGGACTCGCTGCGCTACTGGGTGACCGAGATGGGCGTCGACGGCTTCCGCTTCGACCTCGCGGCGGCCCTGGCGCGCGCCATGCACGACGTCGACATGCTGTCGCCGTTCCTCGCGGTGATCGCGCAGGACCCGGTGCTGCGGCGCGTGAAACTCATCGCCGAGCCGTGGGACGTCGGCTCCGGCGGCTACCAGGTGGGCTCCTTTCCACCGCTGTGGACCGAGTGGAACGACCGCTACCGGGGCGCGGTGCGCGACTTCTGGAGGGGCGCACTGCCGGACGTACGCGACCTCGGCTACCGCCTGTCGGGCTCGAGCGACCTGTACGCCTGGGGCGGCCGCCGCCCGTACGCCTCCGTCAACTTCGTCACCGCCCATGACGGCTTCACGCTGCGCGATCTCGTGTCGTACGAGCGCAAGCACAACGAGGCCAACGGCGAGGGGAACCGGGACGGTTCGAACGACAACCGGGCCTGGAACTGCGGCGCGGAGGGCGAGACGGACGACGAGCGCACCAACGCCCTGCGCCGCCGCCAGCTGCGCAACCTGCTCACCACGCTGCTGCTCTCCACGGGCGTGCCCATGCTGGTCGCGGGCGACGAGATGGGCCGTACGCAGCGCGGCAACAACAACGCGTACTGCCAGGACAACGAGATCAGCTGGGTCGACTGGTCGCATCTGGAGGACCCCGGCTGGCGGGCCTTGTTCGATATGACGTCCCGTCTGATCGCGCTGCGGCACGCGCATCCGGTGCTGCGGCGGCGGGCCTTCTTCTCCGGCCGCCCGCATTCGGCGGACGGCCTGCGCGACCTGGCGTGGTTCACGGCGCGCGGCACGGAGATGACGGAGCGGGACTGGTAC
Source organism: Streptomyces sp. NPDC002896 (assembly GCF_040295225.1). Lineage (NCBI taxonomy): Bacteria > Bacillati > Actinomycetota > Actinomycetes > Kitasatosporales > Streptomycetaceae > Streptomyces > Streptomyces sp. NPDC002896. The sequence goes on along the minus strand of NZ_JBEOVA010000008.1, from coordinate 142,763 downwards.
GCGCCGGCCGCGACACTGGGGATGTACCTGTCGGGGCGCGACATTCCCGGGCGGGACGAGCGGGGGGCGCCGGTCGTGGACGACAGCTTCCTCGCGGTGCTGCACGCCGGGGACCGGCCGGTGAGTTTCGTGCTGCCGGGAGGGCCTTGGGCTGAGCGGTACGAGGTGGTGGTCGACACGTCGCGGGAGGAGCAGGCGGGGTCCCCACGGGTGGTTCACCCCGCGGGGGTGGAGGTTACGGTGCCGGCTCGGGCGGTGCTGTTGCTGAGGGTTGTGCCGGTGGGGTGAGGAAGATTCAGCCCCTCCGGCGATTGGGAGCGGGTCTGGGGGCAGAGCCTCCAGTTTCGGGAAGGGGCGGGATCGGGGAACGCCCCCGCAGGGCCCCCACCCACCCACATCCAGCCGTAGGACCAACGGACTACGCCAGTCCAGCCAAAACTCGGTGGGCACTGTCAGTGGCGAACCGTAGGCTCGCCAACGATGTCCACTTCACCCGCGCCCACCTCGTCCGCCGTGCGATCACTCCTGCGCCTGTGGCCGTACGTACGCCCCGTACGAGCCCGCTGGTTCAGCGCAGCGGCGGTCGCCGTCGTGGCGTCGTGCCTGTCGCTCGTCTTCCCCGTCGTGCTGAAGTGGATCGTGGACGGACCCGTCGCCGACCGCGATCCGGGTGGGGTGTGGCTCGGCGCGGGCCTGCTGCTGGGGCTCGGCGTCGCCGAGGCCCTGCTGTTCGGGTTGCGCCGGTGGCTGGTGGCGAGGCCGCTCGCGGGCGTCGAGGCGGCGATGCGGGCCGGTCTGTACAGGCATCTGCAGCGGCTCCCGGTGGCGTTCCACGACCGCTGGGCCTCGGGGCAGTTGCTGTCCCGAGGCACGACCGACCTCATGGTCGTACGGATGTTCCTGGCCTTCCCGTTGACGTTCCTGCTGGTCAACGGCGTGACCGTCCTGGCGGGTTTCGGACTCCTCATCGCGCAGGACTGGACGCTGGGGCTCGTCCTGCTCGTGCCCGCCGTACCGCTCATGGCGCTCTGCTACCGCTTCGAGGCGAAGTACGCGACCGCCGCGCGCACCGCGCAGGACCAGGTGGGCGACCTGACCACCGTCGTCGAGGAGTCGGTGCTCGGCATCCGGATCATCAAAGGGTTCGGGCGGCATCGCAGCCAGGCACGGGCTTTCCGCGAGCTCTCGCGCACACTGCGAGGCACCGAACTCACCAAGGCGCAGCTCCTCGCCGGGCTCCTGTGCCTGATCACCGTGCTGCCGGAGACGGCTCTGGGCACCGCGCTCGTCCTCGGCACCGTGCAGGTCGCCGACGGTGAGCTGTCGGCGGGCACGATGGTGGCCTTCCTGTCCACCGCCCTCGCGCTGCGCTGGCCCATCGAGTCGATCGGCTTCCTGCTCGCCATGAGCCAGGAGGCGGCGACCGCGACGCGGCGGTATTTCGAGGTCATGGACGCGGTGGAGGAGGGGCCCGGTGCGGTCGGCGGTTCGGCCTCCGGCGGGGATGCGGCTGCGGCCGATGCCGGGGAACGCAACGGCGGTGGCGGTGGCGGTCACAGTGGCGGTGGCGACGGTGGAATGCGCTTCGACGGGGTCGAGTTCCGGTACCCGGACGCCCCGGAGGGGTCTGACGCCGTCCTCGAGCGGATCGATCTGCACGTCCGCCCCGGCGAGACCATGGCCCTCGTCGGCGCCACGGGCAGCGGCAAGACGACCCTGACGGCGCTCGTGCCGCGCCTGCACGAGACCACCGGTGGGCGTATCACCCTGGACGGGCGGGACATCACCGCCATGGGGCGTGAGGAGCTGCGGACCCTGGTGTCCGTGGCCTTCGAGGAGCCGACGCTGTTCTCGGCGTCGGTGGCGGAGAACGTCCTCATGGGCGCGGACGGCACAGGTGCCGACGGGCGGGCCGGGCGCGAGCGCCTCGACCGGGCGCTCGGTATCGCCCAGGCCGGATTCGTGCAGCGGCTCCCGGAGGGGGCCGCCACCCAGGTGGGCGAACAGGGCCTCAGCCTCTCCGGTGGTCAGCGGCAGCGGCTGGCGCTGGCCCGGGCCGTCGTGGGCGAGCCCCGCTTCCTCGTACTCGACGATCCGCTGTCCGCCCTCGACGTGCACACGGAGGCGCTGGTGGAGGGGGCGCTGCGGGAGGTGCTCGCCGAGAGCACCGCTCTCGTCGTGGCTCACCGGCCGTCGACCGTGCTGCTCGCCGACCGCGTGGCGCTGCTGTCGGGCGGGCGGATCGCCGCGGTGGGTACGCATCAGGAGCTGCTGCGGACGAACGCCGAGTATCGGCACCTGATGTCCGGCGAGGACCGGCGCGGTCAGGACGCGCGCGGCCAGGATCAGCACAACCAGGACGGGCACGGCGAGCCAGGTCACCACCAGCGAGAACACGGCGTACAGGGCGAGAAGGGGAACGACGCACCATGACCACCACCGCCGCAGCTCAGACACCGCCGACCGCCCCCGAACCCGCCGACGAGCCCCAACTCCCTCCCAAAGGCGACCCGTTCGACCAGGACGACCTGCCCACGCCCAGGGGCGCGACCGGCGCCCTGCTGCGCTCGCTGCTCGCGCCCCGCCGACGCACCGTCTGGCTGGTCGCCCTCTGCCTGCTCCTGCAGCAGGCCGCCGTGCAGGCGGGCCCGCTGCTCGTCGCGTACGCCATCGACACCGCGGTGCCCGCGTTCCGGGCGCACGACTACGGGCCGCTGATCGCCGTCGCCGTCGGCTATCTGCTGGCGTCGGCCTGCTCCGGCGTCTTCCTGTACGCGTTCGTACGGGTGTCCGCCCTCGTCAACCAGGACGTGCTCCTCGATCTGCGCGGCCGCATCTTCCGCCATGCGCAGGCCCTGAGCGTGGACTTCCACGACCGCTACACCTCCGGCCGCCTCATCTCCCGTGCGACCACGGATGTGGAGTCCCTGCGCGAGCTGCTCGCCGAGGGGCTGCAGGAGCTCATCAACGTCATCCTCGCCTCCGTCTACATCACCGCGATGCTGCTCTGGCTGGACCTCGGCATCGGCAGCGTGGCCGCACTGTCGTTCGTGCCGCTGTACGTGCTGATCCAGCTGTACCGGCGCCGCGCGGGCCGCGTGTACGGGGAGCGGTCGACGGCGATCGCCGCCGTGATCGTGAAGTTCGCGGAGACCATGAACGGCATCCGCCCGGTACGCGCCTTCCGCCGGGAGCGGGCCAACGACGAGCACTTCGCGGTCCTCAACCACCGCCACGAGCGCGCCAACGGGGACGCCCTGCTGGAGATGGCGCGCTATGTCATCGGCTCCCGGCTGGTGGCGAACACGGCCGTGGCCGGCATGGTGCTGTGGGGTGCCTACCGCGTCGCGGCCGGGTCCCTGGAGCTCGGCGTGCTGGCCGCGGCCGTCCTGTTCGTGCGGCGGCTGTACGACCCGATCGACCGGCTCGCGATGTTCCTCAACTCGTATGAGTCCGCGGCCGCTTCGCTGCGCAAGATCGCGGGTCTGCTGCACCAGGCGCCGTCCGTACCGGAGCCCGAGTCGCCGCGCCCGCTGCCGCCGCTGGCGGGTGACCGCCCCGGGCGCGAGGTCGTCTTCGAGCGCGTGTCCTTCCGTTACCGCACCGGCGGCGAGGTGCTGCCCCGCTTCGATCTGACCATCCCCGCCGGACAGACCGTCGCCGTCGTCGGCTCCACGGGCGCGGGCAAGTCGACGCTCGCCAAACTGCTGGCCCGCTTCTACGACCCCTCGGCGGGCCAGGTCCTTCTCGACGGCGTCGACCTGCGCGACCTCTCCACTCCAGAACTGCGGCGCGGTGTGGTGATGGTGACCCAGGAGGCGTTCCTGTTCTCCGGCACGGTCGCGGAGAACATCGCCATCGGCCGCCCCGACACCACCCGCGAGGAGATCGAACAGGCAGCCAAGGCCATCGGCGCGCACGACTTCATCAGCGCCCTGCCCGACGGTTACGACACGGACGTACGCAAGAGGGGCGGCCGTATCTCGGCCGGTCAGCGCCAGTTGGTGTCCTTCGCCCGCGCCCTGCTCGCCGACCCGGCCGTGCTGATCCTGGACGAGGCGACCAGCTCCCTGGACATCCCCGGCGAGCGGGCCGTGCAGCGCGCGATGCACACGGTGCTCAGCGGCCGTACGGCGGTCGTGATCGCGCACCGCCTGTCGACGGTGGAGATCGCCGACCGGGTGCTGGTCATGGAGCACGGCCGCATCGTGGAGGACGGCACTCCGGCCGAACTCATCGCGGGTGAAGGCCGGTTCGCGGATCTGCACCGGGCGTGGCGCACAAGTCTCGTGTAGGGGCAGGCCCGTGCGTGGCGGGAGCGGACGAAGGGCCGGGTGGATGAAGGGCGGGTCCTGATGATCGATGCGTACGAGGATCCTGGGAGGGCGGACTGTCGCAGCGGCGGCCGGTACCTGTGGTGGCTGGTCACCAGGCAGCCCGGCAGGTCCGCCGCCGGCGCGCTGCTGGGCAGCGTCTGGCTGGTGATCATGGCGCTCACGCCGTACGTGCTGTCGCGCGCGGTCGACGACGGTCTCGAGCCGGGGAACCTGGCCGCGCTGGCCGGCTGGACCGGGGTCCTGCTCGGCCTCGGGACGTTCAACGCCTGGGTGAGCATCATGCGGCACCGCACGATGACCAGGGTCCGGATGGACGCCAACTTCCGCACGGTCAAGGTCGTGATCGGGCAGGCGGTCCGGCTGGGCGCCGCGCTGCCGCGTCAAGTCAAGGCGGGCGAGGTGGTCACGATCGGCGTCAGCGACGTGTGGACGATCAGCCAGTGCCTGACCATCGTCGGCCCCGGCGTCGGCTCCTTCGCCGCCTATGTCGTGGTGGCCGTGCTCCTGATGTCGATCTCGCTGCCGCTCTCCGCGGTGGTGCTGCTCGGCGTACCGGTGATCGGCCTTCTGGTGCGGCCGCTCATGGGGCGACTGCAGGGCGCGGAGACGAGATACCGCGAGCGGCAGGGCAGGCTGACGGCCCGTATCGGCGACCTCGCGGAGGGCCTGCGCGTCCTCAACGGCCTCGGGGGCAAGGGGCTGTACGCCGCCAGCTTCCGGGGCGACTCGCGGCGGCTGCTGGTCGAGGGGTACCGGGTCGGCGCGGTGACCAGCTGGCTCCAGGCGCTGGGTGTCGGCCTGCCGATGCTGTTCCTCGCCGTCGTGACCTGGCTGGCGGCGCGGATGGCCGCGCAGGGTGCCATCACGGTGGGCGAGTTGGTGTCGGTGTACGGCTACGTCGCGGTCCTCGTGGTGCCGGCGGCGTTCTTCATCGAGTGTGCGTACCAGGTCAGCCGGGGCCTGGTGGCGGCCCGGCGGGTCGTACGTTTCCTGGCGCTGGAACCTTCGGAGCGGCTCGAGCCGCTGGGGCGGCCCGATGCCCCCGAGCGACTCGAGCCTCTGCTGGACGCGCCCGCGTCCTCGTCCGTGCTGCGCGATCCGGAGTCCGGTGTCGAGGTCGCGCCGGGCGGACTGACCGCGCTCGCCGGCGCGCGGCCCACGGACTCCGCGGCCGTCGTCGACCGCCTCGGCCGGTACACCGAATCGGCGGCCACCTGGGGCGGCGTGCGCCTCGACCGGATCGCCCTGCCGCAGGTCCGCGAACGGATCCTGGTCGCGGACCACGAGGCCGACTTGTTCGCCGGCCCGCTGCGCGACCTGGTCTGCGGACGCTGGGCACCGGACGGAAAGGACGACGCGGCCATCGCCCGCGCCGTGCACGCGGCCGTGGCGGACGACATCGTCCGCGGCCTGCCGGACGGGTTCGACTCGCTCATCGACGCGCAGGGCCGCAATCTCTCCGGCGGCCAGCGGCAGCGCGTACGCCTGGTCCGGGCGCTGCTGGCCGATCCCGAGGTACTGCTGGCGGTCGAGCCCACCTCGGCGCTCGACGCGCACACCGAGGCCGCCGTCGCGACCCGGCTGCGCGCCGTGCGCTCCGGCCGCACGACGCTCGTCACCACCACATCGCCGCTGGTGCTGGACCAGGCGGACACCGTGTACTACCTGGTCGACGGCAAGGTGGCCGCGGTCGGCGGCCACCGTGAACTCCTGGAGGCCGAGCCCGGATACCGCGCGCTCGTGGCCCGCGACACGGACGCAGAGGAGGCCGTTCGATGACGCCACGGAAGCAGGCCCAGGAGGCGCTGCGGAAGCAGGCCCAGGAGTCACCGCCGAAACAGGCCCAGGAGTCACCGCACGAGTCGGCCCGGAGGCCGACGAGGACGTCGGCGAAACTCCCCATCGCCGAACCGTCCGACGTACGCCGGGCGGGGGGACGGCTGATCCGCGCGGACCGACGCGCCTTCGCCACCGTGCTCGTCCTCAACGCGCTGGCCGCCGGCGCCGGTCTCGTCGGTCCCTGGCTGGTCGGCCGCATCATCGACGAGGTCCGGTCCGGTGACGGTGTGAGCATGGTGGACCGGCTGGCGCTCGCCATCCTGGTGTGCACGCTGGCGCAGCTGCTGCTGGCGCGCTACGCCCGGTACGTGGGCCACCGGTTCGGGGAGCGGACGCTGGCACGCGTGCGTGAGGAGTTCGTGGACCGGGCACTGGCGCTGCCCGCCTCGGCCGTCGAGCGGGCGGGCACCGGTGATCTGACGGCCCGTGGCACCGCCGACGTCACGGCGGTGGGCACCACCTTGCGCGATACGGCTCCCAGGCTGCTCATCCAATCCGTCCAGGCGCTGTTCCTCCTCGGCGCTGTCTTCGCCGTCGACCCGCTGCTCGGCGGCTGCGGAGTGCTCTGTCTGCTCGGCATCTGTTTCGCGCTGCGCTGGTATCTGCGGCGGGCGCGCGCCGCCTATCTCGCCGAGGGTGCCGCGACGTCCGAGGTCGCCGAGATCCTCGGGGCCACCGCCTCGGGAGCGCGCGCGGTCGAGGCCTTCGGACTGCAGCGGCGTCGCGTCACCGCGAGCCGGGACGCGCTCGAGACGTCGCGTCGCACACGGATGCACACGCTGTACCTGCGCACCGTGTTCTTCCCGGTCGTCGAGGTCTCGTACACGGTCCCCGTGGTCGCGGTGCTGCTGGTGGGCGGTGTGCTGCATGCGAGAGGCGTGTTGAGCCTGGGCGCCGTGGTCACCGCGGCGCTGTATCTGCGGCAGCTGCCCGAGCCGCTCGACGCGATCCTGATGGGGGTCGAGCAGCTGCAGAGCAGCAGCGCTTCCTTCGCCCGCGTCGAAGGGCTGGCCCGGGCACCGAAGGCCTCATCGGCCGGTTCCACGGCCCCGGCCGCCCCGGTGGACGACCGGATCGACGTGACGGGTGTGCACTACGCCTATCCCGGCGGGGGCGAGGTGCTGCGCGGGGTCGATCTGACGGTGCGGCCCGGCGAGCGGCTGGCGGTCGTCGGGCCGTCCGGCGCGGGCAAGACCACGCTGAGCAGGCTCCTCGCGGGCATCGACGCGCCGGGCACCGGCACGGTGACGGTGGGAGGCGTACCGATCGCGGATCTGGACCCCGAGCAGCTGCGACGGCAGGTCGTCCTCGTCACGCAGGAGCACCACGTGTTCCTCGGCACGGTCCGCGACAACCTGCTGATCGCCGAGCCGTCGGCCACCGACGCAGAGCTGTGGGCGGCCCTCGCCGCCGTCGGTGCCGACTGGGCGGACGAGCTGCCGGACGGCCTGGACACGGAGCTGGGGCACGACGGGTACCGGACCGACGGCTCGGCGGCCCAGCAACTCGCCCTCGCGCGTGTCGTGCTGGCCGATCCGCACACGCTGATCCTCGACGAGGCCACGGCGCTCCTCGACCCGGCGACCGCACGCCACACGGAGCGTGCGCTGGCCGCCGTCCTCGAGGGGCGGACGGTCATCGCGATCGCGCACCGCCTGCACACGGCGCACGACGCCGACCGGGTGGCCGTGATGGAGGACGGCCGCCTGACCGAACTCGGTACGCACGAGGGCCTCGTGTCGGCCGACGGGGCGTACGCGGCGCTGTGGCGCACCTGGCACGGTGAGCCGGCGGCTGCCCGCGACTGAATCCGGTCTCGCCGTCACCGTCCTCGAACGAACCCGCGCTGCCTCCCACCGCACGGGCCGTACAGCGGACGTGACCGCCCGGGCAACGAAACATTTCCAGCCAACCTTTTGACGCGCTCCTGACAGGGACCTGGCTCTCCTGCCACTCTTCCCTCGGCCGACGCACAGCACATCCACAAGTTACGCGCGTCGACCGGGCGTTACGGGCCATCAGCACCGCACACGCCCGCACGCACCGCCCGCACCACCGTGCACCGCGCCACACCCCGCACCACACCGGCACCCGCACAGCTCGACACCCGTACCCGCACGCACCCGTACAGGTTCCGCCTTTGTCCTGCCCGGACGGCCACCCACCGTCCGGTCTCCCCTGGCCGCGCGACCCGCGGCCACGCAGAAGGAGTCAGTGTTGAGACGAACCTCTCACGGATCCGCGTCGTCCCATGGATCCACGTCCCACAGACGCACCTCCCACACCCCTCGCACGACCCGGCGCCGCGCCGCGGCCACCGGCGCGCTCGTAGCCGTTGCGGCCCTGCTCGCCGTCGCCGTCCAGACGGGGGCGGCGACAGCGGACGTCCCCCAGCAGGCACCCGCCGCCGGCAAGCCGGACAAGGGCGCACTGCCCGCCAAGCTCTCCCCGTCACAGCGCGCCGAGCTGATACGCGAGGCCAACACCACCAAGGCGGACACCGCTGACGAACTGGGCCTCGGTGCCAAGGAGAAGCTGGTCGTCCGCGATGTCGTCAAGGACCGCGACGGCACGGTCCACACCCGCTACGAGCGCACCTACGACGGACTCCCCGTCCTGGGCGGCGACCTGGTGGTCGACACGACGGCCTCCGGCAAGACCGAAGGCGTCACGCGGGCCGTGAAGACCCAGCTCAAGGGCGTGGACACCACCGCCGACGTGAAGCCGGCGACCGCCGAGAAACAGGCGCTGCGCGCCGCGGCGGCCGAAGGGTCCAAGAAGACCGAGGCCGACCGCGCCCCCCGCAAGGTGGTGTGGATGGCCGACGGCAAGCCGACCCTCGCGTACGAGACGGTGGTCGGCGGGCTGCAGCACGACGGCACCCCGAACGAGCTGCACGTCGTCACCGACGCCTCCACGGGCGAGAAGCTCTACGAGTGGCAGGGCATCGAGACCGGCACGGGCAACACCCAGTACAGCGGCACCGTCACCCTCGGCACCGCGCAGTCCGGCTCGACGTACAACCTGACCGACACGGCCCGCGGCAGCCACAAGACGTACAACCTCAACCGCGGCACGTCCGGCACCGGCACCCTCTTCTCGGGCTCGGACGACGTGTGGGGCAACGGGGCCGCGTCGAACCTGGAGACGGCGGGCGCCGACGCCCACTACGGCGCGGCGCTGACCTGGGACTACTACAAGAACGTGCAGGGCCGCACCGGTATCCGCGGTGACGGCGTCGGGGCGTACTCACGGGTCCACTACAGCAGCGGGTACGTCAACGCCTTCTGGTCCGACAGCTGCTTCTGCATGACGTACGGCGACGGCGAGGGCAACGCCAAGCCGCTGACGTCGATCGACGTCGCCGCGCACGAGATGACGCACGGCGTCACGTCGAACACGGCGGGCCTCAACTACAGCGGCGAGTCCGGCGGCCTGAACGAGGCGACATCGGACATCATGGCCGCCGCGGTCGAGTTCTACGCGGGTAACTCGTCGGACCTCGGCGACTACATGGTCGGCGAGAAGATCGACATCAACGGCGACGGCACCCCGCTGCGCTACATGGACCAGCCCAGCAAGGACGGCTCGTCGAAGGACGCCTGGTACTCGGGCATCGGGTCGATCGACGTGCACTACTCGTCGGGCCCCGCGAACCACTTCTTCTACCTGCTGAGCGAGGGCAGCGGCACCAAGACGGTCAACGGAGTCTCGTACAACTCCCCCACGTCCGACGGCCTTCCGGTCACCGGCATCGGCCGCGACAAGGCCGCGCTGATCTGGTTCAAGGCGCTGACGACGAAGTTCACGTCGACGACGAACTACGCGAGCGCCCGCACCGGGACCCTCGCGGTCGCCGGTGAGCTGTACGGCACGTCCAGCGCCGAGTACAAGGCGGTGCAGGACGCGTGGGCCGGGGTCAACGTCGGTACGCGATCCGGCGGCAGCACGGGTACGTCGTTCGAGAACACCGCCGACGTGTCGATCCCGGACAACGGCGCTGCTGTCACCTCGTCGGTCACCGTCACCGGCCGCACCGGCAACGCGCCGACCAACCTCCAGGTCGGCGTCGACATCGTGCACACCTGGCGCGGCGACCTGGTCGTCGACCTGGTGGCCCCCGACGGCTCGACGTACCGCCTGAAGAGCTTCAGCTCCTCGGACTCGGCGGACAACGTCAGCACGACGTACACGGTCGACGCGTCCTCCGAAGTAGCCAACGGCACCTGGCAGTTGAAGGTCCAGGACCAGGCGGCGCAGGACACCGGGTACATCAACAGCTGGAAGCTGACGTTCCCGTAGATCGCGGGCCGTAGCCCGTGAGCCCGGGCCGCCCGGGCCCGTTCGGCGGCGTCCCGCGGGAGGAGCCCCCTCCCGAGCCGGAAACCCCCGGGGCGCCGCCGTCCCAACGTCCCCCAAGAATTCACATGGCCTGGAATCCGCGGCGTGCAGTCCGGGGATCAGTTGACGATGAGCACGCCCAGCATCGCCGTCCAGCAGAGCGCCACCAGTACCGGCAGGAGCATCATGATGAGCCCTGTCGGCGACGTCCTGAGCCAGTCGTTACCGTCCTCGGCCACCTCACGGCCCACGATCCGCTGCCCGCCGTGCCACGCCATGTACTCCTCGAGCTCCATGGCGGCCCGCTTGCGGGCGTCGAGATAGCGGCGGCCGAAGCGCAGCATCTGCGAAAAGGCGACGGAGGAGGCGAGCCCGATGATCGTGATGATCACAGCGAGGCTGTGCGCCGTGGACTCCATGGACCCGGACGCCGACGTGTCCTGGCTGACGGAGAACCCGAGCGCCGCGGCCAGACCGGCCGTGATGTAGAAGAAGTTGTTCAGCTTGTGCCAGTTGGTCGTGTCCTCGTGCTTGTAGAGGTCGATGGCGACCGCGTACTGCGCCTGGAGCATCGCCTCCCGCGGCTTGCGCCATACCCACACCATCCGCTGCTTGCCGTCGGGCGGCGTCAGCCGTGTCAGTTCCTCGAAGCCGAGCTTGCGGTGGAAGAGCGTCGATGCCGCGTTGTACGGCTCGGTGACGACCGCGGCGATCACCGGGGTGTCCTGCCACTGCTCGAGAACGTGGTGGTAGAGCCGGGAGGCGACTCCCGTGCGCGCGGAGGAGCGCGAAACACAGATCTGTTTGATGACGAGGAAGGCGCCCAGCGTGGTCTTGATGCGGTGGTTGAGCCATTCGTCCGGTTCGATGCGCTGGTCGCTGTAGGCCAGCAGAAAGCCGAGCACCTCGGTGCCCTTGACCGCGACCCAGAAGTGTTCGGCGGTGGTGAGCCTGGCCCGGTAGTGCTCCAGCCTGTAGTCCGAAACGAGGAAGCCCTCGCGCCCCGCGCGCTCCGGGTCCGTGGCGTTGAGCCTCCGGGAGTCCGCCAACGCCAGGATGTCCGGTAAGTGAGCCTCGCCGGCTCGCACGATCTCGATCGCCTCGACCCGCTCCGTGCCCATGAGCTCCCCGTGGGTGATCTCGCACTTCGTTTGACGCACTCAACTTACCGCCCCTATAGGGCAGTTCGGGATTTCAGCGCCGGCGCCTCGCGGGGTGGGGTGGACCCCGGCCTACGCTGTACCCATGGCCTTCACCTACGAGGACGTGGGAGCGACCCGTGAGGGCAGGTGCCCGAACGGGTTCCACCCCCTGAGGGTGCGGACCCGGGTCGGCGAGGGCGTGGGCGTGTTTCGTACAGCGGCGCGGGCGGTCCTGTCATGGCAGATGCACCGGGCCGTCGGCGTCAGCATCGACGCGGCCGCGGAGGCCGCGAGGCCCGGCGTGGACGTGACGGTCGGCCTGGGGCGGATCAAGGCGCCGTGCCGCGTGGTCTGGACGGTCGAGGAGGATGACCGCGCGGGCTTCGCGTACGGGACGCTGCCCGGACATCCCGAGTGCGGCGAGGAGTCGTTCGTCGTGGAACGGACGGACGACGGCACGGTCTGGCTGACGGTGACGGTGTTCAGCCGCCCGGCGAAGCGGTGGGTGCGGGCGGGAGGCCCGCTGATCCGGGTCCTCCAGCGCGCCTACGCCCGGCGGTGTGGTGCGGTGGTGCGCCGCATCTGCGGTTCCGGGTAGTCGGAAGAGGGTCACTCGGCCGTCAGGGAGTCGCCGCCACGGGCACCGCGGCTGAGTACTGGACCGTGCCGAAGGCGGAGACCTTGGCCAGCGCCCACCAGTCGCCGCTGCCGCCGGTCCGGCGGTGGTGAGCGACGGCGTAGTGGAGTTCCGTCACGGCTCCCGGGGACACGGTGAATCCCTGGACTCGGGGCGTGATCGCGACGGCGTCGCCGGGAGCGCCCCACGTGCCGTACGGGCTGATGATGCGGGCCTCGCCGCGGACCTCGCTCAGCGCGTGGCCGGTCAGGCGCAGGACGAGGCGGTCCGGGGAGGGGTGTGAGAGGTCGATGTCGAAGGGGGCGACAGGGGTGCTTCCGCCGACGGTGACGGGCAGCGCGTCCTCCAGCACCTGGCCGATGCCGTCGAGGATCTGGGCCGTCAGGAAGTACGTGCCCGGGGCGGCCTCCTTCTCCGGGCGAACGGTGACATCGAATTCCGCGAACTCGCCGGGGGCCACGTCGTATCGGAGTGGCGCGTGCGCTGCCACGGTGATGCCGTCGGGGATGCCGAGCCGGACGCTGCCGCTGGCGGGGAGGGCGGAGGTGGCGACCGTGATGCGGACGGATTGCTCGCGGATACCGGTACCGGTATCGAGGCCCTCACGGCTCTCGAGGCGGATGCTGACGGGCAGATAACCCATGGGGGCCGGGCCTGTGTTGTGCAGCCAGTAGCGGGTGAAGACCGGCTGGACGGGTTCGTGGGCCGGGCCGATGCCATCGGGGTCCGAGGTCGGCCGGTGCGGCCGGGACATGCCCGGGCGGGCCGCGATCGTCGCGACGTCCGCCGCCGTCAGGCCGATGCTGAGCGAACCGTCCTCGCCGGCCGTCAGCGGTCGCACCGTGCGCTGTTCCAGGAGGTCCGTGGCCTCGCCGGACGTGAATCCGCCGTACAGGCGGACCCGCGCCGTCACCGGTCGGCCCTCGGACTCGTACAGGCGCATGACCAGGCCGTCGGTGGCGGGGTCGGTGTCGCCCGGGAGGCCGGAGGCCATGGGGTTGCCGCGCGGTTTGAGTGCGGAGAGCACGACGTTCGCCGGTTCGACGGTCAGGAGCGAGGTGCGGGGTGGGAGTTCTCCTTCGGAGGGGGTGGTGGGCAGGGCGAGCAGGGGATGGTTCGCCTCGCGCCCGGCGCGTACGAAGCCGGCCTGGCGCCAGTCGCCGGGGCCCGCGACGAGGCTGTAGTGGAAGTCGTGCGTCCAGTGCTGGAGGGCGAAGCTGCTGCCGTCGGGTGCGGTGCGGCGCGGGCCGTCGAGCCAGACGCCGCTGGGCCAGTCGGTGCAGGCACGCATCAGGGAGAGGTAGAGGGTGCCGTCCGCGGTGGCCACGGAACCGGGCGTTCCGTGGTTGATCAGGGCGGCCGAGTAGTCGTCGGCGGGCTCGGCCGTGGTGGGCAGACCGTCGGGTACGGGGATGTCGACGACCGCGTCGGAGAGGTCGGCGGTGAGGGTGCCGGGGTCGCGCACGATGAGAACCGGCAGGTCGCGCGTGCCGCGCAGGTCGGCACCGGGGACCCAGGCTTCGCGGCGGGTGCGGGCGGCGGGCACGAAGACGCGGCCGTGGGCGGCGAGCGCCGCCCGGTAGGCGACTTCGTCCGCTCCGGTGGCGGCCAGGACGCGTTCCGCGAAGGCGTTGTCAGTGCCGGGTGCCACTCTGATGTCGGGGAGGTTGGAGTCCGCGTCGAGCGAGCCGTGGCGCGGGCCGTCCGGGCGTGTGCAGGTGGCGGTCACACCCTGGGCGACGAGAGCGGCGAGGAGGGGGCGGACATCGTGGTCTTCGGGGGCGATCACTTCGGCGACGCCGATGGCGTGCGACAGCGTTCCGGTGGGGGCGGGGCCGGCGGCCGGATCTGCGGCTGGGTGCGGAGACGTGTTCGCGTCTTGGTGCAGGGCTGGGTGCGCGGCCGGATGCAGAGCGATACGGGCCGTCGTGGAGAGCCCGGCCCAGGTGTGTGCGGGATTGTCCAGCGTCCACAGGTGCTCGGCGGTGTCGGCCTCGGGGAAGCCGAAAGGCCGCCCGATCGCGGCGAATCCGACCTCGGAGACCGGCAGGGTGCCAGGCAGGTCGAGATCGAAGCGGACCCGCAGAAGCCGGTCCTCGCCGATGGAGCCGTCCACGCGCGTACGGAAGTCGATGCGGGAGCTGCCGCGGAGGAGGGTGGCCGTCTGAGTGAACCGCAAGGTGTCCAGGCGTACTTCAGTGGTGATCCGCGCGCCGATGGCGGAGTGCTCGACGCGTACGGAGGTGGCGGGCCGGGTGCCGGTCCCCGTGCCGAGCCCCTTGGGGAGCAGATGCCAGGGCCCCTCGCCCCAGACGGGGTGGGTCGTGTACTCGTCCTGCACGGTCAGTTCGGCGCCGAGGCCGCCCGGGCGGAGGAGTTCGCGGCCGGTGCGCAGATCGGTGATGCGGTTCAGGGCACCGCCGCGGGTGGGGTCGGCCTCGATCCGGAAGCTCTCGTTCTCGATGGCCGTGGCCTCGGGCACGAGGGCCCAGTCGGCGGCGGCCGGTCCGGATTCCGTGGCCGGTCCGGATTCGGTGTCCGGTCCGGATTCGGTGTCCGGTCCGGATTCGGTGGACGCCTCGGGCTCGACGAGCTGATAGACGCGGTGGCCGAGCGAGGGGACGCCCCGGGCGAGGAAGGAGAGAGCGGAGCCGTCGGCGACCGAGGGGACGGGCCGCCCGGCCTCGTCCCGGACCTCGGCACCTGCCGCATGGTCCACGGTGACCAGGCCGTCCCGTTCCCAGGAGAGGGCGTTCGCGACCAGCAGGGGTCGCCCCGGCGTGTGCGTAACGCGCGTGTCGGTGCGGGCGGCGAGCTGTTCCAGCGCGTCCGTCCGCACCCGGTCGCCGAGTTCGTACGCCTCGCGCCAGTTGTCGGCCAGGTCGAGATAGACCTGGTCGGACTCGGTGCCGGTGACGGCGTCGTGGTGCGCCCCGTAGGCGAGGAGGCGCCAGGCCTTGTCGAGTGCCTCGCTGGGGAAGCGCTCGCCGAAGAGGCTTGCGAGGGCGGCGAGCCGTTCCCCGTCCAGTACGGCTGTCTCGGCGGCCCGCTGCGCCTGCTTGGTGTCGATGTACGAGACGTCCTTGCCGGTGAACACGGGGTTCATGTCCCGGGTCTGGGGCGCGATCTTCGGCCCGGCCTTCGGCGTGATCACCCCCGTCGTACGCGAAGGGGACGGAGACGGGGACAGGAAAGGCGCCGCCCCCGCCTCACGGCGCACAGCCGCGAAGAAGTCCCGCGGCAGCCCCATCGTGAAGCGCGGCCAGACATAGCGCTTGGCCCACTCCCGGTGGATCTCGGTGCACCAGCGGGACGGCACGTTGTGGTCGTGGCCCACTGGCAGCATCACATTGCGGGTGGCGGCGACCTTCTTCAACTGGGCGTACTGCTCGTACGCGGCCGCCATCGCGGCGTCGAGCGAGTCGGTCCGGTGGATGGCCCAGCCGGCGGTGTAGTGCGCTCCCATGTAGTGGGTGAGGACGCCGCGGCCGCTGGGCGCGATCCACTCGAACTCGCTGGGGAACTGCATGCGGGCGATGTCCCCCGCGTGCCCGATCGGCCCGGAGTTGTGGAAGGGGCCGCGCGCCCAGGCGCTGGAGTCGAGTCCGGCGTCGGCCATGATCCCGGGGTGCGCGGGGTCATGACCGAAGACGTCGAGGAGCCAGCCGGAGCGCGGATCACCGCCGAGCACATCGCGCTGGTAGCCGATGCCGTAGACGGTGTTGCGGATCGTCGACTCGGGGTGGGTGAGATTGGTGTTGGGCTCGTTGTAGCTGCCGCCGACCAGTTCGATCCGGTCGTCGCGCAGGAAGCGGCGCAGGTCGGCCCGGTCGCGTGGGAAGGCGTCCCAGTGCGGCTTGAGATAGTCGATCTCCGCGAGCACGAAGCGGTAGTCGTCGTCGTGCCGCGCCGAGTCCAGATGGGCTCGAACGAGGTCGAAGGCGCTGCGCACATGGGGCGGGCGGAGCCGGTCCACCCAGGGCAGATCGGGCAGTTCGTGGCGGACTTCGGTGAAGCCCGCCTGGGTGTTCCACCAGACCGGGTCGTAGTGGAAGTGGGAGACCATCCACATGGTCCAGCCGGTGTCCTCAGCCGTGACGGCGGCCTCGGCGGTGCAGCGGTCGGCTCCGGAGCCGTCGGCGCGTTCCGCGATCGCGGTGACCCGGTGCACCGATCCGGCGGCGGCCGGGGCCGAGAAGACGACCCCGACCTCGGCGACGGCCTCCCGCCTCGGACCGGGTGCGGCAATCAGCTCGGGCTGCGGTGTGCTGACCGTCGGTCCCTCGACCCAGACCCGTACGGGACCGGTCCCGCCCTGCAGGGTGACGCGTACGACCTGGCGGGAGGACTGCTGCGTACCGACGAAGAGATCGGTCGACCGGACGTCGCTGATCCGCATGCTGGCGTGGGCCTTTCGGTGGCTGTACGGGCTGATCGAAGGCGGCTGGTCACCGGTCGTACGTCATGGGCGGTGTGCCCTGCGGCTGGTGCGTCCGGCGGGGGTGTGTGGGGTGCGTCCGGCGGGGGTGCGTCCGGGCGGCGGGCTACAGCAGAGCGCGGGCCAGTTCGACGGCACCCTCGACGGGCGGCACCCGCAGCGGGTGCAGTCGAGTGCCGGGGAGTTCCCGGCCGAGCGCGTCATCGAGTGCACTGTAGAGGGCGGCCTGGTTCAGGATGACTCCGCCGGCCACGACGACGTCGTCCACGGCGGCCCCGCGGTCGGCGAGCCGTGTCACGAGCGCGGCCAGCGCCCGCCCTCCCGCGGCGATCACGTCGTGGGCGAGGCCTGAGCCGGCTGCGGCGGCGCTGAAAACGGCGTCGGCGTGCCGGCCCCAGTCCGCCGACACGTCGGCCGCGGACTCCAGCGCCGCGCCGATCGCCGGGACTTCGACCACCCCGAAGGCCGCGAGCAGTCCGCGGGCGAGTGGATCGGGAGGATCGCCCCGGTCGTGCGCGGCGCAGACGGCACGTGCCGCCTCGCGCACGAGCCCGGCCGAGCTGCCCTCGTCGCCGAGGACGGCGCCCCAGCCCCCGACCTGGACCAGCGTCCCGTCGGCGAGGTGCCCGACGGCGACCGAGCCGGTCCCCGCCACCAGACCGACGCCCTGCTTGAGACCGAGGGCGGGGACGAGGAGTTCGGCGTCGTTGGCGATGCGCCGCGGCACGTCGAGATGGGCGCCGAGCGCCTGTTGGAGGAGAGCGCCCTGACGCGGGGATTCGCAGCCGTGCGCGCCGACGGCGACGGATGCGGGTCTGGCGTCTGCGGGCAGGGCCTCCCGGAGGAGCCCGGCGAGCCACTGTGCGGCCTCACCGGGATCGTGCGGCCGCCAGCCGCTGCTCGGGCGGACGGTGTCGACGACGACATCCGTGCCCGAGCAGGCGCGGAGATGGGTCTTCGTACCACCCACGTCGATGCCGACGACGAGTGGGACGAGTGGTGCGGGGCCGCCCTGCATGGACCCGGTGGAGTCCTGCGCGGATGGTGTGGAGTCCTGCACGGAGCCTCTTTCGCCTTGTTCGCATCGCAGCAGCCGCGTAACGACGTGCTGCGCACGGCGGGCGAACCGTGACAGGGTCAACTGTTCTACGGACGAGGATGGTCGGTCGGGAGGCCCCGGGACGGACCTCGGTGAGCGCGGCGGGCGTACGCCACGGGTTCGTTAGGAAATTAACTAACGAAGTAGGCTGCGTCAAGGGACCGCAGAAAGCCGATAGGGCCTCATCGCCGGCCGGCCAGAACAGCGTCGTCGACAACCAGCCACAGGGACCACACATGATCTTCAGCGCCAGAGGCGACAGAAACGCTGCCGCAGGCAGCAGACACGCCACAGGCGACAGGCAGGCCACAGATGACAGGCACGCCACAGGCGAGAAGCGTGCCCCGGACGACGGAAGCGACCACCGCCACCGAGGCGCAGCCGGCGGGCGCGGTGCGGGCGCGAACCGCGACAACGGCATCCCGGCTGCCCGCACCCCGTCGCTGACCGACAGCGCCAGAGCCGTCTTCGCCGTGCTGGCCGAGTCCGGCGAGGCCACCCGCCCGCGGCTCGCCGAGCTCGCCCGTCTGTCGAAGCCCACCGTCTCGGCCGCCATGACCGAGCTGGAGGCCGCCGGTCTCGCGGCCCGTTCGGGCACCGCGCACGGCAACACCGGCCGTTCCGCCGCCGTCTACGGCCTCGGCCCCGCCGCGGGAACGGTGCTCGCCATCGACCTGGGCTCCACTCACACCGAGGTACGGGGCTGCGCGCTGGACGGCACCGTCCTCGCCGTCCGGACCACCGACGACGGCATTGGACCGGCCGACGCCGTACGGTCCGTCCTCGATCAGCTGGCCGGCACGGGCGCCGGCACGGGCCGGCTCCGCGCCGCCGTCGTCGCAGTCCCCGACGTCGCCGCCGCCCCCGCCGCCCCCGCCGCCCCCGCCGCCGGCAGCGAGGGCGCGGACTCCGGCCCGGGCCCCGGCCCCCGCCCCGCAACCCCCCGTATCGCCGCCGCTTTCGACGCTCTCGGGCTGCCCGAGGGCGTACCGGTCCATGTGGAGAACAACGTCAACTGCGCCGCGCTCGCCGAGTTGCACGAAGGTGCCGCGCGCGGCCGCAACAGCTTCGGCTATCTGCAGGTCGGCTACGGCATCGGCCTGGGCATCGTGATCGGCGGCCAGGTGCTGCGCGGCGCGAACGGTGCCGCCGGCGAGGTGGCCCGGCTGCCCTACCCGTGGGCCGACGGACAGCGTGCGCACCCCGAGGCCCTGGAGGAGTACGTCGGCGCCCGCTCGCTGCTGTGCCGGGCCGAGGCGTCCTGGCAGGCGGACGACGGACATCGCCCTGAGTCGGCCGAGCGGCTCTTCGCGCTCGCCGCGGCCGGCCACCCCACCGCGCGCCGTATGGTCGACGGCCACGCCGCGGAAGTCGGCCGGCTGGCCGCGGCCGTGACCGCCGTACTCGATCCGGGCCTGATCGTGCTCGGTGGCGGAATCGGCGCGAACCCGCAGCTCCTGCCCGGTGCCCGGGCGGAGCTGGACCGCCTCAGCTGGCCCACCGAGGTGGTGTCCAGTGTGCTCGGCAGCAGCGGCACGGTGGTGGGCGCCACCCGCCTCGCCGTGGCCCACGGAGTCCGGGCGGTGACCGACGGCGCCCCGGCCTGACCTCGGCCCGGCCTGGTCCGCGACCCATGGCCCCCCGCCCTGAACCCAGCCCCACCACGCCCGCCCGCCCCCCGCGCACCACGCCCCACGGCCACGGCCACGGCGCTGCACGCCCCCAGCCCGCGCCTCGGCCGGCGGCCGTAGCCCGTACCTCCCCGACGCCCTGGTCCTTTGCGGAAGCCGCGAGTCCGAACCGTGACCCTCGGCACTATGACAGGACATTGACGCCGCCCCGCCCCATCTGTCAGGGTCCCGGGCAAGCGCTTACCACAACCGGCGGGACTCCGGTTCGGGTGAGGTGTCCCGTACGAGGGCGTGCTCGTACCCCCGCTGCGAGGCAGCGAGTGAACCGGGACCTTCAACCCACTCAAGCGGTGCGGCCGGGCGAGGCCGCGGCCCGCGGAAGCGCTCAATCGCAGGGATAGGAAACCGGGACCTGCTACTACCAGCGGCCGGCGCCGTCGCCGTGCTCGGTCCGCTACGACGAAAAGGGATCGAAGATGATCAGTCTGGGTGTGCGGCGCTCACGCCGACTCGGCCGTGGCGGCATACGCCGCGTGGTTCCCCTCGCTGCCGTGGCCACGGCAGGTGCCCTGCTGCTCTCCGCCTGCGGGGGGTCGGGGTCCGACTCGGGCGGGAACGCCAAGTCGCTGACGTTCTGGATTTCCACGGTCCCGGGGCAGGATGCGGGCTGGAAGAAGCTGGTGGCGCAGTACAAGAAGGAAGCCGGCGTCAAGGTCAAGCTCGTCAACATCCCCTACGACGGATACTCGACGAAGCTGCACAACGCCGCGCAGGCGAACTCTCTGCCCGACGTGGCGGCCGTGCCGGCGCTGGACCCGATCTGGTCGAGCAAGCTGATCGACCTCAGCTCCATCGCCAACAACAAGAGCAACAACATCAACGCCAACTTCCTCGCCAAGGACTCGTCCGGGAAGGTGCTGTCC
The DNA here is from genome assembly GCF_040295225.1 of Streptomyces sp. NPDC002896. Lineage (NCBI taxonomy): Bacteria > Bacillati > Actinomycetota > Actinomycetes > Kitasatosporales > Streptomycetaceae > Streptomyces > Streptomyces sp. NPDC002896. Next base: position 122,376 of record NZ_JBEOVA010000008.1, on the reverse strand, counting down.
ATCCCCTCGGACGTCACCGCGTCCGGCCTGTTCATCAACAAGACGCTGTTCAAGAAGGCCGGCGTCTCCTTCCCGACCTCGCCCCAGAAGACCTGGACCTGGAAGGACTTCATCAAGGCGGCGGACAAGGTCCGGGAGAAGACCGGCGCCAAGTACTCCCTGACGTTCGACCAGTCGCCGTCCCGGCTCCGCGCCATGGTGTACGAGCTCGGCGGGAAGTACGTCCACGCGGACTCCTCCGGCAAGTTCTCGGTGGACGCCGCGACCAAGAAGGCCGTGAAGTACTTCGTCGGACTGAACGACGACAAGACCATGCCGAAGTCGGTGTGGACCAGCGGCGCCGACCCGTCGGCCATGTTCCAGAGCGGTGACGTGGTCGCCTACTGGTCCGGCGTGTGGCAGGTTCCCGCCTTCGCGGACAGCATCAAGAAGTTCGACTGGGCGAGCGTCCCGACCCCCGCCGAGCCGGTCCAGGCCAGTGACGTCAACAGCGGCGGCATGACGGTGGGCTTCAACAACAACAGCGCCGGGGCCACCGCCGCGAAGAAGTTCCTGTCCTGGCTGTACGAGCCGGACCACTACCGCGAGCTGTGTGAGGCGTCCGGGTTCCTGCCCGTCGAGAGCGGTCTGAACCCGGAGTACCCCTTCAAGTCCGAGGCGGCGCAGGCGGCGTTCAAGCTGTACAACGAGGAGATCCCGCTGTACGCCCCGATCTCCGGCTACTTCAACACCGCGCAGACGAACTGGGTGCTGAAGGGCAAGAGCCTCACCGAGGACCCGACCAAGACGGAGCTCGGCAAGGCGATCAACGGCCAGCAGTCGGCCGACGAGGCCCTGGAGAACATCGTGGCCGGCTACAACCAGCAGGTCGGCGGCGGATCATAGGCCACAGGGCCGGGCGGCGGGGTCGAGACACCGCCGCCCGGCCCTGGGCGCCCACGTGATGCCGGGCTCATGGCGTGAGCCCACCGCAATCCATTCCACCAGCACGGAGTCAGGAAGATGACAAAACGCGCCTCGGACGTGTCCGCGAGCCCGCCCAGGAGACGCAGTAAGTACACCCTTGCGCCGCTCGTGCTCATCGCGGCCAATGTCGTGCTCTTCTCGCTGTTCTTCGTCTGGCCGGCGGTGATCGGGCTCGTCTACTCCTTCACGAACTACACGGGCGTAGGGGCGTTCCAGTTCGTCGGACTGGACAACTACCAGAACCTGTTCGGGGACTCCACCTTCTACGACGCGCTGGCCCGGACGCTGCTGTACACCGTGCTCGTCGTTCCGCTGAACTTCGTGCTCTCGCTGCTCGTCGCCAACCTGGTGGTAAGCAAGCAGGCCAAGGGCGCGTCGGTCGCCCGTGTCATCTTCTTCGTCCCGTGGCTCATCTCGCCCATCGTCGTGGGTGTCCTGTGGCGGTGGCTGTTCGGTGAGAACTTCGGACTGATCAACTACGTCATCGAGAAGCTCGGCGGGAATGCGATCGCGTGGCAGTCGAACGCGGACCTGTCGCTGGGCGTGGTGGTGATGGCGGGCGCCTGGTGGGGAACGGCCTTCTCGATGCTGTTGTTCATCGCGGCGATCAAGAACGTGCCCACCTCGTACTACGAGGCGGCCTCGCTCGACGGCGCGGGCCCCTGGCGCCAGTTCATCAGCATCACACTGCCGAGCATCGCGCCCACCTCCTTCATCGTCATCCTGCTCAACACGATCAACGCGATGAAGGAATACCCGCTCTTCCTCGCCCTCAACAACGGCGGACCGGGAACGTCGAACAACCTGCTCGTCCAGTACATCTACCAAACCGGCTTCAAAACGGGCCAGATCGGCTACGCGAGCGCCGCGTCGTTCGTGCTCATGCTCATCCTGATGGCCGTCGCGATCATCCAGCTGATCGTCAACCGGCGGATGGAGAACCGATGACAACCACAGACACGCCGCGTCCGGTCAAAGCCGATTCCGTACGGGCCCTTTCCAAGAGGCGGCCCCGCAGCGGGGGCGGCGGTGGGCTTCGGCGCGCGGTACCCGCGACGACACTGCTGTGGATCCTGGCGGCCCTCTACGGGCTGCCGGTGCTGTGGTTCGTCCTCAGCTCCTTCAAACCGGCGGGAGACCTGTTCTCCCTTCCGCTGACGGTGCTTCCGCACGACCCCACCCTGTCGGGCTATAAGGCAGCGTGGGACAGCGCCAATTTCTCCCAGTACTTCATCAACACGACCATCGTGTGCGTGATCACGACGATCCTCACGGTGGGAGCCAGCTGCTGCACCGGGTACGCGCTGGCCAAGTACGACAACAAGTGGCTCAAGGTCTTCTTCATCTGCATCCTGGCCACCACGATGCTGCCGTCCGAGGTCATGCTCGCCCCGGAGTTCCTGGTGGTCCGCGACCTCGGCCTCTACAACTCGTTCGGCGGCATCATCCTCCCGGCCGTGCTCACCGCGACCGGATGCTTCATGTTCCGTCAGTTCTTCCTGACGGTCCCCGACGAGCTCATCGAGGCCGCCCGTATCGACGGCGCGCGTGAACTGTCGATCTTCCTGAGGATCATGGTGCCGATCTCCCGGCCCATCATGCTGACGCTCGCCATCCTGTCGTTCCAGTGGCGCTGGAACGACTACATCTGGCCGCTGCTGATGCTCAACGACCCCGACAAGTTCACCGTGCAGATCGGTATCCAGAGCCTCGTCGGGGCGCAGAACATCAACTGGTCGGTGCTGCTCGGGGGATCGGTCATCTCCATGATCCCGCTGATCGCCGTCTTCTTGGTGTTCCAGCGTTACGTCATGAGCGCCGACATCAACGCCGGACTGAAGGACTGACCTTGCCCACCCCGCTCGACCCCGAGTTCGTCCGCGCGGTGGCCCGCGCCGCCGACCGGCTGGCCGCCCCGCTGGCGGCCGACCCCGACGAGGAACCCGCCGGAGCGCCCCACCGCGCTCTGGCACGCCGGGTGAAGACTCTGGTCGCGGCGTACCGGTCCCCGGACTCGGCACTGCACGGCAGCAGTCAGGCCATCGCCGCCGCGATGACCCACCTCCGCGCCCTCCGGGCCGCGCAGACACCCACCGGCCTCTTCGCCGGCGGCGACAACGTGCAGTCACCGCCGGACTCCGCGTTCACCGTCAACGACGTGTGCGACGCGCACGTCCTCGCCGCCGGCGCGGGGCCGGAACTGCGCGACGTCACGGCCTCGCTCGCCGAGATCGCCGGTGCCGCCTCCGGCAGTCTCCTGACCGGTGGGGTGCACACCCCGAACCACCGCTGGGAGCTGTGCGCGGCGCTGGCCCGGCTGCACCGGTCGTTCCCCGACGACCGGCTGCTCGACCGCATCGAGGAGTGGCTCTCCGAGGGCGTCGACATCGACGCGGAGGGCCTGTACTCGGAACGGAGCGCCAACTACGCGGCCCACGTGTCCAACCCTTCACTGCTGCTGCTGGCCGGCGTCCTCGGCCGCGCCGACCTGCTGCACGCCGTCGAACGCAATCTCGCCACCACCCTGGACCTCATCAGGCCGGACGGCACGGTGGAGACCGTCCACTCGCGACGGCAGGACCAGAACCACCCGTTCCCGCTGGCGCCCTATCTGCCGCACTACCGGCTGCTCGCGATCCGCACCGGCCGGGGCGACTTCAGCCGGGCGGCGCGGCTGGCGGCCACCGGCGGCATCGACGACCCCGACCTGCTCGCCGAGACCCTCCTCACCCCGGACCTGTGCCGGGCCCTGCCGACACCGGCTGCGGAGACACTTCCGCGCGACCGGTACATCACCACCGCGCGCCTCGCCGCACGCGCCTCGGCCGGCGCGCACACGGTGGTGTACGGCGGCTCCGACGTGCCCGAGCACCGGCGCATCCGCTCGGGCCTCGCCTGCAATCCCACCTTCCTGCGCCTGTTCGCCGGAGACGCCGTCCTCGACGCGGTCCGCCTCTCACGGGGGTTCTTCGACCTGGGCCCGTTCCGCGCCGCCGGCATGCAACAGCCCGCCGACAACCGGTACCGGCTCACCGAAACCCTCACGGCCGCCTACTACCAGCCGCTCCCGCCGGACCGGCGACGGGACGACGGCGCCTACCGTATGGCGGACGAAGGACGCTTCTCGGCCGCGATGGCCTTCCCGGACCGGCCTCGGGACGAGGTCTCACACACGACCCGCGTCGAGGTGGACCTGAGGGAAGACGGTGCCGACCTGCGGATCGACATCAGCGGACCACGGGTGCCCTGGGCGCTCGAACTGACCTTCCGGCCGGGTGGCGTGCCAGAGGGCGCCGTACCGATCGGCGACGGACGCTGGTGCCTGACGACCGGGCCGATGACCTACCGGGTCGGCGACGACGAGATCCGGGTCGAGGCCGGCGTCGAGGCAGGCGAACTGCTCGCCGAGCCGGACCGGAGCGACGTACTACGGTACGACCCGGGTCAGGACTACACCGTGGTGGGCGGCACCGACGCGACGACCGGGAACCGCGTCTACATCGGTGGACACGGCCCGCACACACTGACCGTCGCACTGCACGCCCGCCGGCCCGCACCTGTCGTGTGACCCCGACGACCCACGCCATGGCCACCTCCGGCATGAAGGGCTGATCCACCCGTGCACCTCCTCCACCAGCGCGGCCCGCTGCACGACCTGCCGGACACTCCGGAGGCGTACGACGCCGTCCTCGCCGACGTCGTCGAGCAGGCCCTGGTCCGGCTCACGCCGGAGGGCAACCTCGAACACCCCGACTGCGTGGACGACATCGGCGACACCTCCCTCGGCGTCTCCTCGCTGCTGGCGCTGGCGTGGCGGCGCACGGGGGACGACCGGCTCCCCGAAGCGGTTTCGCGCAGCGTGGACTTCCATCTGCGGGAACGGGTCTTCCGCACGGACAACCCCGGCTACCCGAACCTGCGCCGACGCAACTCCGTTGAGCCGTACGCCCGTTACGTCCTCGGCGACGGCGAGCACCCCATCGGCGACTGGCCCAGCACGGTGTGGGCGCTGCTGCAGGCGGTGAACCTGCTGGACGTCGGCCGGGGCCTGCTGTCCGACGAGCAATCGACGGCACTCACGGACCTGGCGTCCGGCTACTGGCGGTGGCTCACCGAGGTCACCTTCTTCAATCCGCAGGACGCCACCAACCAGGCCATCGGCTGTGTGGTCGGCGGCCTGATGCTCGCCCGGCACCTCCCCCGCGAGGAGGCGGAGGGCGCCTACGGGACGGCCATGCGCCTGTACACGGAGGAGATCCGCTCCCGCCGGCTGCCCGACCGCGGCGCGCTGCTGCCCGCCGAGCACGGGGGCGCGTACGACAACAACTATGGCCCGATCTCCCTGTCCTTCCTGGCCCAGGCCCACCGGGTCAGCGGCGAGGCGGTGTTCGCCGACGACGGAGACGAGATCGCCCGCTACATCGACGCACGGCTGTCGTCCTGCGGCTACGACGTCGGCGGGCCGCGCTACAGCGAGCAGCACTCCGGTTTCGAGGCGGTCCTGGGTATGCGGCTCTTCAGCCGCCGTATCCGCGCCGACCTCGGCCGCTACCGCGGTGACACCCGGTGGGGCTACCACGCCGCGGGTCCGGACGGGGCCTTGGACGGCCATTTCGCGTTCATGCTGGTCTGGCAGATCCAGGACACGACGCGCTGGTACCGGGCGCCGCGCACCTCGCCCGTCCGCCATCAGCTGCGCAACGCACGCGTCTCCGTCTCCTTCGACAACGCGCTGACGCCGTCACTGGTCGAGGCCGCCGGCACACTTCTGCTGCCCGCCGCCGCCGACCGCCAGCACGGCATCGGACCGGCCGTACGGCTGTCCGGCGGGCGCACCTTCCTGCTGACGCGGCCGATGGGCGAGGTGCGGACACGCGACGCCGCCGCCCCCGGCCTGACGGCGAAGCTGGTCACCAAGCCGGTGGTCAGCGCCGCGCAGGTCCTCGTCCACACGCAGTCGTTGTACGTGACCGACGGGACGTCGCTGTGGCTGACGGTCGCCCTGGACCTGGACCCGTCGGAGGGCGAGCCGTTCCTGCTAGCCGGTCTGCCGTACGCGAAGGAGACCGACGGCCGGCTGGCGAAACTGGTGGAGGTGGAGGGCCTCGACCTCGCCGAGCGGGCGGCACGGCTGGCCACCGACGGCAGCCTCCACGCGGGCGGCCTGGCCGTCACCGGCGCCGCCCGGATCGCCGTCACCACACCCGCCTGGCCGGAGGGGGACAGCTCCGCGTACTTCAACTCCCCCGACACGATCGGCCTGACCCAGGAGCAGGCCGCGTTCCGGCTGGCTGCCGACCCGCGCGGCTACGGCAACCCGGACGCCGGCTGGCGCCACACCGTAGCGACCACCGCTCTCGAGGCGGAGCCCGCGCCGGGCGCCCCGGCCGGGCTGACCGTCTTCGCGATCCGCTACGGGCCCGCCCACGCCGACGAGCCGTTCACTCCGGTCTTCGAGCGCACCGACGCGGGTCTGCTCGTCACGACCGAGGCGTTCTCCGCGGTGATCGGCCCGCCCGAGGGGGATGCCACGGGCGAGCCGGTGCTGGAGCTGCGCCGGCCGGACTGAGTCCCCGGCCGGCCCAGGCAAGCCGTCACCGCATGAGAACCCCGGCCACCTCCCCGGTCGCCTCCGAGGGCACCGCCACCAGGCCGAGCTCGGCGGGCGAGCCCAGCAGGCGGTGGGAGGGAAGGATCCGCACGGTGTACCCGTAGGGCCCCGTACGGTCCAGGGAGAGCGGCCCCTCGTAGACCCAGCGGCCCTCAAGGTCAGGGCCGCCCGCGGGTTTCAGCGGGACCACGGACGCATCGGCGATGCGGTCCTCGGAGTCGACGCGGCCCGCGACGACCTGCACCTCGACATCGTCCGGCTGCAGATCCCCGAGGCGGACCCGGACCCGCACACCAAGCGTCGACCCGAGCTCCGCGGTCGCCGTGACGGCCGAGACCTCGACGTGGTCCACGGCGACCTGCCCCCACGCGCCGCGCACCCGGGACTTCCAGACGGCGAGCTCCCGCGCCGACTCCGGGTCCATCGAACGGTGGGCGCGGGCGGCCGGTGCGTACAGCCGCTCCACGTACTCCCGGACCATGCGCCCGGCCAGGACCTTGGGGCCGAGCTGGGTCAGCGTCTGGCGGACCATGTCGATCCAGCGGTCCGGCAGGCCCTCCGGGCCGCGCTCGTAGAAGCGGGGCGTGACCCGCTGCTCCAGCAGGTCGTAGAGCGCGCCCGCCTCGAGGTCGTCGCGCCGGTCGGCGTCCAGCCCCGAGCCGTCCGCGGTGGGGATGGCCCAGCCGAAATCGGGCTTGAACCACTCGTCCCACCAGCCGTCGAGGACGGACAGGTTCAGACAGCCGTTCAGAGCCGCCTTCATGCCGGAGGTGCCGCAGGCCTCCAGCGGGCGCAACGGGTTGTTGAGCCAGACGTCACAGCCCGGGTAGAGCTTCGTCGCCATCGCCATCCCGTAGTCGGGCAGGAAGACGATGCGATGGCGCACGCGCGGATCGTCGGTGAAGCGCACAAGTTCCTGGATGAGCCGCTTGCCGCCGTCGTCCGCTGGGTGCGCCTTGCCCGCGATCACGATCTGGATGGGGCGCTCCGGGTGCAGCAGGAGCTCCATCAGCCGGTCGCGGTCGCGCAGCATCAGCGTCAGGCGCTTGTACGAGGGGACGCGGCGCGCGAAGCCGATCGTCAGCACGTCCGGGTCGAGGACGCTGTCGATCCAGCCCAGCTCGGCCGCGCCTGCGCCGCGCTGCCGCCAGGACGTGTACAGCCGCTTGCGGACCTCGGTGACGAGCTGCTCGCGCAGGACGCGGCGCAGGTCCCAGATGTCCTGGTCGGGGATGTCGGCGACGGTGTCCCAGCGCTCCGCGCCGCCCACCGCGAGCGCCTCCTCGGCACGCCGGTCGCCGGTCTGCCGGGCACCGAGCCGGAAGACCTCCGGGGCGACCCAGGTCGGGGCGTGGACGCCGTTGGTGACGGAGGTGATGGGGACCTCTTCGGGATCGAAGCCCGGCCACAGCCCGGCGAACATCCCGCGGCTGACGCGGCCGTGCAACAGCGAGACGCCGTTCGCGCGCTGGCCGAGCCTGAGGCCCATGACGGCCATGTTGAAGAGGTTCGGCTCGCCGCCGGGGTAGGTCTCCATGCCGAGCCGCAGGATCCGCTCGACGTCGATGCCGGGCAGCTCCGCGTGGGGCCCGAAGTGGCGGGCCACGAGTTCCCTGTCGAACCGGTCGATGCCGGCGGGGACAGGCGTGTGCGTGGTGAAGACGGTCCCGGCGCGCACGGCCTCGAGGGCGGAGTCGAAGTCCAGGCCGGGGCCGTCCAGCCCCTGCCCGGCGAGCTCATGGATGCGCTCGAGGCCGAGGAATCCGGCGTGCCCCTCGTTGGTGTGGAACACCTCGGGTTCCGGGTGCCCGGTCAGCCGGCAGTACGTCCGGACGGCCCGCACACCTCCTATACCGAGGAGCATCTCCTGCAGCAGCCGGTGCTCGCTGCCGCCGCCGTACAGCCGGTCGGTCACGTCGCGCTCGCCGAGGTCGTTCTCCTCGACGTCGGAGTCGAGCATCAGCAGCGGTACGCGGCCGACCTGGGCCAGCCAGATGTGCGCCCGCAGCGACTTCCCGCCGGGCAGCGCGATCTCGACCTGGCTGGGGGTGCCGTCCTCCTCGCGCAGCAGGCTGACCGGCAGCTCGTTCGGGTCGAGGACCGGATAGTGCTCCTGCTGCCAGCCGTCGCGCGACAGTGTCTGCCGGAAGTATCCGTGCCGGTAGAGGAGCCCGACCCCGATCAGCGGTACGCCGAGGTCGCTGGCCGCTTTCAGATGGTCGCCCGCGAGGATGCCGAGCCCTCCCGAGTACTGCGGCAGCGCGGCGGTGATGCCGAACTCGGGTGAGAAGTAGGCGATGGCGGCGGGCAGTTCGGCGGACTGCTGCTGGTACCAGCGGTCGCCGGTCACATAGTCCTGCAGATCGGCGGCGACGGTGCCGAGCCGCTGCAGGAACTGCTGGTCCCGGGCGAGCTCGCTCAGGCGGTCGGACGGCACACTGCCCAGCAGCCGCACCGGGTCGCCCTGCGAGTCGGCCCATCTCCCCGGGTCGACGGACTCGAAAAGATCACGGGTCTCCGCATGCCACGACCAGCGCAGATTCCGCGCGAGATCGCTCAGCGGACGGAGAGGTTCGGGGAGTACGGGACGTACGGTAAATCGACGGATGGCCTTCACGTGGCTCCTCTTTGGCGCCGGAACGGCGCCGCTCTTGCGGAGGTGGTTGATCACCGTCGGGGTGCCTCAGTGATTACGGTACGGGGCCCTCAAGGGATGTCACGTGACTTCGACAGTAGCGGCGCGGCAGCCCCGTAACCACGGCGCACAGTGTGTCCGCCGGTGCACGGGGTGTGGCCGGCGCTCTCCCCCGCGCATGACAGCCCCCGTCCCGCACATGTGTCCGGAAATCGCCGCAACCTCCGCACCCTTCACGAGCCCGCCACGGACGATATGGCCGATTCCGCCCCCTCCGGTGGTCTTGTAGCGCTTCACACCGCACGAGAGGCTGCCAAGTGGCGTCGGCGGGGGGATCGACAGGTCAGCACCAGCGGCTGAACTCTGCCCGACGCATGTCGAGTTGAGGAGGGGAACTCACGACATGGCACTGACGCGTACACAGCGTCTGCGCTGGGCGGGGGCTCTCACCGCGGTCACCACGGCCGCGGTGCTTTCGGCCGCCACCCTGCCGGCGCATGCGGCCCCTGCGGAGGGGCGCGTTCTGGGGGCCGGGTCACCCGGTTCCGTCAGCGGCAGCTACATCGTGACACTCAAGGGGGGAACGAAGGCCCCGTCGGACGCCGGCAAGGCCATCCCATCGAAGTACGGGGCGAAAATCAGCCACACCTACAGCACGGCACTCAACGGGTACGCGGTGCGGGCGGACGCCACGGAGGCCCGGCGCCTGGCGGCCGACCCGAAGGTCGCCTCGGTCGTCCAGGACGCGAAGGTGACCGCCGACCACAACCAGAAGAACCCGCCGTCCTGGGGCCTCGACCGGATCGACCAGGACGACCTGCCGCTCGACAAGTCCTACACCTGGCCGGAGTCCGCGGGGCAGGGGGTGACGGTGTACGTCATCGACACCGGCATCCGCACCACCCACGAGGACTTCGGTGGCCGGGCGAGCAGCGGCTGGGACTTCGTCGACGACGACGCCGTCGCCCAGGACGGCAACGGCCACGGCACCCATGTGGCGGGCACCGCCGTCGGCACGAAGTACGGCGTGGCGAAGAAGGCGAACGTCGTCGCCGTGCGCGTCCTCGACGACGCAGGCGGCGGCACGTTGGCGCAGGTCATCGCCGGGATCGACTGGGTGACGAAGCACGCCCACAAGCCGGCGGTCGCCAATATGAGCCTGGGCGGTCCCGCCAGCCCCCAGCTGGACGCGGCGGTGCGCAACTCGGTCGCGTCCGGCGTGACGTACACGGTCGCCGCCGGGAACGAAGGGCTCCCGGCGTCCCTCGACTCGCCCGCCCGGGTCCAGGAGGCCATCACGGTCGGCGCGACCGACGAGAAGGACGCCCGGGCGAGCTTCTCTAACTGGGGAGCGCGACTGGACCTGTTCGCCCCCGGTGTGGACATCACATCGGCGTCGTACGCTGACGACACGGGCAGGGCGACCTTCTCCGGTACGTCCATGGCGGCGCCGCACGCTGCGGGCGCTGCCGCGCTCTATCTGGCCGACCACGCCTGGGCGTCTCCGGCCGACGTGAGCAAGGCTCTCGTCGACCGGGCCGTGTCGGGCAGGGTCACCGGCGCGCTGCCCGGTTCGCCCAACAAGCTTCTCCAGGTCAACAACCCGTAGCAGCTGGGGGTACCTCCCAGGCCCTCAAGGCACTGGGGGAGGAAAAGCCCTCGAGAAAGGCGTGTTCATGGCACCGGCCCCGTCTCCGCGGCGGGGCCGGTGTTGTGTGCGCATCTACGCGCGAGTAGTTAACACTCCACCGGATTGCCCACCCGAGGACGAGGGGAAGGCTCATCCGGTACACACAGAAACCTCTCGGACACCTCGCCGTCCGTTCCTCGTGCTAGACCCGATTCACACCCTCGTATCGGCCCACCCCCCTCCTGACACCAAAACAGTCGGAGCGCCATCGGCGCCCCTCCGAATGAGTGAACGCGGACAGGAGCGGCCATGCCCGCAACGCGCCAGTCGTCGACACCACAGATACAAAGGGCAAAGGGCATATCGCCCACATCCCTCCATACAGACCCCCCAGGTGATCCCATGATCGGCCGCATCCCCGTCCTGGATGTCCGCCCCCTCGTCGACTGCGGTCGCAGGCCCGCGAAGGCGGTGGCGGGCGAGGCGTTCCAGATCACCGCGACCGTCTTCCGCGAGGGCCATGACGCGGTGGCGGCCAATGTCGTGCTGCGCGATCCGGAGGGCCGGAGCGGCCCGTGGACTCCGATGCGCGAGCTGGCCCCCGGCACCGACCGCTGGGGCGCGACAGTCAAGCCGGACACCGAGGGCCACTGGACCTACGCGGTGGAGGCTTGGAGCGATCCGATCAGCACCTGGCGACACCACGCACGGATCAAGATCCCCGCGGGCCAGGACACGGAGCTCGTCCTCGAGGAGGGCGCGCAGCTGTACGAGCGAGCGGCCAAGGGAGTGCCCAAGGCCGACGGCGGCCGCGAGGCCGTGCTGGCCGCGGTGGACGCGCTGCGCGACACCGGACGCCCGGCCGCATCCCGGCTGGCCGCGGCCCTGACACCCGACCTGGACGCGGTGCTCTCCCAGTACCCCCTGCGCGAGCTGCTGACGTCATCGGAGCCGCTGCCGCTGCAGGTGGAGCGGCCGAGGGCCCTGTTCGGCTCCTGGTACGAGTTCTTCCCGCGCTCGGAGGGCGCCGTCGTAGAGGAAGGGAAGCCGCCGATCACCGGCACCTTCCGGACCGCCGCCGAGCGGCTGCCCGCGATCGCGGCGATGGGCTTCGACGTGGTGTACCTGCCGCCCATTCACCCCATCGGCACAACGTTCCGCAAGGGACCCAACAACACCCTGTCGGCGGGTCCCGACGACGTGGGTGTGCCCTGGGCGATCGGCTCCCCCGAGGGCGGGCACGACGCGATCCACCCGGACCTGGGCACCATCGAGGACTTCGACGCCTTCGTGCGTACTGCCGCGGAGCTGCGCCTCGAGATCGCTCTCGACTTCGCGCTGCAGTGCTCGCCCGACCACCCGTGGGTCCAGAAGCACCCCGAGTGGTTCCACCACCGTCCCGACGGCACCATCGCGTACGCCGAGAACCCGCCGAAGAAGTACCAGGACATCTACCCGATCGCCTTCGACCGGGACATGAAGGGCCTGGTCGCGGAGACCGTGCGGGTGCTGCGGCACTGGATGGACCACGGGGTGCGGATCTTCCGTGTGGACAACCCGCACACCAAGCCGGTGGTGTTCTGGGAGAAGGTCATCGGGGAGATCAACCGGACCGACCCCGATGTGATCTTCCTGGCCGAGGCGTTCACCCGTCCGGCGATGATGCACACGCTCGCGGCGATCGGCTTCCAGCAGTCGTACACGTACTTCACCTGGCGCAACAGCAAGGAGGAGCTCACCGACTACCTCACCGAGCTGTCCGGGGACGCCGCCGCCTATATGCGGCCCAACTTCTTCGTGAACACACCCGACATCCTCCACGCCTACCTGCAGAAGGGCGGGCGGCCCGCCTTCGAGGTGCGGGCCGTGCTGGCCGCCACGCTCTCGCCGACCTGGGGGATCTACAGCGGCTACGAACTGTGCGAGAACGTCCCGCTGCGCGAGGGCAGCGAGGAGTACCTGAACTCCGAGAAGTACGAGCTGCGCCCGCGCGCCTGGAAGACCGCGGAGCGCACGGGGAACAGCATCGCGCCCCTCATCACCACGCTCAACCGCATCCGGCGCCTCAATCCGGCCCTGCAACAGGTGCGTGACCTGCATTTTCACCACGCGGACCAGGACGCGGTCATCGCGTACTCGAAGCGCAGCGGTTCGAACACGATTCTGGTGGTCGCCAACCTGGACCCGCACCACACCCAGGAGGCGACGATCTCGTTGGACATGCCGCTGCTAGGACTGGACTGGCACGACACCGTTCCGGTGCGCGACGAGCTCACCGGGACGACCTACCACTGGGGCAGGGCGAACTACGTGCGCCTGGAGCCGGGTCGAGCGCCCGCGCACGTCTTCACCGTCCTGCGACCGTCCTCACCGATCGGAGGGTCACCCACAACATGATCGTCAACGAACCCGTCCCGGACACCTTCGAGGACACACCCGCCCAGGAGCGGGACCCCGATTGGTTCAAGCGAGCCGTCTTCTACGAGGTACTGGTCCGCTCGTTCCAGGACAGCAACGGCGACGGCGTCGGAGATCTGAGGGGCATCACCGCCAAGCTCGACTATCTGCAGTGGCTCGGCGTGGACTGCCTATGGCTGCCGCCCTTCTTCAAGTCGCCGCTGCGTGACGGCGGCTACGACGTCTCCGACTACACGGCCGTCCTGCCCGAGTTCGGCGACCTCGCCGACTTCGTCGAGTTCGTGGACGCCGCACACCAGCGTGGCATGCGGGTGATCATCGACTTCGTCATGAACCACACCAGCGACCAGCACCCGTGGTTCCAGGAGTCCCGCGCCCACCCCGACGGCCCCTACGGCGACTACTACGTCTGGGCCGACGACGACAAGCAGTACCAGGACGCGCGGATCATCTTCGTCGACACGGAGGCATCCAACTGGACCTTCGACCCGGTCCGCAAGCAGTACTTCTTCCACCGCTTCTTCTCCCACCAGCCGGACCTGAACTACGAGAACCCGGCCGTCCAGGAGGAGATCCTCGCCGCGCTGCGCTTCTGGCTGGACCTCGGCATCGACGGCTTCCGGCTCGACGCGGTGCCGTATCTGTACGCGGAGGAGGGCACCAACTGCGAGAACCTGCCTGCGACGCACGAGTTCCTCAAGCGGGTCCGCAAGGAGATCGACGCCCACTACCCGGACACGGTCCTGCTGGCCGAGGCCAACCAGTGGCCCGAGGACGTCGTCGACTACTTCGGCGACTACGCGGCCGGCGGCGACGAGTGCCACATGGCGTTCCACTTCCCGGTGATGCCGCGCATCTTCATGGCCGTCCGCAGGGAGTCGCGCTACCCGGTCTCGGAGATCCTGGCCAAGACGCCGGCGATCCCCACGAAGTGTCAGTGGGGCATCTTCCTGCGCAACCACGACGAGCTCACGCTCGAGATGGTCACGGACGAAGAGCGCGACTACATGTACGCGGAGTACGCCAAGGACCCGCGGATGCGCGCCAACATCGGCATCCGCCGCCGACTGGCGCCCCTGCTGGACAACGACCGCAACCAGATCGAGCTGTTCACGGCCCTGCTGCTGTCGCTGCCCGGTTCGCCGATCCTCTACTACGGCGACGAGATCGGGATGGGCGACAACATCTGGCTCGGCGACCGCGACGCGGTGCGCACACCGATGCAGTGGACGCCCGACCGCAACGCGGGCTTCTCGTCCTGCGACCCCGGCCGGCTCTCCCTGCCGACGATCATGGACCCGGTCTACGGGTACCAGGTCACGAACGTCGAGGCGTCGATGTCGTCCCCGTCCTCGCTGCTGCACTGGACGCGCCGGATGATCGAGATCCGCAAGCAGAACATGGCGTTCGGGCTCGGCTCGTTCACGGAGCTGCCCTCGTCGAACCCTGCCGTGCTGGCCTTCCTGCGCGAGTACAAGGACGATCTCGTCCTCTGCGTGAACAACTTCTCGCGCTTCGCGCAGCCGACGGAGCTCGATCTGCAGGCGTTCGACGGCCGGCATCCGGTGGAGCTGATCGGCGGGGTGCGGTTCCCGGCCATCGGTGAGCTGCCGTATCTGCTGACCCTCGCGGGGCACGGCTTCTACTGGTTCCGGCTGAGGAAGGAAGGCGTCTCGTAGTTCCGGGCGGCGGGGCGGTTTCCGCCGTCCCGCCCTGGGAACTGTGACCATCACCGAGTCCGTACGGCGCCGCGCCGGTCGACTCCGTCGTACCGGTCGAGTCCGTACGGACCATCCTCACCCGACACGTCCCGCACAGCCGCACAGCATTTGCCGCATTCCGGGACACTTGACGCGCATTTCTGTGGGTGCCCGGGGAAAGGACGCGACGCCATGTCGGAAGCCGCCACCCGCAGGGGTACGACGTCCATCGCGCCTCCCGACCTGCTGGCGTCCCTCGATCCCCTGTTGCGTGAGTGGCTGCCGCGGCAGCGGTGGTTCGCCGGCAAGGGAAGGCCCGTCACCGGCTTCACGCTGGTCTCCGCGACCGAACTGCTGGAGCCGCCCGTGGCGTCCCCCGGCGTCATCCACCTCCTCGTCCAGGCGGAGCAGCACCATCAGCCCATACAGACCGCCGGCACACCGGGACACAGCAGCGCACCGCACACCGACTGCTACCAGCTGCTGATCGGCGTCCGACAGGCGCTGCCCCCGCATCTCGCGCCCGCACTGATCGGGCACGTGGCGCACGGCCCGCTGGCCGGGCAGACCGTGTACGAGGGGTTGCACGATCCGCATATCGCGGAGCTGCTGATCGAGCGGCTGCGGCTGCCGGGGCGGCTCGGTGAGCTGCGGTTCGGGCGCGACACCGGCGTGGACATCCCGTTCGGCCTGGTGCCGCGCGCGCTGGGCGCGGAGCAGTCCAACACGTCGCTCGTGTACGGAGATACGTTCATCCTGAAACTGTTCCGTCGTGTGGTGCCGGGGGTGAACCCCGACCTGGAGCTGCCGCGGGCGCTGGCCCGGCAAGGCTGTGGGCGGGTGCCCGCGCCGGTCGCCTGGTTCGAGTCGCACGAGCAGGGCCCGGCGGCCGAACCGCTCGTACTGGGTGTGCTGCAGCCCTATCTCAAGGGATCCGCGGACGGCTGGGAGCTGGCCCTGCGCATGCTCGCCAAGGGCGAGGACTTCAGCGCCGAGGCGCGGGCCCTCGGCCGTGCGACCGCCGAGGTGCACCTCGCGCTCGCCCGTGCGCTGCCCACCGCGACGCTGGGCCGTACCCAGGTGGAACAGATCGCCGGGGGGATGGCCGAACGCCTCGAAGCGACCGCCCAGGCAGTGCCTGCCCTGCGCCCGTACGCTCCCGGGCTGCGCTCCGCCTTCGACGCGCTGGCCCAGTTGGGCGCCGAGGGCCGCACGTGGACCGCCCAGCGGGTCCACGGCGATCTGCACCTGGGGCAGTGTCTGCGCTCACCGGCCGGGGAGTGGTCGCTCATCGACTTCGAGGGTGAGCCGGCACGTCCGCTCGCCGAGCGCCGGATGCCGCAGCCCCCGGTGCGGGACGTCGCCGGCATGCTCCGCTCCTTCGACTACGCCGCGCGCTCCCACCAGCCGTGGGCGCCCGAGTGGGCCGACACCTGCCGGGCCGCCTACTGCAGGGGGTACGCGGAGGTGTCGGGCAGCGACCCGCGCACCGAGCCGGTGATACTGCGCGCCTACGAGACGGACAAGGCGGTGTACGAGGTGCTCTACGAGGCCCGGCACCGGCCCGACTGGCTGCCGGTGCCGCTGGCCGCGGTCCGCCGGCTCGCCGCCCCCGCCCCCGCCCACGACCCAGGCCCCGGCCGCTGACCCCGGCCCGCCGACACACACGACCGCCGACGACCGCCCACAACTCCCGCGACCTACACGATGCCCTCCGAGGAGGCCTCCCCCGTGACCCGCCCACCGTCCCGCAAGCCGTCCGAAGAGTCCGATACTCCGGCCGCGCCGCCGGCACCGCCCGCGCCGCGATCAGCGGAACCGATCTCCGAGGCCACCGCGGGTTCCGGCGCCGGTGCCGCCGCGAAGGAGACGAAGAAGACGTCGGCCAAACCGGCCGGCGGCTCCGCGAAGAGCACGCCGCCGAAGAGTGCGTCGAGCACGTCCGGCAAGAGGTCCGCTGCGGGGGAGGCGAAGGCGGAGCCGCGGCAGGCAGGTCGGGGAGCGGCGGGTTCGGGGAAGGCGGGCCCGGGCGGGGGTGCCTCGGAGAGGGCGGTGCCGGGCGGGGCGGCATCGCAGAAGACCAGCACGAGCGAGACGGGTACCAGCGAGACGGCGACGGGCAAGGCAGTGACGCGCCAGGCAGTGACCGACAAGGCGGCTTCGGAGAAGACAGTGACTGGGAAGGCCGCTTCAGGCAAGGAACGCAAGGAACGTCCCGAGACCGCTCTCAGCGAGACGGCCCGGGAGTCGGCCGCCAGCAGTGCGGCGGCCCGGGCGTCGGCCGCGTCCGGGACAGCGGCCCCCGCCACGGCCGCTTCCGACGTAACGGCCCCGGGGAGGGCGGCGGCGGGCGACGCGACCGGCGGGACAGCCACCTCCCCCGGGGCGGTTCGGGCGACATCCGCCTCGGGCGGGGCGGCACGCGCGGCAGCCGCTCCTGGTGCGACGGGCCGGGCGACGGGCGCCTCCAGCGCAGCAGCCAGGGCGACACCCGCCTCGGGCAAGACGGCCCCGGACAGGACCACGACGGGCACGGCGGCCGCCGGGAACCCCGCATCCGGTGGGGCGTCCCCCGCGGCGGGCGGTTCCGGCGGACCCCACAACCCCGGCCAAGGGACCCACGCGACACCCCCCTCGCGCGACGCAGCCGAGGAGAGGGCCGCATCGGGCAAGGCGGCCCCCGGGGCACGCGCCTCGGGTAACGCGTCCGGCGGGGACGCGGATGCGGCCCGTGAGAATGCCGATGCCGGGAAGGGCTCGTCCGGCAACGGGACCGGCGAGAGGAACTCCCCTCCCGGCCGCCCCGGCGGCCGGCCCGCCGACCCCGTGCCGTACGACGACCGGGAGCGGCTGCTCAGCGGCACGCACCACGTCCCGCACTCGGTGCTCGGCGCCCACCCGGTGCGCGCCGGCGTCGTGTTCCGTGCGCTGCGGCCGTACGCGCAGTCGGTCGCCGTCATCGCCAAGGGGCTGCGGGCCGAGTTGCACGACGACGGGGACGGCTTCTTCTCCGGAGTTCTGCCTCTGCGGGACATTCCCGACTACAAGCTGCTGGTGACGTACGAGGGCTCGGAGGTCGAGACCCAGGACCCGTACCGCTTCCTGCCCGCGATCGGTGAGCTCGATCTGCATCTGGTCAGCGAGGGCCGGCACGAACAGCTGTGGAACGCGCTGGGTGCGCAGCCGATGGTGCACCAGGGCGTGACCGGCACCCGCTTCACGGTGTGGGCACCGAACGCTCGCGGTGTGCGGGTGGTCGGAAACTTCAACTACTGGGACGGCACCGGGTACGCGATGCGGTCGCTGGGCTCGTCCGGCATCTGGGAGCTGTTCGTGCCGTCGCTCGGCGAGGGCGAGCTGTACAAGTTCGAGATCACCCGCCCGGACGGGTCGAAGACGATGCGCGCGGACCCGGTGGCCCGCCGCACGGAGGTGCCGCCCGCCAACGCCTCGGTGATCGACGAGTCGCACCACGTCTGGCGGGACGACGAGTGGGTGGCGAAGCGCGGCGCCCGTCCGGTGCACGAGTCGCCGTTCTCCGTCTACGAGGTGCATCTGCCGTCCTGGCGGCCGGGGCTCACGTACCGCCAGCTGGCCGAGCAACTCCCCGCGTACGTCAACGACCTGGGGTTCACGCACGTCGAGCTGATGCCCGTCGCCGAGCATCCCTTCGGCGGCTCCTGGGGCTACCAGGTCACCGGGTTCTACGCCCCGACGGCCCGCATGGGCACCCCCGACGACTTCAAGTACCTGATCGACGCGCTGCACCGGGCGGGCATCGGCGTGCTCATGGACTGGGTGCCGGCGCACTTCCCGCGCGACGACTGGGCGCTGGCCGAGTTCGACGGCCGTCCGCTGTACGAGCACCCGGACCCTCAGCGGGCCGCGCACCCCGACTGGGGCACGCTGGAGTTCGACTACGGCCGCAACGAGGTCCGCAACTTCCTGGTCGCGAACGCGGTGTACTGGTGCGAGGAGTTCCACATCGACGGACTGCGCGTGGACGCCGTCGCCTCGATGCTCTACCTCGACTACTCGCGCGAGTACGGCCAGTGGACCCCGAACGTGTACGGCGGCCGGGAGAACCTGGACGCGGTGGCGTTCCTGCAGGAGATGAACGCGACGGTGTACCGGCGGGTGCCGGGCGTCGTCACCATCGCCGAGGAGTCCACGGCCTGGGACGGTGTCACGCGCGCCACGCACCACGTCGGCCCGGGCGGCTTCGGCGGTCTCGGCTTCGGCCTGAAGTGGAACATGGGCTGGATGCACGACTCGCTGGGTTACGTGTCCCACGAGCCCGTGCACCGCAAGTACCACCACCACGAGATGACGTTCTCGATGGTGTACGCCTACAGCGAGAACTACGTGCTGCCGATCTCGCACGACGAGGTGGTCCACGGCAAGGGCTCGCTGGTGTCGAAGATGCCGGGCGACTGGTGGCAGCAGCGCGCCACCCACCGTGCGTATCTGGGCTTCATGTGGGCCCACCCCGGCAAGCAACTCCTTTTCATGGGGCAGGAGTTCGCACAGGGCGCCGAATGGTCGGAGAGCCACGGCCCGGACTGGTGGCTGCTCGACCCGGCGTACTCGGCGGAGTCCGACCACCGTGGCGTACGAGACCTCGTGCGCGATCTCAACGCCGTGTACGTGCGCGAACCCGCCCTGTGGGAACGGGACACGGAACCGGCCGGGTTCGCCTGGATCGAGGGCAACGCGTCGGAGGACAACGTCTTCGCGTTCCTGCGCCATGACGCGCAGGGCTCCCCTCTTCTGGCCGTGTCCAACTTCTCGCCGGTGGTGCGCCACGAGTACCGGCTGGGGGTTCCCGACGACATTCCCGCGTGGCATGAGGTCCTCAACACGGATGCCGCGCGGTACGGGGGCAGTGATGTGCGGAATCCGGATCCGGTCAAGCCGGAGCCGCAGGGGGCCCATGGGCGCCCTGCGAGCATCCGGCTGACTCTGCCGCCGCTCGCCACGGTGTGGCTGCGGCCGGCGTAGGTTTTTCGCCCCCGCCGCCCTTACCCGTCCCGTCCCCCGGGGGGCTTTCGCCCCCCGGACCCCCCTCATCGGCCTTGACGGCCTCGTCCTCAAACGCCGGACGGGCTTAGTGGCCCCAGCGCCTCCGGAAGCGGGGCGCTGTGGATCACGCCCAAGGCCTGGGTCGCCCTCGTCAGTGCCACGTACAGATCGCTCGTGCCGTAGCGCGACGGTTCGACGACCAGGACCGTGTCGAACTCCAGGCCCTTCGACTGGCGCGGATCGAGCACCACCACCGGGTGGGTCAGGTCCGGTTCGGCTCCGGCCGTGATGCCGGGCAGGTGCGCGGCTAGTTCGCGGTGCAGGTCGCGAGGGGCGATGACGGCGAGGCGGCCCTCGGTGGGGGTCGTCTCGGCGACGGCTTTCGCGACCGTGGCGGCGAGTTCGGCCCGGGTGGTGGCGCGTGCCCAGGGGCGGTTGCCCGTCGAGCGCACGGAGCTCGGCGGTTCGAAGTCGGGGTGCTCGGCGCGGAGCACGGCGGCCGCCAGGTCCATGATCTCGGCGGGCGTGCGGTAGTTGACGCCGAGCCGGTTGTGCTCCCAGCGGTCCTCGACATACGGGTCGAGGATCTTCTCCCAGGAGCCGACGCCCGCCTCCTCCGCCGTCTGTGCCGGGTCGCCGACCAGCGTCATCGAGCGCGTCGGGCAGCGGCGCATCAGCAGCCGCCACGCCATCGGCGACAGCTCCTGCGCCTCGTCGACGATGATGTGGCCGAACGCCCAGGTGCGGTCGGCGGCGGCCCGCTCGGCTGCGCTCCGGTGGTCGGCCTCCTCGTGCCGCTCGGCCATCCGCTCGGCGTCGATGATGTCGTGCGCGGACAGAACCTCGGAGTCCTCGTCGTCCTTGTCCTCGAACTCGTACGTCCGCGAGGCGTACGAGACGTCCAGCACGCCCTGCGCGAAGGCGATCTGCTCGCGCCGCTCCCGATCCGCCGCGGCGCGCGCCATCCGTTCGTCCTCGCCGAGGAGTTCGGCGGCCTCGTCGAGGAGGGGTACGTCGGCCGGGGTCCACGCGCGCGTGACGGTCCGCCGGATCGCCGCCGCGTCTTCGTCGGACAGATGCGTGGGGTCGGACAGGAAGTCGGCGACGAGCCGCTGCGGGGTCAGCCGCGGCCACAGCTCGTCGATGGCCGACCACATCTCGGGGTTCTCGGCGAGCTCGTCGCGGATCTGCGTGATGTCGCTGGCGTCGAGAAGGTTCGTGCCGTCGTAGGGGTCGGTGCCGATGCGCTCGGCGACCATGTCCGTGAGGGTGTTGAGGATGTGGCCCTCGAAGTGCTCGCGCGCCACGTTGTGCGGCAGACCGGCCGCGCGCGTGCGGTCGCGTGCCACCCGCACCAGGTCGTCGTCGAGCAGCAGCACCTCCCGGTCGTGCTCGATGGCGAGCACCGGGTCTGGCAGGGCCTGCCGGTCCCGTACGACGGCCGCGAGGACGTCCGCCATCTCCGCGCGGCCCTTGACCGCGGCCGCCTCCGGAGTGTCCGTGCCGGTGGCCCGTACGCCGGGGTACAGCTCGCCCATCGTCGCGAGCAGCACACCCGTCTCACCGAGCGACGGCAGGACCTCGCCGATGTAGCCGAGGAACGCCGGGTTGGGGCCGACGATCAGCACGGCCCGCTTGGCCAGCAGCTCGCGGTGCTCGTAGAGGAGATACGCGGCGCGGTGCAGCGCCACCGCCGTCTTGCCCGTGCCGGGGCCGCCCTCGACGACGAGGACGCCGCGGTGCGGGGCGCGGATGATGCGGTCCTGCTCGGCCTGGATGGTCTGCACGATGTCGCCCATGCGGCCGGTGCGCGCCGAGTTCAGGGCGGCAAGGAGCACCGCGTCACCGGTCGGGTCCTCGTGGCCGGTGCGGGTCTCGTCGTCGAGATCGAGAATCTCGTCGTGCAGTTCGATGACCGTCCGGCCGTTCATGGTGATGTGCCGGCGGCGGCGCAGGCCCATCGGCGTATGGCCCGTGGCCAGATAAAAGGGGCGGGCGACGGGAGCGCGCCAGTCGATGAGAACCGGGGTGCGCTCGGTATTGTCCTCGCGGATTCCAACGCGTCCGATGTGGTGGCTCGTTCCCTCGGTGAGGTCGATACGGCCGAAGCAGAGCGAACCGTCCACCGCGTTGAGCGCGGCGAGCAGACCGGAGCGTTCGGCGACCAGCACATCCCGTTCCAGCCGTGCCTGCAGACCGTTGCCGACCGGGGCCAGCGCGCCCGCCAGTTCGGCCTCGGTGCCGCCGCGCAGCGCGTCCACGCGCGCGTACAGTCCGTCGATGAATTCCTGCTCGCGCTGCAATTCCTCGTCTGTGAATGGCGTGTTTGACAATTCCACTCCCGCCCGGATATACTGCCATCAGTGAACTTCTCCGTGACTCAATCGCCGTAAAGTCACGAAGGATTGAATATACGTAAAGAAATCCCCCGACGCAATTGCGTCGGGGGATTTCTCTGTTCGGCCCGCTACGGTCCGCCCGGCTCAGAGCACGTCGGCCAGCTCCTCCAGCAGCCTCCTCTTCGGGCGAGCGCCCACCATCGACTTCACGGGCTCGCCGTCGCGGAACAGCATGAGCGTCGGCATCGACAGCACGCCGTACGCGATCGTCGTCTGCGGATTCGCGTCCACGTCCAGCTGCACGACCTTCAGCCGATCGCTCTCCTCGCGAGCGATGTCGCTCAGCACCGGCGCGAGTTGCCGGCACGGGCCGCACCAGTCCGCAGTGAACTCGACCAGGACCGGAACGCCCGACCCCGCCACCTCCGACTCGAAGTCCGCGTCGGTCACCTCAGCCACGCCTGCCGCCTTGATCACTCCGTCACCCTCCCAGCTCGCAGTGCGGCTCCGGACCATCCGGAGCCCCCGCCTCGGCTGCCAGCTCGTCCCGCGCCCGCTCGGCCCGCTCCAGTTGCACACGCACCCCGTCCCGTACCGCCGCCAGCTCGCCGATCAGTGCGTCCAGCTCGGCGAGCTTGCGCCGGTAGACGGCGAGCGATGCCGGGCACGAGTCGCCGGCCGGGTGCCCGGCCCGCAGACACTCCACGAACGGCCTGGTCTCCTCCAGGTCGAACCCGAAGTCCTGCAGGGTCCTGATCTGCTGGAGCAGCCGCAGATCCCGCTCGTCGTACGTGCGGTACCCGTTGCTGCCCCGCCGCGCGGGCAGCAGCCCCCGCGACTCGTAGTACCGCAGTGCCCGCGTGGTCGTCCCGGCCCGGGCTGCCAGTTCGCCGATTCGCATGCCGCGACCGTAGTCCTTGACGCCGACGTCAAGGCAACGGATGACATAGGCACGAGCACGCTGGGCATCGGGAACCCGTCGGTCGTACGGATTCCGTTCAGCTGACATGCAAGCGCCGGACGGGCTGGAAGAAAATCCAGCCCGTCCGGCGCTTGAGGACGATCCCGAAGGGCGATCCGGGGATCTGGGGGCGGAGCCCCAGCAGGGTGCCGAGGCGGTGCTACGCCTTGACCGGCTCCTGCGCCTCGCCCCGCGGCGAGGGCACCTCGTCGGCAGCCCCGGCGGCAGCCGCCTCGTCCAGCAGCGTCCGCTCGTCGAACGGCAGCTCCCCCGCCAGCACCTGACCGACCCGCTCCTTGTCGATCTCCTTGGTCCAGGTGCCGATCAGCACCGTGGCGACCGCGTTGCCCGCGAAGTTCGTCAGGGCGCGCGCCTCGCTCATGAAGCGGTCGATGCCGACGATCAGGCCGACGCCGTCCACCAGCGCGGGCTTGTGCGACTGCAGACCACCGGCCAGCGTGGCCAGTCCGGCGCCGGTGACGCCCGCCGCGCCCTTCGACGCGATGAGGAGGAAGAGCAGGAGCGGGATCTGCTCGCCGATCGACATCGGGGTGCCCATGGCGTCGGCGATGAAGAGCGAGGCCATGGTCATGTAGATCATGGTGCCGTCGAGGTTGAAGGAGTAGCCGGTCGGGACGGTGATGCCGACCACCGGCTTGCTGACGCCCAGGTGCTCCATCTTCGCGATGAGCCGCGGGAGCGCGGACTCGGAGGAGGAGGTGGACAGGATCAGCAGGAACTCACGGCCCAGGTACTTGAAGAGCGTGAGGATGTTGAGGCCCGCGACGGCGCGAAGCAGGGCGGCGAGCACGATGAAGACGAAGAGGAAGCAGGTGACGTAGAAGCCGAGCATGAGCACGGCGAGGCTCTTGAGGGCGTCCACGCCGGCCGAGCCGACGACGGCGGCGATCGCGCCGAAGGCACCGATGGGGGCGGCCCACATCACCATGGCGAGGATGCGGAAGACGAGCCGCTGGATGTGCTCGACACCGCGCAGGACCGGCTCGCCGACGGAGCCCATCGACTGGAGCGCGAACCCGGCGAGCACCGCGATGAGGAGGGTCTGCAGGACCTGGCCCTCGGTGAAGGCGGAGACGATGGTGGTCGGGATGATCGAGAGTACGAAATCGACCGGCGGCAGCGCCTCGGAGTCGACCTGGTCATGCCCGGCGCTCTTGATCGCGTCGGTGAGGTGCAGGCCCGTGCCGGGCTCCAGGATGTTGCCGACGACCAGGCCGATGCCGAGCGCGACGAGCGACATGACGAGGAAGTAGCCGAGCGCGATACCGCCGACCGCGCCCACCTTGGCGGCCTTCCGTACCGAGCCGATGCCCAGCACGATCGTGCAGAAGATGATCGGCGAGATCATCATCTTGATCAGGTTCACGAAGCCGGTGCCGATCGGCTTCAGCTCGACCGCCAAGTCGGGGGCGATCAGGCCCACGGCGATGCCGATCGCCACCGCGATGATCACCGCGATGTACAGATAGTGGGTACGGTCCCGCTTGGCGGCGGGTGTCACCTGTGCTGCGGACACGGGTGTGCCTCCTTGAACGACATCATCGGCGTGCGCGGGTACGGCATTACGTGCGGTACTCGGCTCGATACGCGCAGTCCGTGCGGCTCACGTCCTGGCCGGATTCAATGGGGTGACTATCCCCCAGGCTGTGAGCGCGGTCACCCTTGCGTTCATTTAGTTCACGCTTATTAACCGAGGCAGACTGGCTCCATGCGCCTCCCCCGCCTGCCCCGCCTGCCCCGCCTGCCCCGCAGCCTGGCCGGCCAGCTCTTCGCCATGCAGGTCGTGCTGGTCGCCGTCGTCGTGGCCGGCAGCGCGCTGTTCACGTACATCAGTGACGGACGCCAGGCCGAGGAGGCCGCACGACGCCAGGCGGGCGCGGCGGCACTCGCGGTCGCGGTGGCGCCGACGGTGCGGGACGCGGTGGACGACGAGAATCCGTCGAAGGTCCTCCAGCCGTACGCGACGGAGGTGCAGCACAGCACCGGCGTCGACTTCGTCACGATCATGGACACGCACGGCATCCGCTGGACACACCCCGACAAGCAGGAGATAGGGCAGCACTTTCTCGGCCATATCGAGCCGGCGTTGCACGGGGAGACCTTCTACGAGACCTTCACGGGCACCCTGGGCGCGTCGGTGCGCGTGGTGACGCCGATCCGCAGCGACGGGAGGATCGTCGGGCTGGTCAGCGCGGGCATCACCGTCGACGAGATCAGCGCCCGGGTGCGCAGCCAGCTGGCCGCGCTGTTCGGTGTCGCGGTGGGCACCCTCGTCATGGGCGGCATCGGCACGTATGTGGTCAACGCCCGGCTGCGGCGGCACACCCATGGCATGAACGCGACCGAGCTCAGCCGTATGCACGCCTACCACGAGGCCGCCCTGCACGCCGTCCGCGAGGGGCTGCTGATGCTGGACGGGCAGCGGCGGATCGCGCTGATCAACGACGGCGGGCGGGAGCTGCTCGGCGTGTCCGCCGATGACGACGTGATCGGCAGGAACGTCGCCGAGCTCGGCCTGCCCGCACCCCTGACCGGCGCGCTACTGGCCACCGAGCCGCGCGTGGACGAGGTGCATCTGACCGCGGACCGGGTCGTCGTCGTCAACACCTCGCCGGTCTCCGGCGGCGAACGCCGCGGTACGGTCGTGACGCTCCGCGACCACACCGAGCTGCAGGCAGTGATGGGCGAGCTGGACTCCGAGCGGGGCTTCACGCAGGCCCTGCGCTCCCAGGCGCACGAGGCGGCGAACCGGCTGCACACCGTGGTGTCGCTCATCGAACTGGGCCGGGCCGACGAAGCCGTCGAGTTCGCCACGGCCGAGCTGGAGCTGGCGCAGGCGCTGACCGACCAGGTGGTCGCCGCGGTCGGCGAGCCGGTGCTGGCGGCGCTGCTGCTCGGCAAGGCAGCCCAGGCGAACGAGCGGGGCGTGGAGCTTCTCGTCTCCGACGACAGCCGCATCGACGACGGCCTCCTGCCGGAGTCCCTGCCGGCCCGCGACCTGGTCACGATCCTCGGCAACCTGATCGACAACGCCGTCGACGCGGCCCAGGGCTCCCTGCACGCGTGCGTGACCGTCACGGCGCGCGCGGGCGACGACGGCCTGATCCTGCGCGTGTCGGACACCGGCCCCGGCGTGGACCCGGCCCACGCCGAGGCCGTTTTCCAGCGCGGCTGGTCCACGAAGCCCGCGGGCCCGGGCGGCCGTGGCCTGGGCCTGGCCCTGGTACGGCAGATGGTGCTACGAAACGGGGGCACGCTGACGGTGACGGAATCGACGGAGGGCGGCGCAGAATTCACGGCGAGCCTGCCGCTGACCACCGTCGTGGGCAGCCGCTCAACCGTTGTGGGCGTTCGTTCAGCCGTTGTGCCCACGATTCCGGCTCCCTCGGGTGAGACGGAAACCGACTCGAGGGAAGCCGCAAACGGCTCCGGTCCCGGAGGCAAAGAGTGAGCACTCCGCAGGAGGAGATCCGCGTACTGGTCGTCGAGGACGACCCCGTCGCCGCAGACGCCCACCGCCTCTACGTGGACCGAGTCCCCGGCTTCACCGTGGCCGGAGTCGTCCACAGCGCCGCCGAGGCCCGCCGCGCCCTCGACCGCATGCAGGTCGATCTGCTCCTCCTCGACCTGCACCTGCCGGACGGCCACGGTCTGCAGCTCGCACGCACGCTGCGCGCGGCAGGCCACCACACCGACGTGATCGCGGTGACATCGGCCCGGGACCTCACGGTGGTCCGCGAGGGGGTCTCGCTCGGCGTCGTGCAGTACGTCCTGAAGCCGTTCACGTTCGCGACGCTGCGCGACCGGCTCGTACGGTACGCGGAGTTCCGTACGACGGCTGGCGAGGCCACCGGCCAGGACGAGGTGGACCGGGCCCTGGCCACCCTTCGGGCCCCCGGCCCTGCCTCCCTCCCCAAGGGCCTGAGCGGCCCGACCCTGGAACGCGTCACCCGCACCCTGCGCGACTCCCCCGACGGCCTGACGGCCACGGCGGCGGCCGAGTCCGTGGGCATCTCCCGGATCACAGCGCGCCGTTACCTGGAGCACCTGGTCACGACGGGGCGGGCCGCGCGGAGCCCTCAGTACGGGCAGGTGGGGCGCCCGGAGTTGCAGTATCGGTGGGTGCCGGGGCAGTGAACAGGATCAGCCCAGTCGGCTGACGAGGCGTCAATGCGGCCTTTACCTCCGACGTAATCGACCGTCCCGGCCGGGACCCGGCAGGATCAAGGCGTCCGAACAGGACTCCGGACTCCAACGGAACCGCAGGCAGGGAGCGCCCCATGACCGCGTATGCCATCGGCCACTTGCGTCCCACCGGGATGAACGAGGACATCCTGACCTACATGGAGAGGATCCAGTCGACCATGGACCCCTTCGGTGGCCGCTTCCTCGTGCACGGCGCCCCGACCCTCGAGGTCAAGGAGGGGTCATGGCCGGGTGCCATCGTCATCATCGAGTTCCCGGACATGGACAGCGCCCGCGGCTGGTACGCGTCCCCCGCGTATCAGGAGATCCTGCCCCTGCGTACCAGGCACATCGAGGGTGAGGTCATCCTCGTCGACGGGGTCGGCTCGGGCTACGACGCGTCCGCGACGGCGGCACGGCTCAGGGCGGCGTCCTGAGCCGCCTGGTGAGCCGGTGAGACCCACTCGACGCTAGAAGACCGACTCCGCCTCGTCCATGCGGTCCTTCGGGACCGTCTTCAGCTCGGTGACGGCCTCGGCGAGCGGCACCATGGCGATGTCCGTGCCGCGCAGCGCCGTCATGTGGCCGAAGCCGCCGTGGTGCGCAGCCTCCACGGCGTGCCAGCCGAAGCGGGTGGCGAGGACCCTGTCGTACGCGGTGGGGACGCCGCCACGCTGGACGTGGCCGAGGATGACCGGCTTGGCCTCCTTGCCGAGGCGCCTCTCCAGCTCGAACGCGAGGGCGGTGCCGATGCCCTGGAAGCGCTCGTGCCCGAACTTGTCGATCGCGCCCTTGCCGTAGTCCATCGTGCCCTCGGCCGGGTGGGCGCCCTCGGCGACACAGATCACGGCGAACTTCTTGCCGCGCGCGAAGCGTTCCTCGACCATCTTGACCAGGTCGGCCGGGTCGAAGGGACGCTCGGGCAGGCAGATACCGTGCGCGCCGCCCGCCATGCCGGACTCCAGCGCGATCCAGCCGGCGTGGCGGCCCATGACCTCGACGACCATGACGCGCTGGTGCGACTCGGCGGTGGTCTTGAGGCGGTCTATCGCCTCGGTGGCAACGCCGACCGCGGTGTCGAAGCCGAACGTGCGGTCCGTGGAGGAGATGTCGTTGTCGATGGTCTTCGGCACGCCGACCACGGGCAGACCCGCGTCCGAGAGCATCCGGGCGGCGGTCAGGGTGCCTTCGCCGCCGATCGGGATGAGCGCGTCGATGCCGAACTCGCGGGCCATGTCGCGGGCGTTCTCGCAGGCCTCGCGGAGCCGGTCGCGCTCCAGGCGGGAGGAGCCGAGGATCGTGCCGCCGCGGGCCAGGATGCCGCTGACCGCGTTGAGGTCGAGGTTGCGGTAGCGCCCGTCCAGCAGGCCCGCGTAGCCGTCCACGAAGCCGATGACCTCGTCTCCGTGGTGCGTGACGGCGCGGTGCACGACCGACCGGATCACTGCGTTCAGCCCCGGGCAGTCGCCGCCTGCGGTGAGAACTCCGATACGCATCGTGCTGTGTCTCCTGCTCGCCGGTGATACTTGTGAGCCATTCCGATTGTTTCACGGCCCCAGGCGCTTCGCGTCTTCCGCCAACTGGACCCCGCATCGGCCCCCAGGACCCGGTCCGGGGAGCCGTTTCCCGCCCCCACCAGGCCCTTCTCCCGGCGGGCGCTCTACCCACGCCCAAGGGTATTGTCAAGAGGGCGGCGCCCACGACAGTGGGTATTTTCTGTCTGACTGGTCACGATCCGAGCGCGTCGCTCCGATGTGCACCATGAGTACGTCCGCGGCGGCCACCCTCAGACAGCGCCGAACACGACAAACGACGACAGCGACGAAACGGAGAGCACACGTGACGCGCAGCGTGTACGTGACCGGGATCGACCGGGGCGACGGGCGCCAGGTCGTCGAGCTGGGGGTCATGGAGCTCCTGACCCGCCAGGTCGACCGGGTCGGCGTGTTCCGGCCCCTCGTCCACGACGGCCCGGACCGTCTCTTCGAACTGCTCCGCTCCCGCTACCGCCTGGCGCAGGATCCGGCGACCGTCTACGGCCTCTCGTACGAGGACGCCTCGGTGATCCAGGCCGAGCAGGGCACCGACGAGCTGGTCTCCCGGCTCGTCGACCGGTTCCACCGGGTCGCCCGGGACTACGAGGTCGTCCTCGTCCTCGGCACCGACTTCGCCGACACCCAGCTGCCCGACGAGCTCTCCCTGAACGCGCGCCTGGCCAACGAGTTCGGCGCGTCCGTGCTGCCGGTCGTGGGCGGCAGGAAGCAGGCCGCGGAGGCGGTGCTCGCCGAGATCCGCAACGCCCATCGCGCGTACGAGGGCCTGGGCTGCGACGTCATCGCCATGATCGCCAACCGTGTGGTGCCGGAGGACCGCGAGGCCATCCAGCAAGGCGTGGACACGCGTCTGCCGGTGCCGTGTTACGTCCTGCCGGACGATGCCGCCCTGTCCGCCCCGACGGTCGCGCAGATCACGCACTCGCTGGGCGGCAAGGTGCTGCTCGGCGACAGCGCGGGCCTGTCCCGCGACGCGCTCGACTTCGTCTTCGGCGGCGCCATGCTGCCGAGTTTCCTGCCCGCGCTGACCCCCGGCTGCATGGTCGTGACCCCCGGCGACCGCGCCGACCTCGTCGTGGGCGCGCTCGCCTCGCACAGCGCCGGTACGCCGCCGATCGCGGGTGTGCTGCTGACCCTGGGCGAGGTGCCCACGCCCGAGATCCTGACCCTCGCCGACCGCCTGGCACCCGGCACGCCGGTGGTCTCGGTAGCGGGCAACAGCTTCCCCACCGCGTCGGAACTGTTCTCGCTGGAGGGCAAGTTGAACGCCGCCACGCCCCGCAAGGCGGAGACGGCACTCGGCCTCTTCGAGCGGTACGTGGACACGAGCGACCTGGTCAAGCGGGTCTCGGCGCCCAGTACCACCCGCGTCACGCCGATGATGTTCGAGCACAAGCTGCTGGAGCGAGCCCGCTCGGACCGGCGCCGGGTCGTGCTGCCGGAGGGTACGGAGGAGCGCGTCCTGCACGCCGCCGAGGTGCTTCTGCGCCGCGGTGTGTGCGACCTGACGCTGCTCGGCCCCGACGAGCAGATCCGCAAGAAGGCCGCCGACCTCGGCATCGACCTCTCCGGCGCGCAGATCCTCGACCCGCAGACCTCCGAGCTGCGCGACCAGTTCGCCGCCGAGTACGCGGCGCTGCGCGCCCACAAGGGCGTCACCGTCGAGCTCGCGACCGACGTCGTGGCGGACGTGAACTACTTCGGCACGCTGATGGTCCAGCAGGGCCTGGCCGACGGCATGGTGTCGGGCTCGGTGCACTCCACGGCCGCGACCATCCGCCCCGCCTTCGAGATCATCAAGACGAAGGCGGACGCCTCCATCGTCTCCTCGGTCTTCTTCATGTGCCTCGCCGACAAGGTCCTCGTCTACGGCGACTGCGCCGTGAACCCGGACCCGAACGCCGAGCAGCTCGCCGACATCGCGATCCAGTCGGCCACCACCGCCGCCCAGTTCGGCGTGGAGCCGCGGATCGCGATGCTGTCGTACTCGACCGGAACGTCGGGCTCGGGCGCGGACGTCGACAAGGTGCGCGAGGCCACCGAGCTGGTGCGCTCCCGCCGCCCGGACCTGCTGATCGAGGGCCCGATCCAGTACGACGCGGCGGTCGAGCCGACCGTGGCCGCCACCAAGCTGCCTGGTTCGGAGGTCGCGGGCCAGGCCAGCGTGCTGATCTTCCCGGACCTGAACACCGGCAACAACACCTACAAGGCCGTGCAGCGCTCGGCCGGCGCGATCGCCGTCGGCCCGGTGCTGCAGGGCCTGCGCAAGCCCGTGAACGACCTGTCCCGGGGGGCACTCGTCCAGGACATCGTCAACACGGTCGCCATCACGGCGATCCAGGCCCAGGGCCCCGCCGCCAAGGCATGAACCGGCAAGGCACGTCCCACCGCAGCGACAGCACCCCCTCCTCCGTACAAGAAAGCGCCTCATACGTGTCCGACAACCGCGCGGCGACTCGCGTACTCGTCCTCAACTCCGGCTCCTCGTCGGTGAAGTACCAGCTCCTCGACATGAGCGACAGCTCACGGCTCGCCGTGGGCCTCGTCGAACGGATCGGCGAGGAGACCTCGCGCCTGGTGCACACCCCGCTCACCGACGGCGGCGAGAAGCGCGAGCGCACCGCCCCGATCGCCGACCACGAGGCCGCGCTCAAGGCGGTCGCCGAGGAGCTGGCGGCGGACGGGCTCGGCCTGGACTCCCCCGAGCTGGCCGTGATCGGTCACCGCGTGGTGCACGGCGGCAAGCACTTCACCGAGCCGACCGTCATCGACGACGCGGTGCTCGCCGAGATCGAGCGGCTGATCCCGGTGGCCCCGCTGCACAACCCGGCGAACCTCACCGGCATCCGCACCGCCCAGGCCCTGCGCCCGGATCTGCCGCAGGTCGCGGTCTTCGACACCGCCTTCCACACGACGATGCCGGAGTCCGCATCGCGCTACGCGATCGACGTGAAGACCGCCGACGAGCACCGCATCCGCCGCTACGGCTTCCACGGCACGTCGCACGCGTACGTCTCCCGCGAGACCGCGAAGCTGCTTGGCAAGGACCCGTCCGAGGTCAACGTGATCGTGCTGCACCTGGGCAACGGCGCGTCGGCGTCCGCGGTGCGCGGCGGGCGGTGCGTGGACACCTCCATGGGCCTTACGCCTTTGGAGGGGCTCGTGATGGGTACGCGCTCCGGTGACCTGGACCCGGCCGTCATCTTCCATCTGATGCGCGTCGGCGGGATGTCGGCCGACGAGATCGACGCACTGCTGAACAAGAAGAGCGGCCTGATCGGGCTGTGCGGCGACAACGACATGCGCGAGATCCGCCGCCGTATCGACGAGGGCGACGAGCAGGCGCGGCTCGCGTTCGACATCTACATCCACCGGCTGAAGAAGTACATCGGCGCCTACTACGCGGTACTGGGCAGGGTGGACGCGGTGGCGTTCACCGCGGGCGTGGGCGAGAACGCGGCCCCGGTGCGGGAGGCCGCCGTCGCGGGCCTGGAGGAGCTGGGCCTGGCGGTCGACGGCGAGCTGAATGCCGTCCGGGCGGACGGGCCGCGCCTGATCTCGCCCGAGTACGCGCGCGTGGCGGTCGCCGTCGTACCGACCGACGAGGAACTGGAGATCGCACGCCAGAGCTACGCACTTGTCGCACCAGCGAGGACCGATGATGGCAACGCCTGAGCGCACATTCGCCCATTTGTATCTTCCGCCAGACGGAATATTCCGAAGCGAAACAAACCGATAGGATCGCCCCATGCGCCGTTCGAAAATCGTCTGCACGCTGGGCCCCGCCGTCGATTCCCACGACAAACTTGTCGCGCTGATCGAAGCCGGCATGAACGTGGCCCGCTTCAACTTCAGCCATGGCTCGCACGACGAGCACCAGGGGCGGTACGACCGCGTCCGGGCCGCCGCCAAGGAGACCGGGAAGGCCGTCGGCGTCCTCGCCGACCTCCAGGGCCCCAAGATCCGCCTGGAGACCTTCGCCGAGGGTCCCGTCGAGCTGGTGCGCGGTGACGAGTTCACCATCACCATCGAGGACGTCCCGGGCGACAAGTCGATCTGCGGCACGACCTACAAGGGGCTGCCCGGCGACGTCTCCAAGGGCGACCCGATCCTGATCAACGACGGCAACGTCGAACTGAAGGTCGTCGAGGTCGAGGGCGCCCGCGTCAGGACTGTCGTCATCGAGGGCGGCGTCATCTCCGACCACAAGGGCATCAACCTGCCCGGCGCCCACGTGAACGTCCCGGCGCTGTCCGAGAAGGACATCGAGGACCTCCGCTTCGCGCTGCGCATGGGCTGCGACATGGTCGCGCTCTCCTTCGTCCGGGACGCCAACGACGTCAAGGACGTGCACCGGGTGATGGACGAGGAGGGCCGCCGGGTCCCCGTCATCGCCAAGGTGGAGAAGCCGCAGGCGGTCGAGAACATGGAGGACGTCGTGATGGCGTTCGACAGCGTGATGGTCGCCCGCGGCGACCTGGCCGTCGAGTACCCGCTCGAGAAGGTCCCCATGGTGCAGAAGCGCCTGATCGAGCTGTGCCGCCGCAACGCCAAGCCGGTGATCGTCGCGACCCAGATGATGGAGTCGATGATCACCAACTCCCGCCCCACGCGCGCCGAGGCGTCCGACGTGGCCAACGCGATCCTGGACGGCACGGACGCGGTCATGTTGTCGGCCGAGTCGTCGGTCGGCGCGTT
The DNA here is from genome assembly GCF_040295225.1 of Streptomyces sp. NPDC002896. Taxonomy (NCBI): domain Bacteria; kingdom Bacillati; phylum Actinomycetota; class Actinomycetes; order Kitasatosporales; family Streptomycetaceae; genus Streptomyces; species Streptomyces sp. NPDC002896. Next base: position 88,637 of record NZ_JBEOVA010000008.1, on the reverse strand, counting down.
CCCCATCGAGACCGTGAAGACGATGTCGAAGATCGTCGTCGCGGCCGAGCAGGAGCTGCTGTCCAAGGGCCTGCAGCCGCTGGTGCCCGGCAAGAAGCCTCGTACGCAGGGCGGTTCGGTCGCCCGTGCCGCCTGCGAGATCGCGGACTTCCTGGGCGGCAAGGCGCTGGTCGCCTTCAGCAAGTCCGGTGACACCGCCCGCCGGCTGTCGCGCTACCGCGCCTCCCAGCCGATCATGGCCTTCACCACGGAGGAGTCCACCCGCAACCAGCTCGCGCTGAGCTGGGGCGTGGAGTCGTTCGTCGTCCCGCACGTGGACAACACCGACGCGATGGTCGACCTCGTCGACGCCGAGCTGCTCAAGCTCCAGCGCTACAACGAGGGCGACATCATGGTCATCACCGCCGGCTCGCCCCCCGGCGTCCCCGGCACCACCAACATGGTCCGGGTGCACCACCTGGGCAGCGGCGCACGGGACTGATCCCACACCGCAACGAGCTGAGGGCGCCCCCTGTGGCAGGGGGCGCCCTCAGCTGTGTGCGGCTCCCGGACGGGTCCGATACGACCGCGGCTGCGGCAGTGCCCGGTCAGTTCAGGTCGGTCGTGTACTGGTGCAGTCCCGGTACGTGCAGGGTGCCGCCGAACTGGCCGGCCTGCACGACCTTCACCTTGGTGAAGTAGATCAGCGGGATGTTCAGCGGCGGCGGGTTCTCCGGGCTGAACGTGACCGGCACCAGGCCGAACAGGTTGCCGGAGATGCTCTCCGTGTACATGACCGTCTTGCCGTCGCGGATCGTGGACGTCGAGCCCTCGGCCGCCTGCACGTGGTAGGTCTTGCCGGCCTGGTCGTCCTTGACCGTCTGGTGCAGGTCGCCGATGTCCGTGCCGTCGGAGATGACGTACTTGAGGACCTCCTTGACCGTGCCGTTGGCGGTCTTCACCTTGACGACGCCCTGGTAGTCGGCGCCCTTGAGCAGCAGCGAGCTGGCGTCGAGGTACCAGGGGTCGTCGGGCAGGGCCACGGTCTTCTCGACGCCGCCCTCGTCGTCGGTGGCGGCCGGGCAGTCATCCGCGTCCGTGGTGCTCGCGGACGGGCTGGGGGTCGCGGTGGCCGCGTCGGTGACCTTGTCCGCGGTGTCCCCCGCCGCCTTGGTCGCCGCGTCGGTCGAGTCCTTGACGGTGTCCTCGACCGTCTTGGTGACCTTGTCGGCGGTGTCCTTGACGGTGTCGGACGCGTCGTCGCCGGACGTGTCCTTGCTCGCGCTCGCCGACGCGGACGGCGTGGGCGTCGCACTCGTCGAAGAGCCGCTGCCGCCCGTGAAGACGTCCGTGATCGCGTCGCCGATGCTGCCCAGCAGGTTGTCGCCGCTCTCGGACGCCGAGGGGGCCGGCGTCACGGTGGACGTACCGCTGCCCGACGACTTCTCCGGCGTGCCCGTGGAGGACGCCGACGGCGACGGCTCGGCCTTGTCGTCGGAACCTGAATCCGGCGAAGAGGTCGTGTCCTTGGACGGCGACGCCTCGGACTTGTCGCCGGACTCGGTGGCGCTCTCCGACGCGGAGGCGGAGGGCGACGGCGTCGCCGACGCGTCCTTGCCGTCCGCGGAGTCGTCCAGAGCCTCGACGCAGTCCTGGTACTCGTCGACCGTCAGGTTCTTCGTCGACGGCTGGTCCTGGGCGCGGGCGAGCGTCGGCGTGAACCCCATCCCCATGAGGACCGCCGTGGGCATCGCGGCCACGGCCAAGGCCTTGCCGGCCGGCATGTGGAACCTGGTGAACAGCGGCTTCTTGGGTGCCGCGTGGCGCGGCCCGGTTCTCACACGGGACTCGTCCACATCAGTCCCGTGGGTCACCTCGTCAGCCGGCACTGTGCCTCCCGTTCGCCCCGTTGGCCGGGATCGTTCCTGACAGGTCGTTCTCCCCCAGTGCCTTAGGGGCCTGGGAGGGACCCCCATTGCTCACCCCGTCCACGGCCGTGCCCGTCCCGGCGTCGGCCTCGGGCGGCGCAGCCGGCGCCCAGGCGACGGCCATCGCACCGCCGATGAGCGCGAACAGGAAGCCGATCACGAAGCCGCCGAGGTTGGACACCGGGATCGACACCAGCGCCAGCAGAATCGCCGCGACACCCGCGAAGACCCGGACGTGCTTCTGGAACCACAGGCTTATGCCGAGCACGATCAGCAGCACACCGATGATCAGGGACCCCGCGCCCGCTGTGGTGGCCATCGCCAGCGTCAGATGACCGAGCTGGAGGTTCGCGTACGGGAAGTAGGCGATCGGAAATCCACCGAACAGGATGAACAGGCCGGCCCAGAACGGTCGATCGCCACGCCAGGCGCGGAACCGCAGCCGCCAGTCGGTGAATCGGCCGCGCGTAGCCGGAGTCTCGGCGCTCATGGAAAACAGCTCCCTGGAACGGCGTTGCTGTGGGAAGTGAAGGCTGGATTAAGGGGTGTTGCCGCGCGTGAGGGCAGGCTCGAGCGGACGGGCGGGACAGCCGCAGGCTCCCCCGCCCGTCACCGGAGTGCCTAGTAGCACTCCTTGACGCCCGTGGACAGCGACATCTTCAGACCGCTGAGCTTGAAGGTTCCGGCGGTGGTGGCCCACGCCGTCTGCTTCACGTTCTTCAGCACGACCGAGTCGGCCTGCTGGGCGAAGCCGAACGGGTTCGCCTGGTCTCCCTTGGAGATGCCCGGACCCTTGTCGGCGTCCCCTGCGGCCACACCGATGTCGATGTTCTTGAACGTGGCGTCGGCCTGGAGGTCGGCCACGTCGATGTACAGGTTCTGCGCCTTGACCGGCGTGCCGCCGTCACCGGCCGTCAGCTTCAGGCTGACGGAACCGAGGAACGGCACGTCCGGGGTGACCACGGACTGGCACATGTTCGTGATCGTCGCGGTCTTGAAGCCGGACACCGCGACCGGGTGCGCCGTCTTCTCGCCCTTGAGGGTGTAACCCTCGTCAATGGCTCCGTACTGCGAGAAGCCCTCGCCGACGAGCTGGTCCGTCGTCACCTTGAACGACTGGCCAGAGACGCTGAACGACGCTGCGAGCGCGCCCTGCGCCAGTCCGACACCTATGCACGCGGTGGCGGCCACGCTGGGCACCATCACCACCGCGAACCGCTTCCATCTGGTCCCGCCACGCACCTGGGACTCCATATTTCCTCCTTCTCGGACGTACATCTCCGGTCGTGCTACAGGGCCCGACCTGGGATGGGAGAAGTGCTACGTCCTCGGGAAGGAGAGCGCCGCTTCGAGGCGCTGACGGCACCCGAATCACCGGCGATCACCCCCGAGCGACAACCACTGGTCGCGCCTGACTCATCACGCACAACCTCATGGACAGGCTCCGCCTCACGACGGAGACCCCCCTGTCCTCGGCCGGCGCTCCTGTCCGCCGGCCCACTCGGTGGGGACCCAGAAAACCCTTTGCCCGATTGGCTGTCGGGCACAAGGCAATGGACCGAGCGTGGCTGATCGTGGTGCATTCTCGGCGCCGACACAAGGGGGTTCGTTACTCACTAGTAACGGCGGTATAACCGAACCAGTACCGGCGGGTATCGAATGGCAACGGAGGGTGCCACCTCAGGCGTTAACACTTCGGTGGATCATCGGGCAGAACCGGACAGAAATCCGGCCCCGACTTACTTGGAGTAACAGCGGCCGCGTTTACCAAGATTTGGTAAAACGCGGCCGCACTAATCCCCCTCAGCAAATCTTTCACTCGGGCATCACAAGCCCCAGCGCTAACGAAGGGTCAGAACAACGCCCGCGCCAGCGCCCTGCGGGCCGTCGCCACGCGCGGATCATCGGAACCGACCACCTCGAAGAGCTCGAGGAGCCGCACCCGCACCGTGTCCCTGTCGTCACCCGCCGTGCGCTGCACCGTCTCGATGAGTCGGCCGAAGGCGTCCTCGACATGGCCGCCCACCAGATCCAGGTCGGCGGCGACGATCTGCGCCGCAACGTCGCCGGGCTTGTCGGCCGCTTCCTTGCGCACCTGCTGCGGGTCCACGTCCTGCACCCGCTTCAGCAGTTCGGCCTGGGCCAGGCCCAGCTTCGCCTCCGTGTTGCCGGGGTCGTCGGCGAGGACGTTCTTGTACGCCTGGACGGCACCGCCCAGGTCGCCCGCGTCCAGCGCCTGCACCGCGGCCTCGAGCAACGCGTCGTACGGGCCCGCCGGCACCTGGGGGACCACTGCCTCCTCGCCCTGCGCGTCCAGGTCGACCGTCAGGCCCGTCAGACCGAAGCGCTCCTCGGAGACCTGGATCAACTGGTCCAGGGTCTGGCGGATCTGCGCCTCGGGGGCCGCACCCTGGAAGAGCGGCAGCGCCTGGCCGGCCACCACCGCGAAGACCGCCGGGATGCCCTGGATCCCGAACTGCTGCATAAGCATCTGGTTGGCGTCGACGTCGACCTTGGCCAGGACGAAGCGCCCGTTGTACTCCAGCGCCAGCCGCTCGAGGAGAGGACCGAGCTGCTTGCACGGCTGGCACCACTCGGCCCAGAAGTCGATGACGACCGGGACCTCGGTGGAGCGCTGCAGGACGTCGAGCTCGAAACCCGCCTCGTCGACATCGATGACGAGGCTGGCGGGGGACACGGCTCCGCCCCCGCCCTGCCGGGCCGCTTCGGCGCGCGCCTGCTCCGCCTTCGCCTTGGCCTCCTGGGCCGCCTTCACCGCGGCGAGGTCGACGACGCCGCTCATGGACATGTTCCTAGGCTGCATGGCTACATCCTCCCCCTTTCGCGCGCGACTGTGAAAAGCGTTGGTGTTCTGCACTGCGCCGGGTCCCCACCAGGCGCGGGTGGTTGTCACTCTTTCGATGCGAGATGCCCTGCGAGCGCCCCCGCCACACATTTCGCTACGGGTCGTAGCGTAACTGTGCGGCGGGGCGCCGGGGCGGTGTTGCGGGGCTCTTGTCCGGTGATCTGCCTCACTGGGCCAAGGGCACAGGCGCGGCGGGTATGGTCGCCCGCATGCCGAGCCGTATGCCCTCCGCACCCCGTACGGGCCGCCCGCGCAGCGCCGCGGCGGATGCCGCGATCCTGGAGGCGACGCGGGCCGCGCTGGTCGAACTCGGCTGGTCCAAGCTCACGTTGGGCGATGTGGCGAGCCGGGCGGGCGTCGCGAAGACGACGCTGTACCGGCGCTGGGCCGGCAAGAACGAGCTCGTCGTGGACGCGGTGGCGGTCCTCTTCGACGAGCTCGAACTCCCGGACCGCGGCAGCCTGGCTGCCGACATCGAGGGCGTGGTGCTCCAGTTCGCGGCGATCCTGGACCGCCCTGAGGCGAAGACCGCGCTCATGGCGGTAGTGGCGGAGTCAACTCGCGACGAGCCGCTGCGCGAACGCATCCGCACGTCCATCGTGGAGCGCCAGAAGCGGCTCGTACTGGAGGGCCGCAGCCGCGCCCAGGCACGAGGCGAACTCCCCTTGGAGAAGGACCCCACAGCCGCCCGCACGGCAGACCTCATCTTCGACGTGGTCGCGGGGGCGGTGGTCCACCGCGCCCTGGTGAGCGCACAGCCGGTGGACGAGGAGTGGGCGGCCAGGTTCACGCGCCTGCTGGTCGGGGGTTTGGCAGCCGACTGAGCACGCCGCACACCGTTGTGGGCAGGCGTTCCGCAGGGCCGGGGGCACCTCCCAGCGGTAGCTGGGGGAGGGTGGGCACAGCCCACGACGGCGGGAATCGCTAAAACCCGGGCGGCTCCGTGTACACCCCCCACTCGTCCCGGAGGGCGTCGCAGATCTCCCCGAGCGTGGCTTCGGCGCGCACCGCCCCCAACATGGGCTCGATCATGTTCGCCCCATCCCGCGCGGCCGCGAGCATCGCCTCGATGGCCGCACGCACGCGGGCGCCATCGCGCTCCCCCTTGCGCTCCGCAAGGACGCGAACCTGCTCCCGCTCCACCTCATGACTGACCCGCAGAATCTCCAGATCCCCGGTCACAGACCCCTGGTGGACGTTGACGCCGACGACCTTCTTGTCCCCCTTCTCCAGCGCCTGCTGGTACCGGAACGCCGACTCCGCGATCTCCCCGGTGAACCAGCCGTCCTCGATGCCGCGCAGGATCCCGGAGGTGACAGGACCGATGGGGTGCTGCCCGTCGGGGTGCGCCAGCCGCCCCCGCTCCTTGATCTGCTCGAAGATCCGCTCGGCATCCGCCTCGATACGGTCGGTGAGCTGCTCGACGTACCACGAACCGCCCAGCGGATCGGCCACGTTGGCGACCCCGGTCTCCTCCATCAGCACCTGCTGCGTGCGCAGCGCGATCTCCGCCGCCTGCTCGCTCGGCAGGGCGAGGGTCTCGTCGAGGGCGTTGGTGTGCAGCGAGTTGGTGCCGCCGAGGACCGCCGCGAGCGCCTCGACGGCCGTGCGTACGACGTTGTTGTACGGCTGCTGGGCGGTCAGCGAGACGCCCGCGGTCTGCGTGTGGAACCGCAGCCACTGCGCCTTCTCCGTTCTCGCGCCGTACACCTCCTTCATCCAGCGCGCCCAGATGCGGCGTGCCGCGCGGAACTTGGCGATCTCCTCGAAGAAGTCGACGTGCGCGTCGAAGAAGAACGACAGCCCCGGCGCGAAGGTGTCCACGTCCAGACCCCGGCTGAGCCCCAGCTCGACATACCCGAAGCCGTCCGCGAGCGTGTACGCCAGCTCCTGCGCGGCCGTCGCGCCCGCCTCCCGGATGTGGTAGCCGGAGACGGAGAGCGGCTTGTACGCGGGGATGTTCCGCGCGCAGTACTCCATCAGGTCGCCGATCAGACGCAGATGGGGCTCGGGCTGGAAGAGCCACTCCTTCTGCGCGATGTACTCCTTGAAGATGTCCGTCTGGAGCGTGCCGTTGAGGACGGAGATGTCGACGCCCTGGCGTTCCGCGGCAACGAGGTACATGCAGAAGACGGGCACCGCCGGCCCGCTGATCGTCATCGACGTCGTCACGTCGCCCAGCGGGATGCCCGTGAACAGGACCTCCATGTCCGCCGCCGAGTCGATCGCCACGCCGCAGTGGCCGACCTCGCCGAGGGACCGCGAGTCGTCCGAGTCGCGGCCCATGAGGGTCGGCATGTCGAAGGCGACCGAGAGTCCGCCGCCGCCGTTCGACAGGATCATCTTGTAGCGCTCGTTGGTCTGCTCGGCGTTGCCGAAGCCTGCGAACTGGCGGATGGTCCAGGTGCGGCCGCGGTAGCCGGTCGCATACAGGCCGCGCGTGAACGGGTATTCGCCGGGCCAGCCGATCCGCTCGAACCCTTCGTACGTATCCCCGGGCCGAGGCCCGTAGACCGGCTCGACGGGATCCCCGGAGAGCGTCGAGAAGTCGGCTTCGCGCTTACGCGCAGCGTCGTAGCGGGCCTGCCAGCGGCGGCGGCCGTCCTCGATGGCGTCAGCGTCCATACTTCGAAGTTACTAGGACGTCCAAGTAAATGTCGACGGACCGGCTCCCACCAGTCCGGCACCGAACCCATCGCTGCAGGTCAGGACCGCAATGCCACAAGATGTGCGGCGCGTACGTCAGCCGTCTGGCCCTGCACCACCAGGAAGAGGCCCTCGCGCGCCAGCCGCTGGGCCGGACTGCTCAGCGCGAAGGCACGGCCACCACCCGCGACGATCGCCGCGGTGGTGGCGGCACGCATCAGGTCGTACGCGCGGGTCTTGAGCCGCAGCCGGTCGGGGATGCGCTCGCCGGCCGGGACCTCGTCCACGAGCGCGTAGGCGTCCCGGTGCGTGATCTCCAGGCGGTCGCGCAGGACACCGGCCGTCTCCTTCGCCTCGGGGTCGCCGTGTGCGTCCAGCAGATCCAGCGCGGCGCGTGCGACGCCGAAGACCGCCGGGTTGGTGTTGGTGTTCTTCGGGCGGTCGGCAGTGGCCCACTCCTCGTGCGGGAGGCGCTGCACGACCGCCTCGTCGGGCAGTACGAGGCCGTCCAGGACCAGGCCCACCGTGCGCGTACCGGTCAGGGCCGCCAGCTGGAGGGGTGCGGTGGGCGTCAGGCCGGGCTGCTCGCGGGGCTCGGCAGCGGCGAAGACCACCTCGCCGTGCTCGGTGGCCCCGCCCAGCAGGAACAGGTCGTTGAGCCCCCAGCCCGTGTACCAGGGCACCCGCCCGTCGAAGCGCCAGCCCGCGCGCTCCCGGGTGACCCGCACCGGCCGGTCGGGAAACGCCCGCAGATGCGAGAAGGCGATCCCGGCGAGCAGTGCCCCCTCGGCGAGCGGGCGCAGCCAGCGCTCGCGCGCGGCCTCCTCGCCGGTCCGCAGAAGCTGCACGGGCGTGTGGTGCTGGGCCTGCACGAAGAACGTCGAGCAGCAGGCCCCCGCCAGGATCTCCGCGATCTCCCGGGCGACGGCGGCCGGGGCGTCCGCACCGCCGTACTGCTCGGGGGCGCCGACACCAAGCACGCCGGACGCCTTCACCGCGGCGATCGTCTCGGGCGTCACGCCCTCGCGGTCGGCCGCCTCGGCGGCCGGGGCGAGCACATCGGCGGCGAGCCGGTGTGCGGCGCCGATCAGCGGGTGATCGTCGGATGCGGCCATGCGACCCGTTATACGGCGTTGTCCGGTTATACGGCGTTGTCCGGCCGGTCAGGCCTTGGCGACCGCCGCGCCGTCCTCGGCGACCTTGGCCTCGAGCTCACGGGAGATCTTGCGCTCCACGAAGAAGGCGGCGGTCGGGATGGTGCCCGCGAGGAGCACCCACAGCTGCTTGCCGACCGGCCACTTGGCCTTGGACCCGAGGTCGAAGGCGAAGACGAGATAGACCACGTACAGCCAGCCGTGCGCGATGCCCACGACCTTGGTGAAGTCCGCGGCACCATCCATCCCGAGGCCGTACTTGCCGATGCAGCCGAGGGTGAGCAGGACCAGCAGGACGCCGGTGACGTAGGCCATGACGCGGTAGCGGGTCAGCACGCTTCGATTCATGGACACGAGCGTAACGGGGCGCATGGGGCGATCTTGCGGCGCCCTACTCCTCGAAGTCGTGTGCCGCGACCCGCAGCGGCCGCAGCATGGCGAAGATCTCGCCGCACTCCTCCGCGTCGTACGTGCCGAGTCCGAAGTCCATCGCCATCAGGTCCCGCGTGGCCTTCTCGACGACCTCGCGGCCCTTGTCCGTGATGGAGGCGAGCGTGCCGCGGCCGTCGTTCGGGTTGGGCCGCTTGTCGACGAGGCCGGACCTCACGAGGCGGTCCACGGTGTTGGTGACCGAGGTCGGGTGGACCATCAGGCGCTCACCGATCTTCGACATCGGCAGCTCGCCGGACTTCGAGAACGTGAGCAGTACAAGCGCCTCGTAGCGCGCGAAGGTCAGGCCGTACGGCTTGACGACCGCGTCGACCTCGGCCAGCAGGATCTGGTGAGCGCGCATGATCGAGGTGATCGCGGCCATGGACGGGACATTGCCCCAGCGCTGCTGCCAGTGTTCGTCGGCGCGGGCGATGGGATCGAAGGCAAGGCTGAGCGGCTTCGGCACGTACTTGACCTTACCGGCCGGTCATAACCCGGTCAGCCCTGTCTCGCGCTTCGGTCCGGACGCCCCGTGGCGGGGCCGCACCGCACAAAGCCCCGGCCCGCGCGGGCCGGGGCTTTCGAGGAGCCGGGTCGGTGTCACGCAGAAAGGTGCCGCTCCACCGTCTCGACCTTCGAGGTGAGGCCGTCCGTCACGCCGGGACGGATGTCGGCCTTCAGTACGAGCGAGACGCGCGGTGCGCGCGCCTCGACCGCGGCGACGGCGCGTTTGACGACGTCCATGACCTCGTCCCACTCGCCCTCGATGGAGGTGAACATGGCGTCGGTGCGGTTCGGGAGCCCGGACTCGCGGACGACGCGCACGGCGTCGGCGACGTACTCCCCCACGTCCTCGCCGACCCCGAGCGGGGTCACGGAGAAGGCGACGATCATGTGTTGAGGATCCCTTCCTTGCGGGCGCGGGTGGCGATGACGGCGTCCTCGGCCGCCCGCTTCAGCTTGCGCTCGGCGAAGAAGCCGCCGGTCGGCAGGATCGAGAGGACGAAGTAGAGGGCAGCCGTCCCGATGCCCCACTTGGTGCGGTTCCAGGCGTCCAGCCAGAAGATCACGTACAGGATGAACAGCACGCCGTGGATCATGCCCATCACCGGGACGGCGTTGAAGTCCGTGGTCCGCTTCAGCACCGAGCAGACGAGCAGCAGCAGAAATGAGACGGCCTCCGGGGCGGAGACCAGTCGGAGGCGGCGGAGTGCGGATGCGGTCTTGATGTCCACGGAGGTCACCTTCGGTGGGATACGACGGGGGGCGTGATCGCCCGGGCACGATGCCTTGACGTTGATCTTGTGAACAGAAGCACAAGCGGGCCCATTGTGGCATCCGGCAGGTACTAGGGGTCTCATCAGGGTCCGATCATCCCGTGGGGCCTGTCGGCGCCCGGCTTTGTGCCGCTACGGTCCCTTCCGTGGCAACGTTCCGACTCCAGGGCAGCAAGGTGCTCGCCGTCGACATGTCCGGCGACGCCGTCAAGGCGAAGAACGGCTCGATGGTCGCCTACGACGGCCAGATGGCGTTCAAGAAGATGAGCGGCGGCGGCGAGGGCATTCGCGGCATGGTGACCCGTCGCCTGACCGGTGAGCAGATGACCGTGATGGAGGTGAAGGGCCACGGCACCTGCTGGTTCGCCGACCGCGCCTCCGAGATCAACCTCGTCAGCCTGCAGGGCGACAAGCTCTACGTCGAGTCCAGCAATCTCCTGTGCACCGACGCGGGCCTGCGCACCGGCACCTCGTTCACCGGGCTGCGCGGCGCGTCCCAGGGCAACGGCCTGTTCACGACCACGGTCGAGGGCCACGGCCAGGCCGCGCTCATGTCCGACGGCCCGGCGGTGGTGCTGCGCGTGAGCCCGCAGTACCCGCTCTCCGTCGACCCCGGCGCGTACATCGCGCACCAGGGGAACGTACGCCAGAGCTTCCAGTCGGGCGTGACCTTCCGCACCTTCATGGGCGAGGGCGGCGGCGAGGCCTTCCAGATCCGCTTCGAGGGCGATGGGCTGGTCTACGTACAGCCCAGTGAGCGCAACACGATCGGAGGGGACGTCTGAGATGCCCTTCCGTGAGATCAACTCCAAGATGGTCGAGGCGACGATCGCGCCCGGCCAGCGGATGTTCAGCCAGCGCGGCGCCATGCTCGCCTACAAGGGCGACGTCTCCTTCACTCCGAACATCCAGGGAGGACAGGGCGGCCTGATGTCGATGATCGGCAGGCGTGTCGCGAACGAGGCCACTCCGCTGATGACGGTCGAGGGCAGCGGGACCGTGCTGTTCGGCCACGGCGGCCACCACATCCAGGTGATCAGTCTGACCGGCGACACCCTGTACGTGGAGGCGGACCGGCTGCTCGCCTTCGACGGAACGCTGCAGCAGGGCACGATGTTCATGGGCTCCCAGGGCGGGGTCATGGGCATGGTCCGCGGCCAGGTGACGGGCCAGGGCCTGTTCACCACGACACTCAAGGGCCACGGCTCGGTCGCCGTCATGGCGCACGGCGGGGTCATCGAGGTGCCGATCACACCGCAGCGCCCGGTCCACGTGGACCCGCAGGCATACGTGGCCCACCACGGCGACGTACGCAACAAGCTGTCCACGGCGCTCGGCTGGCGCGACATGGTGGGGCGCGGCTCCGGGGAGGCGTTCCAGCTGGAGCTCTCCGGCAGCGGCGCGGTGTACGTACAGGCCTCGGAGGAGAAGCTGTGAGCGCTTACGGGGCCCCGGGCCCGGTGATCCACGACCCGATGACGCTGCCGGCCGACGACAACGTCAACGCGTACACCTTCTGCGTGGAGCTCAAGGGCACCCAGTGGTTCCTGCAGAAGGGCAAGATGATCGCCTACTACGGGTCGATCGAGTTCAACGGCGTCGGGCACGGCCGCCTGGACCGTCTCGTCCGTACGGCCTTCCACTCGCCGCTGCACGCGGGCGAGTGGGTCGTCGCCGAGGGCCAGGGCAAGATGCTGCTCGCGGACCGGGCCTTCGACGTCAACTCGTACGACCTGGACGAGGGCAACCTGACCATTCGCTCAGGCAACCTCCTCGCTTTTCAGCCAAGTCTCTCGCTGAAGCAGTCGATCGTTCCCGGCTTTCTGACACTGATCGGAACGGGCAAGTTCGTGGCCGCATCGAACGGCCCCGTGGTGTTCATGGAGCCCCCCATCCGGGTCGACCCGCAGGCACTCGTCGGCTGGGCGGACTGCCCGTCGCCGTGCCACCACTACGACCACGGGTACATGACAGGCCTCATGGGCGGTCTACGTGCGATGACAGGGGTCGGCGGGGCGTCCGGCGAGGAGCACCAGTTCGAGTTCGTCGGGGCGGGTACGGTCCTGCTGCAGTCGACGGAGGCCCTCATGGCCGAGCAGGCGACGGGCGCCGTCCCGCACGAGGCGGGTGTGCCCGGCGGTCATGGGGTATCCGGTCACCAGGGACAGCACGGTCAGCAGGCAGGCGCACCGCGCCTTCCCGGACAGCTGGGGGATCTCCAGCGGCGCTTCGGCCTGTGAGCGGTAGTCTGCGGAGTGTGACATCGAACGCGTGCGCGCTGTCACACCCCCCACACTCGTTTACCTTTCAACTTCTTTAGGTAGAATCGACTCATGGAGACCGAGACGGCCACGCGCTGGCTGACGGATGCGGAGCAGTGCGCCTGGCGCACTCACCTGGAAGTCAACAGGCTGTTGATGTACCAGCTGGAGCGGGACCTGCAGCCGTTCGGCCTGACGATGAACGACTACGAGATTCTCGTCAATCTGTCGGAGGCCGAGGGCCACCGCATGCGGATGAGCGACCTGGCCGCCGCGACCCTCCAGTCCAAGAGCCGCCTCTCGCACCAGATCACGCGCATGGAGAACGCCCAGCTCGTGCGCCGCGAGAACTGCGAGTCGGACCGCCGCGGGCTGTATGCCGTGCTGACCGAGCAGGGGATGGAGACCATGCGGCGGGTTGCGCCGCACCATGTGTCGTCGGTGCGGCGGCACTTCATCGAGCTGCTCTCGCCCGAGGCGCTCGAGGAGCTCCATAAATCGCTCAGGCCGGTGGCGGAGCATCTGCGGGCGCAGCGGGGGAAGCCGTAGGGTGCCGTGCGTCGTGGGCACAACGCGGTAGGCGCCTCCCAACTAGTCGGCGGGAAGCCGGAGTTCGAAGTGCGCGCCCCCACCAGGGGCGCTTCGGACCGTCAGGGTTCCGCCGTGGCGTAGCGCCACATCCCTCGCGATCGCCAGGCCCAGTCCCGCCCCTCCGTCGTCCCGGGCTCGGGCGTCGTCGAGGCGTACGAACCGTTCGAAGATCCGGTCCCGTTCCCCCTCCGGCACGCCGTCTCCGTCGTCGGCGACCTCGAGCACGGCATGGGACCCCCGGGCCCGCACGGAGACGGTGACACGCGAGCGGGCGTGCCGTTGCGCGTTGTCCAGCAGGTTCCCCAGTACGCGGGCCAACTGCCCGCGCGACCCGGCCACCTCCACCTGCTCCAGGTCCGTCGCCACAGGGACGCGGTCGGCCGTCCGCTGGGAGAGCTCCTCGCGTACCAGCGCCGCCAGGTCCAGCCGGGTTCCGCCGGGCCGCTCCCCCGCGTCAAGGCGCGCGAGCAGCAGCAGGTCGGCGGCGAGCTGCTGCAGGCGTACGGTGTCCGCGACCGCTCCGTCGACGTCCAGCAGCCCGGGGTGGGCGGCGCCCACTTCGAGCTGGGTCCGAAGGCTGGCGATGGGGCTGCGCAGCTCGTGCGAGGCGTCCGCCACGAACCGGCGCTGGCGCTCCACGGAGGCCTCGAGCGCGGCGAGCGTCTCATTGGTGGTCCGCGCCAGGCGGGCGATCTCGTCGTGCGTATCCGGCTGCGGCACGCGCCTCGCGAGGTCCTCGGACGCCGTGATGGCGGCCATCTCGCGGCGTATGTCCTCCACGGGCCGCAGGGCGCGCCTGGTCACCAGCCACGTCACGGCGGCGACGACGGCGAGCAGCAGCGGGAAGCCGACGAACATGGCGGTCAACGCGGTGCGGACGGCGCTCTGCTCGGCGGAGAGGGGCGCGCCCGCGTAGACCGTGAGGGTGCCTTGTCCGTCCACCTCCACCTGGACCGCGGCGAACCGGTAGTCCTCGGTCTCGCCGTCGACCGTCGCCGAGCCCTCGGTGAAGGCGGCCTCCTCGGAGATCTCGCCCGCTTCGAGGGAGTCCTCGTCGCGCTCCTCCTCGTCATCGTCCGACGCCGGCACCGCCTCGGGCCGCACGGCGCCGTGGCCCGTACCGCTGATGCGCTCCAGGTCCTCGCTGACGGCGCGCAGCCGCCCGCGCTCGTCGAAGACCTGCACCGGGTCGTCGCCCTCCAGGTCCAGCCGGTCGAACGGCGTGTGACCCGCCAGATCGGCGGCCACCCTGCGCGCGGCCGACTCGGCCTGGCCGCCCGCCTGACCCGTCAGATTCGCGCGCAGCGCGAGGACGACGGCGGCGCCCGCGGCGACCAGTGCGACGGCGACGACGAGCGTCGCACCGAGCGTGGCTCTCGACCGTACGGACCCCAGGAGCCGCCTCACTGCGCGGCCTCCAGCCGGTATCCGGCGCCGCGCACGGTTCTGATGAGCCGGGCGCCCAGCTTGCGCCGCAGCGCGCTCACGTACACCTCGACGATGTTCGGATCGCCCTCGTACGCGAAGTCCCAGACGTGCTCGAGGATCTCCGCCTTGGACACGACCTCGCCGGCGCGCACCACCAGATGCTCCAGCACGGCGAACTCCTTTGCCGTGAGCGGGACTTCGTCCTCACCACGGAGCACCCGGCGGGCCGCGGTGTCGACCCGGAGCTCCCCCACCCGGTGCACGGGCGAGCCGCCCGCCCGGCCGCGCCTGCGCAGCAGCGCCTTGATACGGGCGACCAGCACGACGTACGAGAACGGCTTGGTGAGGTAGTCGTCGGCGCCCGTGTCGAGCCCCTCGGCCTCGTCGTACTCGCCGTCCTTCGCGGTGAGCATCAGGATCGGTACGTCGTGCCCGGCGGCGCGCAGGGCCGCGCACACCCGGTAGCCGTTCATACCGGGCAGCATGATGTCGAGCACGACGAGGTCGTACGCGCCCTCGCCGGCCCGGTGCAGTCCCTCGAGCCCGTCGTGGACGACGTCCACGGCGTATCCCTCGGCGGTCAGGCCCTTGGCGAGCGACAGGGCCAGCCGCCGCTCGTCCTCGACAATCAGCAGCCTCATGCGCACAGCCTCGCAAAGGGAACCTGAAGGCTTCTTCAGGTTCCTTCAGGGTGGCTTCAGCATCGCTCCGCCAGATTGGTCCTCGTCGCAACGAACGTTGCGAAGCCGTACGACTACGGGAGGAACCATCATGAAGCGCACCATCGTCATCGCCTGCGCCGCCGCGGCCCTCATCACCGGCGGGACCGTGACGGCCTTCGCGATCACGGGCGACGACGAGGCGCCGGCTCGCGAGTCGAGCGTGCAGATCAAGGACGACGGGCGGGACGACGCCGCGGAGGACGCCACCCAGGCGAAGGCCGCGCGGGTGACGGCCGCCGAGGCCATCGCCGCGGCGCTCGCGCACACGCCGGGGACGGCGGTCTCGGCCGACCTCGAGGACGAGCACCGGAGCCTGGTCTGGGACGTCGACGTCCTCACCAAGGGCGGCGAATGGCGCAGCGTCCAGGTCGACCCGGGTACGGCCAAGGTCCTCGGCTCGCATGTCGAGCACGAGGACGACGATGACGCCGCGCGTATTCGGGCGGCGTTGAACGGGGCGTCCGTGTCGGCGGCGGAGGCCGCGGAGGCCCTTGCCGGGCGGGGGGTCGTGACGTCCGTCGACGTGGACGACGACGGTACGGCTCGCGGCTGGGAGGTGGAGACGACCGCCTCCGACGGCGAGCGGGACTGGAACGTGGACCTGCGGTCCGGCGCGGTGACGGCTGACCGTCCGGACGACGACCGCGACGACGACTGAGCCGTCGCCCCGGCCTTGGCCTGCGCCCACGGGGAGCTGCGCTGAGGCCGTACGCGAGGGCACCCGCCGTCGTGGGTTGTGTCCACCCTCCCCCTGCTCTCGGCTTCGCTCGAGCAGGGGGACCGCCATCGCCTGGGGGTACCTCCCAGGCCCTTAAGGCACTGGGGGAGGAACGATTGCCCACAACGGTGATGGCCTGGGGCGCCACCCTGCCCGCCGCAACGGGCGAACCACCCACCGGGCGAAGGGCCGGCGTGGCGCCAGGAACCCGCCAGAAGCCGTCAGGACTCCGTAAGCCCCGCCACAAGTTCGTCCGCGGCCGCGTACGGGTCGAGCTCTCCCGCCACGATCCGCTCCGCCAGGGCGCTCAGGCGCCGGTCGCCGTGCAGGTCGCCGATCCGTTCCCGCAGCGTCGTGACCGCGATCGTCTCGACCTCCCCCGCCGCCCGGGCCAGCCGCCGTTCGGCGAGGACGCCCCGCTCCTCCATCCAGGCCCGGTGCTTCTCCAGCGCCTCGACGACCTCGTCGACGCCCTCCGCGCGCGCCGCCACCGTCTTCACGATCGGCGGCCGCCAGTCCCCCGGCGCGCGCGACTCCCCGAGCCCCAGCATGTGGTTCAGCTCGCGGGCGGTCGCGTCGGCCCCGTCCCGGTCGGCCTTGTTGACCACGTACACGTCGCCGATCTCGAGGATTCCGGCCTTCGCGGCCTGGATCCCGTCGCCCATCCCGGGCGCGAGCAGCACCACCGACGTGTCGGCCTGCGAGGCGATCTCGACCTCGGACTGGCCGACCCCCACCGTCTCCACGAGGACGACGTCGCACCCGGCGGCGTCGAGCACCCGGATCGCCTGCGGTGCGGCCCACGCGAGCCCGCCCAGATGGCCGCGCGTGGCCATGGACCTGATGTAGACGCCGGGATCCGATGCGTGCTCGGACATCCGCACCCGGTCCCCGAGCAGCGCACCGCCGGAGAACGGGGACGACGGGTCGACGGCCAGCACGCCGACCCGCTTCCCGGCCTTGCGGTACGCGGTCACGAGCGCGGACGTGGACGTCGACTTACCGACACCCGGCGACCCGGTGAGCCCCACGACGTACGCATGCCCCGTCAGCGGCGCCAGCGCCTCCATGACCTCCCGCAGCTGCGGGGACGCCCCCTCCACCAGGGAGATCAGCCGGGCCACGGCCCGCGGCCGCCCTTCCCTGGCCTGGGCCACCAGCGAGGCGACGTCCTGCATCACAGCTCCGTTCCGGGTCGTACCGACGAGACGTGTTCGTACAGGGGGACCAGCCCCGGTGAAAGAAAGGGGGTCAGCCCTTGGACACCCGCACGATCAGTGCGTCCCCCTGCCCGCCGCCACCGCACAGCGCGGCCGCACCCACGCCGCCACCGCGCCGCTTCAGTTCGAGCGCGAGGTGGAGCACGAGACGGGCGCCGGACATCCCGATCGGGTGACCCAGGGCGATCGCGCCGCCGTTGACGTTCACCTTTTCGGTAGACACCCCGAGGTCCTTCATTGACTGCACCGCGACGGCGGCGAAGGCCTCGTTGATCTCGATCAGGTCGAGGTCCTCGACCTCGAGCCCCTCCTTCTTCAGCGCGTGCTGAATGGCGTTGGAGGGCTGCGACTGCAGCGAGTTGTCAGGACCCGCCACGTTGCCGTGGGCGCCGATCTCGGCGAGCCACTCCAGGCCCAGCTCCTCGGCCCTGGCCTTGCTCATCACCACGACCGCGGCCGCACCGTCGGAGATCTGCGAGGCCGAACCGGCCGTGATCGTGCCGTCCTTGGTGAACGCCGGGCGCAGCTTGGCCAGCGACTCGACGGTCGTCTCGCCGCGGATGCCCTCGTCCTTGCTGAAGACGACGGGCTCGCCCCTGCGCTGCGGGATCTCCACGGGCGTGATCTCGGCCTCGAAGACGCCGTTCTTCTGCGCGGCGGCCGCACGCTGGTGCGACAGAGCCGAGAACTCGTCCTGCTCCGGGCGGGCGATGCCCAGCCGGGTGTTGTGCTTCTCCGTGGACTCGCCCATCGCGATGCCCTCGAAGGCGTCGGTCAGGCCGTCGTACGCCATCGCGTCGAGCATCTCGATCGCGCCGTACTTGAAGCCCTCGCGGGACTTCGGCAGCAGATGCGGGGCGTTGGTCATGGACTCCTGACCACCCGCGACGATCACGTCGAACTCACCCGCACGAATGAGCTGGTCGGCGAGCGCGATGGCGTCGAGCCCGGAGAGACAGACCTTGTTGATCGTGAGCGCCGGGACGTTCATGGGGATGCCGGCCTTGACCGCGGCCTGGCGCGCCGGGATCTGCCCCGCCCCGGCCTGCAGCACCTGGCCCATGATCACGTACTGCACCTGGTCGCCGCCGATGCCGGCGCGGTCCAGCGCGGCCTTGATTGCGAAGCCGCCGAGGTCCGCACCCGAGAAGGACTTCAGCGAGCCGAGGAGCCGCCCCATGGGCGTCCGCGCGCCCGCAACGATCACTGAGGTGGTACCGGTCGTTCCAGACATGAGACAGATCCCCTTCCGGCCGCAATGCCGAGGAGTGAACGAGGGTTTACTTGAATGTACTGACCGGTACCCACCCCGTCATCCGGCAGACGGTGTGATCGCGCGCACGTTGCGTAACCAACGCTGGAGCGCTGCACTGAATCCATGCTGACGCGAATCGACCACATCGGGATCGCCTGTTTCGACCTCGACAAGACTGTTGAGTTCTACCGTGCCACGTACGGCTTCGAGGTGTTCCACTCGGAGGTCAACGAGGAGCAGGGCGTACGGGAGGCCATGCTCAAGATCAACGAGACCTCCGACGGCGGCGCCTCGTACCTCCAGCTGCTCGAGCCCACCCGCGAGGACTCGACGGTCGCCAAGTGGCTGGCCAAGAACGGTGAGGGCGTGCACCACATCGCCTTCGGCACCGCGGACGTCGACTCGGACGCCGCCGACATCAAGGACAAGGGCGTGCGCGTCCTCTACGACGAGCCCCGCCGCGGCTCGATGGGCTCCCGCATCACGTTCCTGCACCCGAAGGACTGCCACGGAGTCCTCACGGAGCTGGTCACCTCCGCGGCCGCTGAGTCGTCCGGGCACTGACGTCCGTACTGCCTGTCCGACGGAGGCCGACCCCCGGACCCCGGCCGGGCTGCTGTTCCCGGGGCCAACCCCCGGACCCCCGCCCGTAAAAAAGCAGCTCGGCCCGGCCAAGCGGATGAGCTGGCCGGGTAGGGTTGGAGCGGCTCCCCGCTCGCCGGGGGGTCGCAGGCCGGGGTCCAGGTTTCGGGGGACGAGCGTCGGGGCAGCAGCCCATGCTCCGCCGTTGATCTGACACCATTCCCCGGGGGCCCCGTTCGGCGGATGGACGGTGCTCGTGTGGAGAGACTTGCGACCAGGGGACGGATGGGACCGCGCAGTGCGGGGCTACGAAAGCCAGGAGAGCGGGCGACGGCCTGAGGCCGATCATCTCTCTCGGTTCGAGGCCGAGATGGAGCGGCTGAAGACCGAGCGTGAGAAGGCCGTCCAGCACGCCGAGGATCTCGGCTACCAGGTGGAGGTGTTGCGCGCCAAGCTCCACGAGGCGCGCCGGAACCTGGCGTCCCGCCCTGCCTACGACGCCGCCGACATCGGCTACCAGGCCGAACAGCTTCTGCGTAACGCCCAGGTCCAGGCCGACCAGCTGCGTGCGGAGGCCGAGACCGCGCTGCGCGAGGCCCGAGCCCAGAACCAGCGCATCCTCCAGGAGCACGCCGAGCAGGCGGCCCGCCTCCAGGCCGAGCTGCACTCCGAGGCCGTGTCCCGCCGCCAGCAGCTCGACCAGGAGCTCGCCGAGCGCCGTGCCACGGTCGAGTCGCACGTCAACGAGAACGTGGCCTGGGCCGAGCAGCTGCGCGCCCGTACCGAGCAGCAGGCCCGCCGGCTGCTCGACGAGTCGCGCGCCGAGGCCGAGCAGGCGCTCGCCGCCGCCCGCGCCGAGGCCCAGCGGCTCACCGAAGAGGCACGTCAGCGGCTGGGTAATGAGGCGGACACCGCCCGTGCCGAAGCGGAAGCGATCCTGCGCCGCGCCCGCACCGACGCCGAGCGGCTCCTCAACGCGGCGTCCACCCAGGCCCAGGAGGCCACCGACCACGCGGAGCAGCTGCGCAGCTCCTCCGCGACCGAGTCCGAGTCGGCGCGCCGCCAGGCGTCCGAGCTGAGCCGCGCCGCCGAGCAGCGCATGGCCGAGGCCGAGACCGCGCTGCGCGAGGCCCGCGCCGAGGCGGAGAAGGTCCTCGCGGAGGCGAAGGACGCCGCGGCAAAGGCGCTCACGAACGCCGAGTCGACGAACGAGCAGCGCACCCGCACCGCCAAGGAGCAGGTCGCCCGCCTGGTGAGCGAGGCCACCAAGGACGCCGAGACCACCAAGGCCGAGGCCGAGCAGGTCGTCGCGGACGCCAAGGCCGAGGCCGAGGAGTTGATCGCCAAGGCCGCCGAGAAGGCCCGTTCGATCACGGCCGAGGAGACCGCGTCGCAGCTGTCCAAGGCCGCGCGCACCGCCGAGGACGTACTGAACAAGGCGTCCGAGGACGCCAAGGCGACCACGAAGGCCGCGACCGAGGAGGCCGAGCGGATCCGCCGCGAGGCGGAGACCGAGGCGGACCGGCTGCGCGCCGAGGCGCACGACATCGCCGAAGAGCTCAAGGGCGCCGCGAAGGACGACACCAAGGAGTACCGTGCCAAGACGGTCGAGCTGCAGGAGGAGGCGCGCCGGCTGCGCGGCGAGGCCGAGCAGCTGCGGGCCGAGGCGGTCGCCGAGGGCGAGCGGATCCGCAGCGAGGCGCGGCGCGAGGCCATCCAGCAGATCGAGGAGGCCGCGAAGAGCGCCGAGGAGCTGCTGGCCAAGGCGAAGGCCGACGCCGACGAGCTGCGCAGCACGGCGACGGCCGACAGCGAGCGGGTGCGTACCGAGGCCATCGAGCGCGCCACCGGCTTGCGCCGGCAGGCCGAGGAGACCCTGGAGCGCACCCGCGCCGAGGCCGATCGGCACCGCGCGGAGGCCGCCGAGCAGGCCGAGGCCACCACGGCCGAGGCGGAGCGGGCCGCGGGGGCCCTGCGCGAGGAGGCCGAGCGCGCCGTCGAGGCCCGGCGGGCCGAGGCCGCCGGCGAGCTGACCCGGCTGCACACGGAGGCCGAGGAGCGGATCGCCGCGGCCGAACAGGCGCTCAGCGACGCACGCGCGGAGGCCGAGCGCATCCGCCGCGAGGCCGCGGAGGAGACGGACCGGCTGCGCACCGAGTCCGCCGAGCGCATCCGTACGCTCCAGGCGCAGGCCGAGGCGGAGGCCGAGCGGCTGCGTGACGAGGCCGCCGCGGACGCCTCGCAGTCACGCGCCGAGGGCGAGGCCGTGGCGGTACGGCTGCGCAGCGAGGCCGCTGCCGAGGCCGAGCGGCTGAAGACGGAGGCCCAGGAGACGGCCGACCGCGTGCGCGCGGAGGCCGCTGCCGCCGCCGAGCGCGTCGGCGCGGAGGCCGCCGAGGCGCTGGCCGCCGCCCAGGAGGAGGCCGCCCGTCGCCGCCGCGAGGCCGAGGAGACCCTCGGCTCGGCCCGCCAGGAGGCCGACCAGGAGCGCGAGCGGGCCCGCGAGCAGAGCGAGGAGCTGCTGGCCTCCGCGCGCGCCCGTATCGAGGAGGCGCAGGCCGAGGCGGTCCGGCTGGTCGAGGAGGCCGACCGGCGCGCGACCGAGATGGTCGCGAACGCCGAGCAGACCGCCCAGCAGGTGCGCGACTCCGTGGCCGGGCTGCACGAG
Organism: Streptomyces sp. NPDC002896; assembly: GCF_040295225.1. Lineage (NCBI taxonomy): Bacteria > Bacillati > Actinomycetota > Actinomycetes > Kitasatosporales > Streptomycetaceae > Streptomyces > Streptomyces sp. NPDC002896. The sequence goes on along the minus strand of NZ_JBEOVA010000008.1, from coordinate 66,910 downwards.
CAGGCCCAGGAGGAGGTCTCGGGCCTGCGCAGCGCCGCCGAGCACGCTGCGGAGCGCACCCGTTCGGAAGCGCAGGAGGAGGCGGACCGGGTCCGCTCCGACGCCTACGCCGAGCGGGAGCGGGCCGCCGAGGACGCTGCCCGGCTGCGGCGCGAGGTCGCGGAAGAGACGGAGGCCGCGAAGTCCCTGGCCGAGCACACCGTCTCGGAGGCCATCGCCGAGTCGGAGCGGCTGCGGTCCGAGGCCGCCGAGCACGCGCAGCGCGTCCGTACGGAGGCGTCCGACTCCATCGCGTCCGCAGAGCAGGACGCGGCGCGTGCGAGGGCCGAGGCCCGCGAGGACGCCAACCGCATCCGGTCCGACGCGGCGACCCAGGCCGACACGCTGATCGGCGAGGCCGTCAGCGAGGCGGAGCGGCTGGCCACCGAGACGGCCGCGGAGGCCGAGCGGGTCCGCGCGGAGTCCGTCGCCAAGGCCGAGAAGCTCATCTCCGACGCGTCCGGCGAAGCCGAGCGGCTGCGCGCCGAGGCCGCCGAGACCGTCGGGTCCGCGCAAGCGCACGCCGAGCGGATGCGCAGCGAGGCGGAACGCCTCAAGGCCGAGGCCGAGGCGGAGGCCGAGCGCCTCACGTCCGGGGCCCGCGAGGAGGCCGAGCGCACCCTCGACGAGGCGCGGCAGGACGCCAACAAGCGGCGCTCCGAGGCGGCCGCGCAGGTCGACAAGCTCATCACGGAGTCCACGGCAGAGGCCGAGAAGCTGACCGCCGAGGCCGCCGAGAAGGCCCACAAGGCCACCGCGGACGCCGAGGCGCAGGCCGACACCATGGTCGGCGCCGCCCGCAACGAGGCCGAGCGGCTGGTCACCGAGGCCACCATCGAGGGCAACACGCTGGTGGAGCAGGCCCGTACGGACGCCGACGAGCTGCTCGTGGGCGCGCGCCGGGACGCGGTCGCCATCCGGGAGCGCGCCGAGGAGCTGCGCGACCGCATCACCACGGAGATCGAGGAGCTGCACGAGCGCGCACGGCGCGAGTCCGCGGAGGCGATGAAGTCCGCCGGCGAGCGGTGCGACGCCCTGGTGAAGGCCGCCGAGGACCAGCTGGCCGAGGCGGAAGCGAAGGCCAAGGACCTGGTGGCGGAGGCCAACTCCGAGGCGAGCAAGGTGCGCATCGCCGCGGTCAAGAAGGCCGAGGCCCTGCTCAAGGAGGCCGAGCAGAAGAAGGCCGGGCTGGGGCGCGAGGCCGAGCGCATCAGGAGCGAAGCCGAGGCCGAGGCCACGCGCATGGTCGAGGAGGGCAAGCGCGAACTGGAGGTGCTGGTCCGCCGCCGCGAGGACATCAACGCCGAGATCTCCCGTGTCCAGGACGTGCTCGAGGCGTTGGAGTCCTTCGAGGCGCCGTCGGGCGCCAGGCCCGCGGCGAACGGCGGTCCGGGCGCCGCCGGCGTCAAGGCTGGCGCAACGGTCGGGGCGCCACGATCGGGTGGTAAGCCGTCGGAGGACTAGCCAGAACGGCCCCTTCCATGCTTTGTAGGGAGCTTCGGTGCTCTTGCTCGCAAGTGCTCCGGCCGTTAGCCACTCAAAAGGGGTGTCATTCTCCAGATCAAACGGGCATCTGCTCGATGACACGCCGTTTGGGCCCCTAGGATTCTCCCTATCACCTCACCGGTCTCATTCGACAGGAACCCCATGAGCGACACTTCCCCCTACGGCTTCGAGCTTGTGCGGCGTGGATACGACCGCGCTCAGGTGGACGAACGCATTTCCAAGCTCGTCTCCGACCGTGACAGTGCTCTGGCGCGTATCACGGCACTGGAAAAGCGCATCGAGGAGCTCCACCTCGAGACGCAGAACGCCCAGGCCCAGGTGAACGACGCCGAGCCGTCGTACGCAGGTCTCGGCGCGCGCGTCGAGAAGATCCTGCGCCTCGCCGAGGAAGAGGCGAAGGACCTGCGCGAGGAGGCCCGGCGCGCGGCAGAGCAGCACCGCGAGCTCGCCGAGTCGGCGGCCCAGCAGGTGCGTAACGACGCAGAATCGTTCGCTGCCGACCGCAAGGCCAAGGCCGAGGACGAGGGCGTTCGGATCGTCGAGAAGGCCAAGGGCGAGGCCTCCACGCTGCGCGCCGAGGCGCAGAAGGACGCGCAGTCCAAGCGCGAGGAGGCGGACGCCCTCTTCGAGGAGACCCGTGCGAAGGCCGCGCAGGCCGCTGCCGACTTCGAGACGAACCTGGCGAAGCGCCGCGAGCAGTCCGAGCGCGACCTCGCGTCGCGTCAGGCCAAGGCCGAGAAGCGGCTCGCGGAGATCGAGCACCGCGCGGAGCAGCTGCGGCTCGAGGCCGAGAAGCTGCGGACGGACGCGGAGCGCCGCGCGCGGCAGACCGTCGAGACGGCGCAGCGCCAGGCCGAGGACATCGTCGCCGACGCCAACGCCAAGGCGGACCGGATCCGGTCGGAATCGGAGCGCGAGCTGGCGGCCCTCACGAACCGCCGCGACTCCATCAACGCGCAGCTGACCAACGTCCGCGAGATGCTCGCGACGCTGACGGGCGCCGCGGTGGCCGCGGCCGGCACGCCGACGGAGGACGAGCCGATCTCGCGGGGCGTCCCGGCCCAGCAGACCCGCTGACGCTGATCGGGTACGTGCCCCGCACCGCGGTCCGCGGTGCGGGGCACGTTCGCGTCCAGCCCCCGGTACGGGGCAACCAGGGGCGCCCTAAAACAGGCGCCCCAAAGGCCGGCGCCATAGCGTGGTCGCATGATCGAGCTCGCCGGACTCACCAAGCGCTACGGCGAAAAGCTGGCCGTCAACAACCTCACCTTCACCGTCGCCCCAGGCATGATCACCGGCTTTCTCGGGCCGAACGGCGCCGGCAAGTCCACCACCATGCGCATGGTGCTCGGACTCGACCGCCCCACCGCGGGCGACGTCCGCATCGACGGCATCCACTACGACCAGCTCAAGGACCCGCTGAAGTACATCGGCGCCCTGCTCGACGCGAAGGCCGTGCACGGCGGCCGCAGCGCCTACAACCATCTGCTCTGCCTCGCACAGAGCAACGGCATTCCCAGCAAGCGGGTGCGCGAGGTCCTCGACACGGTGGGACTCACGGCCGTCGCCAGAAAGAAGGCCAAGGGGTTCTCGATGGGCATGGGGCAGCGGCTCGGCATCGCCGCCGCGCTCCTCGGCGACCCGCCGATCCTGATGTTCGACGAGCCGGTCAACGGCCTGGACCCCGAGGGCATCCACTGGATCCGGAACCTCATGAAATCCCTAGCGGCCCAGGGCCGTACCGTCTTCGTCTCCTCGCACCTCATGAGCGAAATGGCGCTCACCGCCGACCACCTGGTCGTCATCGGCCAGGGCCGGCTCCTCGCCGACACCTCCATGGCCGACTTCATCCAGCAGAACTCCCGCTCGTACGTACGGCTCCGCTCCCCCCAGCGCGAGCAGCTGCTCGACGCGCTGAGCCGGGCCGGGATCAGCGCCGTCGAGGTCGGCAACGGCGCCCTCGAGGTGGACGGCGGCAAACCGGAGCTGCTCGGTGAACTGGCCGCCCGGCACGGGATCGTCCTCCACGAACTCAGCCCCCAGCAGGCCTCGCTCGAGGCGGCGTTCATGCGGCTCACCGCCGAGTCCGTGGAGTACCACGCGCACGCGGACACGGGCGCTACGAGGCCGTCGCCGCCGGAGCAGGAGCCCGGTTGGGGTGCCGGATGGCACCAGCGGAAGGAGCGTTGACCATGGCCGCGATCCAGGTCGTCAGGTCGGAGTGGACCAAGATCCGGTCGGTGTCGTCCACGGTGTGGACCCTCGGTCTCGCCGCTGTCGTCACGATCGCTCTCGGGACGCTCATCAGCATCCTGTCCAGGCGCGAGTTCGACAGTCTGGGAGCCCGGGAACAGCTCTCCTTCGACCCCACCTTCGTCAGCTTCGCCGGGATGAGCCTCGGTCAGCTGGCAATGATCGTCTTCGGCGTCCTCGTCGTCTCCAACGAGTACAGCACCGGCATGATCCGCACCTCGCTCGCCGCCGTCCCCCAGCGCGGCACCTTCCTCTTCGGCAAGATCGCCGTCGCCACGCTCCTCGCCTTCGTCGTCGGCCTCGCCACCAGCTTCGTCGCCTTCTTCCTGGGCCAGGCGATGCTCGGCACGCACGCGGCGTCGATCAGTGACCCGGACGTCCTGCGGGCGGTCATCGGCGGCGGCCTATACATGACGCTCATCGCGATGTTCTCGATGGGAGTCGCGGCGATGCTGCGGGGCCCGATGCTGTCGCTCGGCATCCTGATGCCGTTCTTCTTTCTGATCTCCAACATCCTGGGCAATGTGTCGGCGACGGAGAAGGTCGGCCGCTATCTGCCGGACCAGGCGGGCAGCAAGATCATGCAGGTGGTCACGCCGTTCGGTGACGACACCCCGTACGGGCCCTGGGGCGGGCTCGTAATCATGGTGCTGTGGGTGGTGGCGGCCCTGGTCGGCGGGTATGTGGTGATCAAGAAGCGCGACGCCTGACCAACTCTCCGCCCCCGGCGGCCTTTCCCCCTGTCACACGAGTGGAACCGTCAGCGCCCCGTTAAGCTCCTAACCCTTACGGGGGCGCGCGCCCCGACGTCGTGAACCTCTCGATGGGTGCGGAGAATGATCGAGGCAGTCGGCCTGACGAAGCGCTATGGCGACAAGACGGCCGTGTACAACCTTTCCTTCCAGGTGCGGCCGGGTTCCGTCACCGGCTTCCTCGGCCCCAACGGCTCGGGCAAGTCGACGACCATGCGGATGATCCTCGGCCTCGACCAGCCCACGTCGGGCCAGGTCACGATCGGCGGCTATCCGTACCGCAGGCTGCCGAACGCGCCGCGCCAGGTCGGCGCGCTGCTCGACGCCAAGGCCGTGCACGGCGGCCGGAGCGCCCGCAACCACCTGCTCTGCCTCGCCCAGCTGTCGGGTATCCCGGCCCGGCGAGTCGACGAGGTGCTGGGCGTCGTCGGTCTGCAGGAGGTCGCCAGGAAGCGGTCGAAGGGCTTCTCGCTCGGGATGGGGCAGCGCCTCGGCATCGCGGCCGCGCTGCTCGGCGACCCGCAGGTGCTGCTCTTCGACGAACCCGTCAATGGTCTGGACCCCGAAGGCATCCTCTGGGTCCGCAATCTGATGAAGTCCCTGGCCGCCGAAGGACGTACGGTCTTCGTCTCCTCGCACCTGATGAGCGAAATGGCGCTCACCGCCGACCACTTGATCGTGATCGGCCGCGGACAGCTCCTCGCCGACATGAGCATCAAGGACTTCATCTCGCACAACTCCGCCGACTTCGCGCGCGTGCGGACGCCCGGCACCGAGCCGCAGCAGCGCGAAAAGCTGACGGCCGCGCTGACCGAGGCGGGCGGTCAGGTGCTGCCCGAGCAGGACGGCGCGCTGCGCGTGACGGGTCTGCCGCTGCCGCGCATCAGCGACCTGGCGCACGACGCGGACGTACGCCTGTGGGAGCTGTCCCCGCACCAGGCGTCGCTGGAAGAGGCGTACATGCGGATGACGCAGGGCGCCGTCGACTACCGCTCGACGATCGACCAGCGGGCCAGCCTGCAGCAGCAGCTGCCGCCCGGCGCCATGCCCCCGCCGCAGGCGATGCCGGTGCCGGGGCAGGGCCAGCCCGGCTGGTATGCACCCCCGCCACCCCAGCAGGGCGGTCAGCCCTTCGCCATGCCGCAGGCGGCGGCCGGTGCGCCCTACGCCTCCGGGCAGCCCGGCGGGCCGTACGCCGCTGGGCCGTACCCTCCCCCGAGCACTCCGACAAGCTCCGTGCAGGGGGGATCCCCGCCGCAGCAGCCGCCGGCACCCGCGGCCCCCGCCACCCCCGACACGACCCAGCGCAACAGCGAGGACCTCCGATGACGACGCCGCACCCGCAGCAGGCGAACCAGCAGGCGTACGCTCCCGCCCCGCAGGCACCGCACGGCGCCCCGGCCGCCAACTGGCAGGGCGCACCGGGCGGTTCGTACACCTCGCCGATCCCCGTCACGCGCACGCATCTCGGCCATGCGATCGGCTCCGAGTGGACGAAGATCAAGTCCGTGCGCTCCACGATGTGGACGCTGGGCGTCTTCCTGTGCCTCGTCATCGGGATCGGGCTGCTCGTCGCCGCCCAGACCAACGACGCCGACTACGTGAACGTGCCGTTCACCCTGCCTGCCTTCTTCGGACTGGTGCTGGGCCAGATCTGCCTGATCACGCTCGGCGTGCTGGTGATCTCCTCCGAGTACGGCACGGGCATGATCCGTACCACCTTCACGGCGTCGCCGCAGCGCCACCGGGTGCTGACCGCGAAGGTGCTGATCTACTTCGCGGTGGCCTTCGTCACGTCCGCGGTCGCCATCGGGCTGGTGGGTCTGGCGACGTCGGCCATGCACAGCGGGCCGGAGGCCACGGGCACGGAGTGGGTTGGCACCGTCTTCAAGGGGGCCCTTTACGTGTCGCTGCTGGGCGTTCTGGCGCTCGCGGTCGGCTCGATGCTGCGCCACTCCGCGGGTGCGATCACCGCGATGCTGGGCCTCGTCCTGGTGCCCGCGATCCTGCCGGCGTTCCTCATGATCTCCGAGAGCACCCGCAAGATCGGCGAGACGATGCTCGACTACAACGCCCCCAACTCGCTGGCCAAGATCTTCCAGCTCGACAGCGAGGGCGGTCACGGCTCCCCGCAGCTGTGGCTGCTCGTCGGCCTGACGGCGGCCGCGCTCGCGGGCGCCTTCGCGCTGCTGGAGAAGCGCGACGTGTGACGGACGCCTCAGGGCATGCCCTGGCGCCGGTGTCAGAACCGGGGCGCGTTACGGGACCGCTGCACCCGCGTGGTGCGGCGGTCCTTCGCGTTCCAGCAGGCCTTGTGCCAGTGGCGCCGGTCGTCCACGCCCGCGTAGTCGGGCCAGGCCACGACGTGCGGCATGCCGGAGGCGATCTCCTGGTCGCAGCCGGGGCACCGGTACGTCTTCCCGGCCGCGCTCGCGCCGGCGACGTGGCGCACGCACCACTCCTCGCCCTGCCAGCTCTCCGTGGACTGGAAGCCGCCGTAGCGGCCGCGGTCCTCGTCCTCGCCGCTGCCGCCGGACCCTCCGCCCCGACGGGACGACGCATGGTTTCGACGCGGGGACACGGGCACACCTCACGGGCTATACAGGGAACACGGGCCGTGTCCAGCCTACGCGTCACGCCCATGGGTAGGCGCATGCCACCAACTACCCCAAAACCCCTTACATTCCGCCGACAATCGGCCAATCTCCATGGACGCCCGTGCCTTTGGCACGTGTCATACGTTGTTGCCGGTAAGGGGGATCGCCGCGTCGGCGCCAAGGAGGCATGAGTGCGATGCGCGTAGGAAGCTTTGTCCTGGCCGCCCAGTTCCCGGGCCAGGGTCAGGGAGAGGCCCTGCACCGAGCGGTTCGGACGGCGGAGGTGGCCGACGAGGCCGGCCTGGACTCGGTGTGGATCGCCGAGCACCACTTCGTGCCGTACGGGACGTGCCCCTCGGCGGTGACGCTCGCCGCCCTGCTGCTCGGCCGCACCCGTCGCATCCGCGTCGGCACGGCCGTGAGCGTGCTGCCCACGGCGCATCCGGTGGCCCTCGGCGAACAGGCCGCGCTGCTGCACGTGACATCGGGCGGCCGGTTCTCGCTGGGCGTGGGCCGCGGCGGCCCCTGGGTCGACCTGGAGGTCTTCGGCGGGGGCCTGGAGGCGTACGAGAAGGGGTTCCCTGAGTCCCTCGATCTGCTGCTGCGGTGGCTGAGCGAGCCGCGCGTCGGGGGCACGGGCGAGCGGTTCCCCTTCCGTGAAGTCCCCGTCGTACCAAGGCCGGACGAGGCGATGACCGGTCCTCCGCGGCCCGAGGTGCTCGTCGCCTGCACCTCCCCGGCGAGCGTCCGGCTCGCCGCCGAGCGCGGCCTGCCGATGCTCCTCGGCATGCACTGCGGCGACGAAGAAAAGGCCGAGATGGTCACCCTGTGGCGCTCGGCGGCGCGTGATGCCGGCCTCAGTCCGGAGGAGATCTCCGCGGCGGCCCATGTCTCCGCCGGGGTCGTCCAGATCGCGGACCGCCGAGTGGAGGCGGAGGAGGCGCTGTCGAAAGCGATGCCGGGCTGGCTGCGGCAGGGCCTCGCCGCGCATGTCACGGTGGACGGCCGCGTACGCGGCATGCGGGACCCCTTCGCGTACACGGAGCTGCTCTGCGGGCTGCACCCCGTGGGCACGCCGCGGCAGTGCGCCGACAGCCTCGCGGCGACCGCGGAGCGCACCGGCATCACGCGCTTCGCCCTGCTCGTGGAGGGCACGGGCGATCTCGCGGCGACGGAGGAGAACGTACGGAGGCTGGGCGCGGAGGTGCTGCCGCAGCTGGGATGACGCCGGAGGTCCGGGGCGGGCACTCGATCCGGAGGCCGTGGGCGCATTCACGCCGCCCTTGCGGTGTCCGAGTCTCAGAAAAATGCCGCATTCCGCACCATGGCTGGAGACCGGGCGCTCACTTGCCGGTGCGCCTTGACGGGGAGCTGCCGCTCCGGCACTGCTTACACCTCCCGCGTACGGAGCGGCAGCGAGAAGCTTTAGCAGTCCCGCAGTTCGGGAGACTGGTTCAGCAACTGGGCCCGCACCGAGGTGAATCGGGCCAGCCTCTCGTCCACCTCGGGATCCAGCGGGAACACCGCCACACGGTGGCAGTTCTGGAACGCCAGGCGGACACCGAAGTGCCGCTGCAGTGCGCCGCGTATCGCGTCGCTCGCGAGCGCGCGCAGAAGCTGCCCACGTGCCTGCTCGTCCGGCGGAGGCGTCTGGTTGTCGGCGAACGCACCGCCGTCGACCTTCAGCTGGGCCACCAGGGAGCTGATCATCTCCCATGCGTAGGGCAGGGAGGTCCGGACGCAGTCGACGAAGGCAGCTTCGTCGACCTCGCCTCGCTCGGCCTGTTCAAGTAGGGCCGGTGAGACGTCGAGCGACATGGGTTCTCCTCTCGGACCCCCGGGAAGCGGGGGCTGACGGACAGGGCAGGAGTCCGCGATATCGAACACGCTGCGTGCGCGCCCGGCGACCTCCTGCTTCCACGGTAAACATCGGATCCTGACCGCACCAGGAGAATGCGCGTACAACCAGCCACCGGAGAACAGGGTGAAAAGGGGCGACCGGGAGAGTCCTGGTCGGGGGCCGTAGCGCGCGAAAGGGACGAGAATCGCGTGGACCGCGCCGCGTCGAGTAGCGTTGCCGACCATGCGTCTCGTCATTGCCCGCTGCTCCGTGGACTACGCGGGCCGGCTCACCGCCCATCTCCCGTCCGCTCCCCGCCTCATCCTCGTGAAGGCGGACGGCAGCGTTTCGATCCATGCGGACGACCGGGCCTACAAACCCCTCAACTGGATGTCGCCGCCCTGCACCCTGAAGGAGGGCTCCGGGGACGACATGGGCATCTGGACCGTCGTGAACAAGGGCGGCGAGAAGCTCATCATCACGATGGAGGAGATACTCCACGACTCCTCGCACGAACTGGGCGTGGACCCCGGCCTGATCAAGGACGGCGTGGAGGCGCACCTGCAGGAGCTGCTCGCCGACCGCATCGAGACCCTCGGCGAGGGCTACACGCTCATCCGCCGCGAGTACCCGACGGCCATCGGCCCGGTCGACATCCTGTGCCGGGACGCCGACGGCGGCACGGTCGCGGTGGAGATCAAGCGGCGCGGCGAGATCGACGGTGTGGAACAGCTCACCCGCTATCTCGAGCTCCTCAACCGGGATCCGCATCTCGCACCGGTCAAGGGCGTCTTCGCGGCCCAGGAGATCAAGCCGCAGGCGCGTGTGCTGGCCACCGACCGCGGCATCGGCTGCACCATCCTCGACTACGACGCACTGCGCGGCATCGAGGACGACAAGCTGCGCCTGTTCTGATCCACGCTGGTACGCGGAAGGGGACCGGATCCGTTCGGGAACCGGCCCCCTTGTCGTACGTCTGTCTACGTCGTTGTGCGTGGTCGTACCGCCGCGTTCGCCGTCTTCCGCGCGTCAGATGACCGACGATGCGCCGGTCGTCCCCGACTCGCTCCCGCTTGGCGACGCCGGCTCGCTGGTGTCCGCCGGGCTGCTCTCCATCGGACTGCTCGGGGCCGGGCCGCTGGCCGAGTCCGAGGTGTCCGGCGTCGAGGGCTCGTCCGAAGGCGTCGGGTCCTCGGTGGGCGTCGTCGGATCCTCCGAAGGCGTCGGGTCGTCGGATGGCGTCGTCGGGTCGTCCGAAGGCGTCGTCGGGTCGTCCGAAGGCTCCTTGGTCGGCGACTTCGAGGGCGACTTCGACGGGGACTTGGTCGGGTCGTCCGGGTCCTTGGAGCCCGTGGCGTCGTCCGACGGCTTCGCGCTCGCGCTCGGCGTCGGATCGTCCTCCGTGCCGATGATGCCGTCCTCGCCGGGGTCGGCCGGACGGTTCGTCGAGTCGGTGTCGCCCTTGTCCCCTTGGTCCGCCTTGTCGGCGCCGATGCCGCCGCCGTCCGCGCCCTCGCTCACCGAGGGGTTCACGCCGACCTTCTCCGAGGGTCCCTCGTTGTTGTTGGACGTGGCGCCGAGCGTCACCACGGTGCCGAGCACGGCCACGAGGAGGGCTCCGGCGCCCGCTGCCACCAGATTGCGCCGGGTGCCGCTGAGGATGGCGCGCCGGGCGCCCGCGGGCTCGGCTCCGCCGCCCGGACGGGCGGCGTCGCGATGGGTGACGAGCGTGGCCTCCGCCGGTTCGGCGAGCGGGTACGCAGCCGGCACGCCGCCGGGGGGCGACGCGGACTCCTCGTACCGCGCGTCGGGCACCTCCTCGCCCGCCGCCGTCCGCCCACCGGGCGGCGTGGCGCCCGAGAGGTCTGCGACGAGCGCCAGAGCCCTGCGGCCCGCGACCGTGCCGCGCTTGTCGGCAAGCGCCCCGCGCAGCCCTATGGAGGCCTCCAGCTCGACGCGGGCGCGGTCCAGTTGGCCGCCGCAGAGCGCGAGGATCCCCAACTCGTGGTGGAAGTAGGCCTGTTCGCCGATCTCACCGGCGGCCCTGGCCGCTTCGTTGCCGGACCGCAGCGCCTGCTCCCAGGCGCCCCAGGCGAGTCCGGCGGCGAACGCGGGCGCGGCGGCACGCGCGAGCTGAACGGCGTCGCTCTGCTCCTCGGCGTCCGGCTCGTCGGCCGTCGTGAGAGGCACGGCCAGGCTCAGTGCCGCGAGTACGGCGTCCGCCTCCGCGGAAACCCGCTCCGGGGTGACCGAAGGGTGGCCGGCCCACCATGCGTAGTGCCGGGCCGCGGTGCGGACCCGGTCGTCGGCGTCGGCGGCGTATCCGGCGCTCTCCAGCTGGGCCGCCACACCGGCCGCCAGCCGGTAGCGGGAGCCGACCGGCGTGACGAGCGCGCACTCCACCAGCTCGGCGAGGGCCGCGTCGGCATGGGTGTCGCCCACCAGGGCGGGCAGATGCGCCTGGTGCGGCACCTCACCGCCGAGCGCGACGGCGAACCGCAGCGTGAGGCGGGCCGACTTGCTCAGCCGCGATGCGAGCAGCGCGGCGGGCGCGGCGCCTTCGGCGAGCGAGGGCAGCGGTACGTCGTGTCCGTCCTCGGCGTCGAAGGGCGCGTCGACCGGCGCCTCGGCGTAGTAGCCGAACGCGTCGAAGGCGTTGGGGTCGGCGCGCAGCACGTCGCGCTGGCGCAGCAGGGCACCGGCCTGGACGAAGCGCAGCGGCAGGCCCTCGGACTCGAACCACAGGTCGCCGGCCCAGTTCGCCTCGTCCTCGGTGAGGACCCGGCCGACCGCGCGCTCAAGGAGCTCGAGGCCGCCGCTGCGGCTCAGACCGCCGAGGAAGACCTCTTCGAGATGCGAGTCCGCGGAGGGCGAGGCGACATCGGGTGTGGCCGAGACGATGAAGGCGCACTCGGGGGTCGCGTCGAGCAGCTCGTCGAGTGCGCTGCCGCCGAACTCCAGGTCGTCCAGGACGACGACGGCGCCTATCTCGCGGACGAGTTCGAGGATTTGGGCCTGCTCGGGCCGGTGGAGCGGTGCGTTGTACACGGCCGCGAAGAGGTTGTGCAGCAGGTCGTCCGCCGTGCGCCCGTAGCCGGAGAGCCGGACGACGCCGTCCGGGGCGAGGTCCGCGAGGTCCTCGGCGACGGCGTCGAGCAGGGCCGTGCGCCCCGAGCCGGCGGGTCCGGTCAGCCGCACGGACCGGCCGCGCTGCACCAGCCGGGCGAGCCGCTCGCGCTCCTCCTGGCGCTCGAGGAGCGGCAGTCTGGGCAGCGGCGGTCCGGGCGGCTCCGGCGGCATGCAGGCGCGGCGCAGCTCGGCGCGCTCGGCGGCCGTGAACTTCACGGGCCGCGGCGGTCGTTCTCCCGGCGGGCAGGGTTCGATCTCGCTGCCGTCGACGGGGTTGACGGTGAGTAGGAAGTCGCCCGAAACGAGCTGTACGGTGCGGGCGAGCGCCGGTGCGTGCTGCCCGAAGTCGGGCGTCAGCGGATCGCGCGGCGGGCGCTTGGGCGCGGCGCCTTCGCCGGTGTGGCCGTCATGGCCGTAGTCGTCGTCGGGTCCCTGGTTGTTCGGGTCCATGGTCAAGCCCCCCAAAAGCGTCGTGTGCCGAGCCCCTCCCGGCCTTGTGCACACTGCGCTGTCGCTTCTGGTCCGGTGCCCGTCGGTGGGTCCGTCGTTCAGAACGGGCGACCGCACCCTAGACCTTCGCACAGTATGTACGAACGGCCGGGGTCCTGCGCCGTCCGAGACGTCACAGTCTCGTGAGGATTGTGCGCGGCGCGCATGTCACGGCATGTCGCGTCCGTGTTACGGGTATCACCCGGCAAACTGCGGAATCACGGGCCGCCCCGCCCCCATGGTCCCCGTCAGACGCGGGGCAGGGACTCGACCCCGATGCCGCCCTCGATGGCGAGGATGCGATGCAGCCGGGTGGCCACGAGGAGCCTCTGCATCTGGGGCGGCACACCGCGGAGCACGAGCCGGCGCCCGCACCGCCCGGCCCGCCGGTGAACGCCCATGATGACCCCGAGCCCGGTGGCGTCCCAGGAGTCCAGCTCTGACAGGTCCAGCACCAGATCGCCGACGCCGTCGTCGACAGCCGTGTGCAGGACCGTGCGGGCGTCCGCCGCGCTGCGGACGTCGAGGCGGCCCCCGACGACCAGCCCGGCGTGGTCGCCCCTGATGTGCATAAGTGCTCCCCGAGAATCCTGAGTAGGTGATGTTGTCTGCGTTTGTCACTCGTCACTGCAACTGACTGCCGTTCGGGCAGAAGCGTTGCTGCTTGTAAGCGAACCGATACCGAATTCACTCGATAAGGCGACCTCGGAGGTGAGGTCGCGTCAGCCCGGGCGCCGTGCCGGTCAGTACTTGTAGAAGCCCTGCCCGCTCTTGCGGCCGATGTCACCGGCGTCAACCATCCGGCGCATCAGCTCCGGCGGAGCGAACTTCTCGTCCTGGGACTCGGTGTAGATGTTGCTGGTGGCGTGCAGCAGGATGTCGACGCCCGTCAGGTCGGCGGTCGCGAGCGGGCCCATGGCGTGGCCGAAGCCCAGCTTGCAGGCGAGGTCGATGTCCTCGGCGGTGGCGACACCCGATTCGTACAGCTTGGCCGCCTCGACGACGAGTGCCGAGATGAGGCGGGTGGTGACGAAGCCGGCGACGTCGCGGTTGACGACGATGCAGGTCTTGCCGACCGACTCGGCGAACTCCCGTGCGGTGGCGAGGGTTTCGTCGCTCGTCTTGTAGCCGCGGACGAGCTCGCAGAGCTGCATCATCGGCACCGGCGAGAAGAAGTGCGTGCCGACGACGCGCTCCGGGCGCTCGGTCACCGCCGCGATCTTGGTGATCGGGATGGCCGATGTGTTCGAGGCGAGCACGGTGCGCTCCCCCACGAGCTTGTCGAGGGTGCGGAAGATCTCGTGCTTGACCTCGAGCTTCTCGAAGACGGCCTCGACGACGATGTCGGCGTCCGCGGCCGCGTCCAGATCGGTGGTCGTGGTGATGCGGGCAAGCGCGGCTTCCGCGTCCTCGGCGGCCAGCTTCCCCTTGGCGACGAACTTGTCGTACGAGGCCTTGATGCCGTCCGTCCCACGGGTCAACGCCTCGTCGGTGACATCGCGCAGAACTACGTCCCAGCCCGCCTGGGCTGAGACCTGGGCGATGCCGGACCCCATGAGTCCGGCCCCGATGACGGCAAGCTTCCGTGCCACTGTGTCGACTCCCCTGAACGGCTTACACACTGCTTATCTTCGGCCCTGCGGCGGACATTAGCGCCCGTGGCGGCCCCTGTGGCGGGGAAGAGATGCGCGTCACGTCTCAAATGACGGACATCACACCGGTGCGGCTCATTCCTGGTCCCGCAGTGCACAGTTGAGGCCCCTCCGGCTCAGTAGCTCCTCTGTTTCGTCGGGCAGCACGAGCGCCTCCAGCGACACCCCGCCCCTCGCTCCTCATGTCATGCCCTCGCAAACACCTGGCTTCCGGCATCCCCGCGCAGATAGGGTCATAACCCTGCGTTTCCGGCGGTCACCGTGAGCATCGGCACACGTCTCCACCGGAATGCCGGGGCGTAACTAGGCTGGCCACATGGTCAACCTGACACGCATCTATACGAGGACCGGCGACAAGGGCACGACGGCCCTCGGCGACATGAGCCGCACCGCCAAGACGGACCTGCGGATCGCGGCGTACGCGGACGCCAACGAGGCGAACGCCGTCATCGGCACGGCGCTCGCGCTGGGCGGGCTCGACGAGGAGATCGTCAAGGTCCTCGTCCGCGTACAGAACGACCTGTTCGACGTAGGCGCGGACCTGTCCACGCCGGTGGTGGAGGACCCCAAGTTCCCGCCGCTGCGCGTCGAGCAGTTCTACGTCGACCGGCTCGAGGCGGACTGCGACCGCTTCAACGAGCAGCTGGAGAAGCTGCGCAGCTTCATCCTCCCCGGGGGTACGCCCGGCGCGGCCCTGCTGCACCAGGCGTGCACGGTGGTCCGCCGCGCCGAGCGCTCCACATGGGCGGCGCTGGAGGTGCACGGCGAGACGATGAACCCCCTGACGGCGACCTACCTGAACCGGCTGTCGGACCTGCTGTTCATCCTGGCGAGGACCGCCAACAAGGAGGTCGGCGACGTGCTGTGGGTGCCGGGGGGCGAGCGCTAGGCAGCCGGCTGCGGGGGCAGAGCGGTGGTGCGCCCGCACGGCCAGGGGGCCGTGCGGGACGCAGGAGTTGGGCGTATGACCGCGCGACGCAATTGGTCCAGACCCCTTGACCAATGGTCCAGACCTTTCTATTCTCGCCGCACTGCGGTGAGCGTGTCATTTCACGACAAGTCCTCGGCCCGCACGTGTCCCTGACCGTGCGCACCGTCGACCATGCGCGCTCACGGGCGTCGCAGGCCTGGTTCCACCTCCCCTTACGACCGGACCGCACCCCGAGGAGGCGCTGAATGCGCTTCAAGTTCAGAGCCGTGGCAGGGTTCGCAACCCTGCTGCTCCCGCTCGCCGCCCTGGCAGCACTGGCAAGCCCGACCGCTGCCGCCACCGACACCAAGGCCCAGGACACCGGCACGGTCGCCGGGCCCGGGGCAGGCAAGGTCAAGCTCGGTTACTTCATCGAGTGGGGCATCTACGGCCGCGACTACCACGTGAAGAACCTGGTGACATCCGGCTCCGCCGCCAAGATCACACACATCAACTACGCCTTCGGCAACGTCGAGGGCGGCAAGTGCACCGTCGGCGACAGCTGGGCCGACTACGAGAAGCCGTACAGCGCAGAGCAGTCCGTGGACGGCGTCGCCGACACCGACGACCAGACGCTGCGCGGCAACTTCAACCAGCTCCGCAAGCTCAAGGCCAAGTACCCGAACATCAAGGTGCTCTGGTCCTTCGGCGGCTGGAGCTGGTCGGGCGGCTTCACGGAGGCCGCCAAGGACCCGGCGGCGTTCGCCGACTCCTGCTACAACCTCGTCAAAGACCCGCGCTGGGCGGACGTCTTCGACGGCATCGACATCGACTGGGAGTACCCGAACGCCTGTGGCCTGACCTGCGACACCAGCGGCGCGGAAGGGTTCGGGAACGTGATGTCCGCGCTGCGTGCGAAGTTCGGCTCCAAGAACCTCGTCACGGCCGCGATCACCGCGGACGCCTCGGACGGCGGCAAGATCGACGCCGCCGACTACGGGAGCGCCTCACGGTACGTCAACTGGTACAACGTGATGACGTACGACTTCTTCGGCGCCTGGGCGGCCAACGGCCCGACGGCCCCGCACTCCCCGCTCACGTCGTACCCGGGCATCCCGGCCGAGGGCTACAACTCGGCCGCCGCCATCGCCAAGTTGAGGTCCAAGGGCGTACCGGCTTCCAAACTGCTGCTCGGCATCGGCTTCTACGGCCGCGGCTGGACAGGCGTCACGCAGTCGCAGCCGGGTGGCACGGCGACCGGTCCCGCCGCGGGCACGTACGAGGACGGCTACGAGGACTACAAGGTCCTCAAGAACACCTGCCCGGCCACCGGCAAGGTCGGTGGCACGGCGTACGCGCACTGCGGCACGGACTGGTGGAGCTACGACACCCCGTCGACCGTCCGGTCCAAGATGGGCTGGGCCAAGGACAAGGGCCTGGGTGGCGCGTTCTTCTGGGAGTTCAGCGGCGACACCGCCAACGGCGAGCTGGTGGCCGCCATCAACAACGGCCTGAAGTAATCGCGTAGTCCCCAGGCCGGCGGACCCGCCCACAGACGAAGCCGGGGAGACAGGAACGCCCCCTGTCTCCCCGGCTTCTTCACGCGTTTCGTTCGTCAGGCCACGTTGACCCTCTGGCCGGGAGGCGCCGCCTCCAGCCACGCCAGGAAGCCGGTGAGTGCGTCCTCGCTCATCGCCAGCTCGAGCCGGGTGCCGCGGTGCGTACATGCCAGCACGATCGCGTCGGAGAGGAGCGCCAGCTCCTCCTCGCCCTCGGGGGCACGGCGGCCGACCACCTCGATCGCCGAGCGCTCGAGCACACGGCGCGGCCGGGGGGCGTACGAGAAGATCCGGAACCACTCGATGCGGTCGCCGCTGTACCGGGCGATGCCGTATCCCCAGCCCTTGCCGGACGGGGTTCCGCCGGCCGCGGGGATGGCGTCGGGGCCGTCCGGAGCGCCCGGGTCCGGGGCGTTCCAGCGCAGGCTGCAGTCGAAGGTGCCACCGGAACGCTGGATGAGCCGTCGGCGCAGCCCGAAGGCAAAGAGCCCCACCAGCACCAGCACGACGATCACGAGACCGCACACAACCAGAGCGAGGATCATCGGCACCGACCTCCTCGCCCCATCAGTAACGGCTCAACCAGATTGCACCCGCATTGCCTCAGCCGCGGCCCGGTCCGGAGTGGCACTCCGGTCCTGGCCGCGGCTGAGTCACGTAATTCCGCGCGCCTGCTCAGCGCGCCGCCGCCGCACGCAGTCGGACTTCCGCGCGGCGCTCGGCGAAGGCGTTCGCCTCCGTCTGCGCGCGCTCGAGAGCCCGCTCTGCGCGCTGGATATCGATCTCGTCGGAGAGCTCGGCGATCTCGGCCAGCAGCGACAGCTTGTTGTCCGCGAACGAGATGAATCCGCCGTGCACCGCCGCCACGACGGTCCCGCCGTCGCTCGTACGGATCGTCACCGGGCCCGATTCCAGCACACCGAGCAGCGGCTGGTGACCGGGCATGACGCCGATGTCGCCGGACGTGGTGCGCGCGACGACCAGGGTGGCCTCGCCGGACCAGACCTGGCGGTCGGCGGCGACCAGCTCGACGTGCAGCTCAGCAGCCAAGGGTGGCTCCTCGGGTCACCACCCGGCGGGTCTGCCGGGTGTTGGGTCATAAGTCTAATAGGGCTCCGGCGGCCAAGGCGCCGGGGCCCGCCCCAGCCTCTCGGCCGGGGGTCCGGGGATTGTCCCCCGGAGGGTGAAGCAGTGGGCGTGGCGAGGGGGACGGGACGCTGCCCGTCCCCCTCGGAAAGTCACACGACTCTGTCGAGCCGACGGACTCAGGAGACGCCGAGCTCCTTCGCGTTCTTCTTCAGGTCCTCGAGACCACCGCACATGAAGAACGCCTGCTCCGGGAAGTGGTCGAACTCGCCGTCGCAGATCGCGTTGAACGCGGTGATCGACTCGTCCAGCGGCACGTCCGAACCGTCCACGCCGGTGAACTGCTTGGCGACGTGGGTGTTCTGCGACAGGAAGCGCTCCACGCGGCGGGCACGCTGGACGACCAGCTTGTCCTCCTCGCTGAGCTCGTCGATACCGAGGATCGCGATGATGTCCTGGAGGTCCTTGTACTTCTGCAGGATCCCCTTGACGCGCATGGCGCAGTCGTAGTGGTCCTGCGCGATGTAGCGCGGGTCCAGGATGCGGGACGTGGAGTCCAGCGGGTCCACGGCCGGGTAGATGCCCTTCTCGGAGATCGGACGGGACAGAACCGTCGTCGCGTCGAGGTGGGCGAAGGTGGTGGCCGGGGCCGGGTCGGTCAGGTCGTCCGCGGGGACGTAGATCGCCTGCATCGAGGTGATCGAGTGACCACGGGTCGAGGTGATGCGCTCCTGGAGGAGACCCATCTCGTCGGCCAGGTTCGGCTGGTAGCCCACCGCGGAGGGCATACGGCCGAGCAGGGTCGACACCTCGGAACCGGCCTGCGTGAAGCGGAAGATGTTGTCGATGAAGAACAGCACGTCCTGCTTCTGCACATCGCGGAAGTACTCCGCCATGGTCAGACCGGCGAGGGCCACGCGCAGACGGGTGCCCGGGGGCTCGTCCATCTGACCGAAGACCAGCGCGGTCTTGTCGATGACGCCGGACTCCGACATCTCCTCGATGAGGTCGTTGCCCTCACGGGTGCGCTCACCGACGCCCGCGAACACCGACACACCGTCGTGGTTGTTGGCGACGCGGTAGATCATCTCCTGGATCAGCACGGTCTTGCCGACACCGGCACCACCGAACAGACCGATCTTTCCACCCTTGACGTACGGGGTGAGGAGGTCGATGACCTTGACGCCGGTCTCGAACATCTCGGTCTTGGACTCGAGCTGGTCGAAGTTCGGCGCCTTGCGGTGGATCGGCCAGCGCTCGCCCTCGTACGTCTCGTCGACGTTCAGGACCTCACCGATGGTGTTGAACACCTTGCCCTTGGTGAAGTCGCCGACCGGCACCGAGATGGCGGAGCCCGTGTCGGTCACCGGGGCCTGGCGGACCAGACCGTCGGTGGGCTGCATCGAGATCGTGCGCACCAGGCCGTCGCCCAGGTGCTGCGCGACCTCGAGCGTCAGGGTCTTCTTCTCGCCGGCGTTGGCCGGGTCGGCGACCTCGACGTGCAGCGCGTTGTAGATCTCCGGCATCGCGTCGACGGGGAACTCCACGTCGACGACCGGGCCGATGACCCGGGCGACGCGGCCAGTGGCGGCGGCCGTCTCAACAGTGGTCGTCATTACTTGTCACTCCCCGCGGTCGCGTCGGCCAGGGCTCCTGCGCCACCGACGATCTCGCTGATTTCCTGGGTGATTTCGGCCTGGCGGGCCGCGTTGGCAAGTCGGGAGAGCGTATTGATGAGCTCACCCGCGTTGTCGGTGGCGGACTTCATCGCGCGCCGCGTGGCGGCGTGCTTGGAGGCCGCCGACTGCAGCAGCGCGTTGTAGATCCGGCTCTCGACGTACCGCGGCAGCAGGGCGTCGAGGACGTCCTCCGCCGACGGCTCGAACTCGAACAGCGGGAGGATCTCGTGCTTGGCAGCCAGCTCCTCCTTGCCCGCCTCGAGGTTCTCGAGGCTGAGCGGCAGCAGGCGGCTGTCCACCGGCGTCTGCGTCAGCATCGAGAGGAACTCGGTGAAGACGATGTGGAGCTCGTCCACGCCGCCGTCGGCCGTCTCCTGCTGGATCGCCTCGATCAGCGGGCCCGCGACGTTCTTGGCGTCCGCGTACGAGGGCTCGTCCGTGAAGCCGGTCCACGAGTCCTTGACCGGGCGCTCACGGAACGCGTAGTAGGCGACGCCCTTGCGGCCGACGATGTAGGTGTCGACCTCCTTGCCCTCGCCACGCAGCCGCTCGGTGAGCTGCTCCGCCGCCTTGATGGCGTTGGAGTTGTAGCCGCCGGCCAGACCGCGGTCGCTCGTAATGAGCAGAACCGCGGCGCGGGCCGGTGCCTCGACCTCCGTCGTCAGCGGGTGCTTGGTGTTCGACCCGGTCGCCACCGCCGTGACCGCGCGGGTGAGCTCGGTCGCGTACGGCGTGGAGGCCGCCACCTTGCGCTGCGCCTTGACGATGCGCGAGGCGGCGATCATCTCCATCGCCCTGGTGATCTTCTTGGTCGCGGTGACGGACCGGATGCGACGCTTGTAGACCCGGAGCTGCGCTCCCATGAGTCAGGTCCCTTCCGTCGTCACTTGGTGGCAGCAGCGGGCGTGTCGTCGCCGAGCAGCTTGCCGTCCGAGGTCTCGAACTGCTTCTTGAACTCCGCGATCGCCTCGGCCACGGCCTGCAGGGTGTCGTCCGACATCTTGCCGCCCTCCTTGATGGAGGTCATGAGGCCCTGCTCCTTGCGGTGCAGGTAGTCCAGGAGCTCGCGCTCGAAGCGGCGGATGTCCTCGACCGGCACGTCGTCCATCTTGCCGGTGGTGCCGGCCCAGACGGAGACGACCTGGTCCTCGGTGGCCATCGGCTGGTACTGCGCCTGCTTCAGCAGCTCGACCATGCGCTGACCACGGCCCAGCTGGGCCTTGGACGCGGCGTCCAGGTCGGAACCGAAGGCGGCGAACGCCTCCAGCTCACGGAACTGGGCGAGGTCGACGCGGAGACGGCCGGAGACCTGCTTCATGGCCTTGTGCTGGGCGGAGCCACCGACACGGGAGACCGAGATACCGACGTTCAGGGCCGGACGCTGACCGGCGTTGAACAGGTCGGACTCCAGGAAGCACTGGCCGTCGGTGATGGAGATGACGTTGGTCGGGATGAACGCCGACACGTCGTTCGCCTTGGTCTCGACGATCGGCAGACCGGTCATCGAGCCGGCACCCATGTCGTCGGAGAGCTTCGCGCAGCGCTCCAGCAGACGGGAGTGCAGGTAGAAGACGTCGCCCGGGTAGGCCTCGCGGCCCGGCGGACGGCGCAGCAGGAGGGAGACGGCGCGGTAGGCGTCGGCCTGCTTCGACAGGTCGTCGAAGATGATCAGGACGTGCTTGCCCTCGTACATCCACTGCTGGCCGATGGCCGAGCCGGTGTACGGCGCCAGGTACTTGAAGCCGGCCGGGTCGGACGCCGGAGCAGCGACGATGGTCGTGTACTCCAGGGCGCCGGCCTCCTCCAGCGAACCGCGCACGGACGCGATGGTGGAGCCCTTCTGGCCGATGGCGACGTAGACGCAGCGGACCTGCTTCTTCGGGTCGCCCGAGCGCCAGTTTTCGCGCTGGTTGATGATCGTGTCGACGGCCAGGGCGGTCTTGCCCGTCTGGCGGTCGCCGATGATCAGCTGACGCTGGCCACGGCCGATCGGGGTCATCGCGTCGACGGCCTTGTAGCCGGTCTCCATCGGCTCGTGCACCGACTTGCGCTGCATGACCGTGGGGGCCTGCAGCTCGAGGGCGCGGCGGCCGGTGGTCTCGATCTCGCCGAGGCCGTCGATCGGGTTGCCGAGCGGGTCGACGACGCGGCCGAGGTAGCCCTCGCCCACGGCGACGGACAGGACCTCGCCGGTACGGGTGACCGGCTGACCCTCCTCGATGCCGCTGAACTCGCCGAGGACGATGGCACCGATCTCGCGCTCCTCGAGGTTGAGGGCGAGGCCGAGGGTGCCGTCCTCGAACTTCAGCAGTTCGTTGGCCATGGCCGAGGGCAGGCCCTCGACCTTCGCGATGCCGTCGCCGGCAAGGGTGACCGTACCGACCTCCTCGCGCGAGGCCGCGTCCGGCTTGTACGCCTGGACAAAGTTCTCCAGCGCGTCCCGGATCTCCTCCGGCCGGATCGTGAGCTCCGCCATCTGGGTTCCCTGCTCTCCTTGTTGGGCCCGAAGTTTCTTTGGGGGGCTCTGGGGGCTCCCCCCAGAAACTCTGCATTCTCTGCACGGCCCAACTCGGGCCGTAAACACTGCTTGTTGAGTTGGTGGCGGCCGTCAGCCGGCCATCCGGCGCTTCGCGTCCTCGAGGCGGTCCGCGATGCTGCCGTTGATGATCTCGTCGCCCACCTGCACCTGGATCCCGCCGAGGACCTCCGGGTCCACGTCGAGGTTGAGGTGCATCTGCCGGCCGTAGAGCTTCGCCAGGGCGGCGCCCAGACGCTGCTTCTGCCGGTCCGACAGCGGCACAGCCGAGGTGACGACGGCGACCAGGCGGTCCCGACGCGCCGCGGCGAGCTTGGAGAGGGACTCGAGTCCCGCTTCCAGGCTACGTCCCCGCGGCCTCGTCACAAGACGCTCGACCAACCGCTCGGTCACAGCCTCGGCACGGCCGCCCAGCAGGCTGCGCAGCAGCTCGCTCTTGGCGGCGGCGGTGGCGGCACGATCCGTCAGCGCGGCGCGCAGCTCGGTGTTCGAGGAGACGATCCGGCCGAACCGGAACAGCTCGTCCTCGACGTTGTCGAGCGTGCCCGCCTTCTGCGCGGCGGTGAGGTCGGCGATACTCGCCAGCTCCTCGAGCGCATCCACCAGGTCACGCGACTGCGACCAGCGGGAGCGCACCGTTCCGGACACCAGGTCGATGGTCTCGCCGCCGACCTGGGCACCCAGCAGGCGCCCCGCCAGCTCCGCCTTGGCGTCGCCGGGCTGCGCCGGGTCGGTGAGGACCCGACGCAGCGACACCTCGCGGTGGAGCAGCGCGGTGACCGCGGCCAGCTCGTCGGCCAGCCGGGTCGCGTCGACGGACGTGCTGTCCGTCAGCGCGTCGAGACGCTCACGTGCGGCAGCCAGGGCCTCGCGGCTCGCTCCGTGCGCAGTCATCGACTTGCCTCGGCCTTCTCTTCGAGCTCGTCGAGGAAGCGATCGATGGTGCGGCTCTGCCGTGCGTGGTCATCGAGGGACTCACCGACGATCTTGCCGGCCAGGGTGACGGCGAGCGTGCCGATGTCCTGGCGCAGCGTGAGCGCGGCGGCCTTGCGGTCGGCCTCGATCTGCGTGTGACCGGCGCCGATGATCTCCTCGCGCTGCCGCTGGCCTTCCGCGCGCATCTCGGCGATGAGCGCGGCGCCCTGCTCCTGTGCCTCCTGGCGCAGGCGCGCGGCCTCGTGCCGGGCCTCGGCGAGCTGAGCCTTGTACTGCTCGAGCACGCTCTGGGCCTCGGTCTGAGCGGCCTCGGCCTTTTCGATACCACCCTCGATGGCCTCGCGGCGGTCCTCCAGAACCTTGTTGATGTTCGGGAGGAGCTTCCAGGCGAGAGCACCGAAGACGATGACGAAGGCGATCAGGCCGATGACGAGCTCGGGAATCGGCGGGACGAGGGGATTCTCCATCTCCTCAGCCGCGATATTGAGCAGTGGGCTCATCAGAGTGCCTTTCGTCTAGTGGTCTGGTCGTAGAGAAGACGATCAGGTGCCGTAGACGAACGGCATGACCAGGCCGATGAGGGCGAGCGCCTCACAGAAGGCGAAGCCGAGGATCTGGTTGGCACGGATCAGACCGGCGGCCTCGGGCTGACGGGCCAGGGCCTGGGTGCCGTTACCGAAGATGATGCCGACGCCGACGCCGGGGCCGATGGCCGCGAGGCCGTAGCCGATGGAACCGAGGGAGCCGGAGACGCCTTCGGCGGCGAGGGTCTGGAGAGCGGACATGCCGGTTCTTCCTTCTCTTTCATGGGCCGGTGGGGGTTGGCCACCGGACGACTGTGGTCGGTGTGGGCGCTCAGTGGTGCTCGGCGAGCGCGCCCTGAATGAAGGTGCAGGTCAGGAGCACGAACACGTACGCCTGCAGCGCCTGGATGAAGAGCTCGAAGGCCGTCATCACGATGGTCATGATGAAAGACACTCCGGCGTAGGCGATGCCGAGGCCGTTCAGCATGTACCAGCTGGCGATCGTGAAGAGCAGCAGCAGCGTGTGGCCCGCGAACATGTTCGCGAAGAGTCGCACGGCGTGCGTGAACGGCCGGATGAGCAGGTTCGAGAAGAACTCGATGAGCATGGCCAGCGGGAGCACCGGGCCGAGCGACTTGTCGTAGCCGGTGAAGTTCTTGAATGCACCGACGAAGCCGTGCCGCTTGAAGGTCAGCGAGACCCACAGGATGTAGACGATCAACGCGAGCACGATCGGGTACGCGATGATCGACGTCACCGGGAACTGGGCGACCGGGACGATCGACCAGAGGTTCATCATCCAGACGAAGAAGAACAGCGAGACGACCAGCGGGACGTACTTCTCACCCTCGCGCTTGCCGATCGTCTCGTAGACGATGCCGCGCCGGATGAAGTCGTAGCCGGCCTCGGCGACCATCTGGAGCTTGCCCGGGACGACCTTCGGCTTACGGAAGGCGGTCCAGAAGAAGCCGACCACGATGATCGAGCCGAGCAGCGCCAGCAGCATGGGCTTGTTGAAGTACAAGTTGCTGTCCGCGTTGCCCCACAGGGGCTCGAACAGGAACGAGTGCAGGCCGGGAGCCGGGAATCCACAACCGTCGAAGATGTGGCAGTCGGTCTCGAAGGCGAGCACCTGCGTCGGGTCAGCACTCACCGCGGGCTCCTTCAGCGTGGCGCATAGGTACGGCAACCTCGTTGTGTCGGCGCGGCGCGCAGCCGCGGTTCGGCACTGGACTGGTGTTACGGATGTGGGGGCGGCGGTCCGGCATCGAGCCTCGCGCTAGAGCAGGCGTCAGCTCAGATGCCCGCGCCCGCAGTGCCGCAGTTGGCACCGGACGATAGCAGGCTCTCAACCGCCTATTTATCCCGGCCCTACCCTTCACGTCGACGGTCCCGTCTTTTCGGGCTTGCTGCCCGTCGAGGAGTCCGGTTCGACGTAGAGGATCTTGGACTTCATGTGTGCACGCGTCTGAGCCGCGATCCACACGAGGGTGGCCGCGAGGAGCGTGAAAGCGAAGGCCTTGGGGTGGAACAGGGTGGTGTTCTTGAACACCGCCAGGAAGACGAACAGCAGCAGGATCTGCGTCGCGTAGAGCAGGAGGCCCATCGCCTGGAACAGGTGCGGAAGCGATTTGGCAGTGCGCTGCAGAACGACCATCCCGATCCCCATGAACAGGATCACGACCAGCGTCGCGACGATCGCTCCGACCGCTCCCTTGCCGCCCGCGACCACACCGCTGACGACGGCGGCAATGGCACCGACGGCAGCTGTGGGCACTGCGGCCTGAAGAACGATCCGAACGTCATTGGACGGCATGGAGGCGACTCCGCTCGCGGGTGGGGGCAGGTGTCGTCATGGACGAGCTTGAAACATGATCCCGGGCCGAGGTGATCTCGCGCCAATGGACCGTCGCACTACGGTCCTTCGACTCTATCCCCGGGTCTCGTGAACGGTATCACAATCTATTTGATGAGGTCTTTACCTTGAAAGTGTGGAGACCGTCACACGTGAGTGTGACCCCGCGCGTCTGTGCAGAAAACGGGGTCGGTTGTCCGGTATTGGGATGTTCTGCGGCGTGGCCTACGTCCCAGGTCAACGGTGCGTTCCCGCCTTTCGGCGGTCCAGGAAGCGGGAACGGGCGCCGATGGCCGTCGCTCCGTTGACCCCGTTGACCCCGTTGACCCCTGCGGCCACAGGCGGCCGGTGCTCGTCCGCGGCACCGGACGCGCTCACGGCTGCTTCGTCCGCAGCGGAATTCAGGGCGGCTCTCCCTGCCACCACCGGCTCGTTCGCCAGGGGCCTCTCGGCCACCGCCTCGCCGGCCGCTGCGTCCGCCTCCTCGGCCGCCGCGACGGCACACACCACGGAGGGCTCGGCGGCCGCGTCGGCGACGGACGACCGGCGGTAGCGCGGCGGTACGAAGCGCTCGGCCCAGCGCGGGGCGCGCGGCGTGAAGCGGGGCAGCAGCAGGAGCACCAAGCCGACCGCGCTGAGTACCACGATGGTGAGCACGATCCACATGGACGCCGAGTTCACGGAGTACGCGAGTGCGCCGAAGGCGATCAGCGCGGACCAGAAGTACATGATCAGGACGGCCCGGCTGTGGGAGTGCCCGATCTCCAGGAGCCGGTGGTGCAGATGACCCCGGTCGGCGGCGAACGGCGACTGGCCGCGCCAGGTGCGGCGCACGATCGCCAGCACCAGGTCGGCGGCGGGGATCGCGATGATCGTCAGCGGCATCAGCAGCGGGATGTAGACCGGCACCGTCTGGTGCACGGCCGCCTTCTCGGATCCGGCGAACAGCTTGAGCGCGTCCGGGTCGACCTGGCCGGTGATGGAGATGGCGCCCGCGGCCAGCACGAGCCCGATGAGCATCGAGCCGGAGTCGCCCATGAAGATCCGGGCCGGATGCATGTTGTGCGGCAGGAAGCCGAGGCACATGCCCATGAGGATCGCGGCGAACAGCGTCGCGGGGGCCGCGGCCTCGAGACCGTAGCCGTACCAGATGCGGTAGGCGTACATGAAGAACGCCGCGGCAGCGATGCAGACCATGCCGGAGGCGAGGCCGTCGAGGCCGTCGACGAAGTTCACGGCGTTGATGGTGACGACGACCAGCGCGACGGTCAGCAGGGTGCCCTGCCACTGGGTCAGCGAGACCGAGCCGACGCCCGGCACGGGTAGCCACAGGATCGTCAGGCCCTGCATGACCATGACGCCCGCGGCGATCATCTGGGCGCCGAGCTTGATCAGCGCGTCGATCTCGAACTTGTCGTCCAGCACGCCGATGATCCAGATCAGCGCCGCGCCGGAGAGCAGCGCCCGTGGCTCGTTGGAGTTCTCGAAGACCGCGTTGAGGTTCGTCAGATGGTCGGCGACCAGCAGACCTGCGCAGAGCCCGAAGAACATCGCGATCCCGCCGAGCCGCGGCGTCGGTTCGCGGTGCACGTCACGGGCGCGGATCTCCGGCATCGCCCCGGCGACGATGGCGAACTTTCGCACCGGGCCGGTCAGCAGGTAGGTCACCGCAGCCGTGATACAGAGCGTCAGCAGGTATTCACGCACAGGCTTCCCCACAGGTATCGCTGGCCATCACAGCCCCACACCCTAGCTTCGCCCGCATACGGTGGAGGACCTCCGGGTAGCGAGAATGGTTGCACGAGTGACCGGGCACGCGTGGGCGCCTACCCGTCTTCGGGCCTGATACGGGCGGAATCCTCCGGGTGGATGCGGCGGACTTGCCGACGCGACTGTGGTGGACGCCTCTTTATGGACGCGGTGGATTTCCTCGGCTCCGACGTCCTCGCTCCGGCGTCCTCAGCTCCGGTAGGGCGGGAACGCCTGCGTCAGTTCGCGCACCTCCGCGCGCGCCTGCCGGTTGTCGACCTCCTCGCGCAGCACCGCCGCGAGCAGCGCCCCGATCCGCACCATCTCCGCCTCGCCCATGCCCTGGGTGGTGACGGCCGCAGTGCCCAGGCGCAGCCCGCGCGCCTCCCCGTGGGGCAGCGCACACGTGTCCAGCACGATCCCGGCCGCGGCGAGGCGGCCACGCGCGGTACGCCCCTCAAGACCGAGGGGGGCCGCATCCGCACAGATCAGATGCGTGTCCGTGCCGCCGGTGGTGACCGCGAGCCCCTCGTCCGCCAGCCCGTCGGCGAGCACGCGCGCGTTGGCGACGACCTGACGTGCGTACGCGGCGAACGCGGGCGTGGCCGCCTCGCCGAACGCGACGGCCTTCGCCGCGATGGTGTGCATCTGCGCTCCGCCCTGCGTGAACGGGAAGACGGCCCGGTTGATCCGTTCCGCGAGGCCGGCTCCGCACAGGACCATGCCGCCGCGCGGCCCGCGCAGCACCTTGTGCGTGGTCGCGCAGACGACGTCCGCGTACGGAACGGGGCTGGGCGCGGCTCCCCCGGCCACGAGTCCCATGGGATGGGCGGCATCGGCGATGAGGTAGGCGCCGACCTCGTCGGCGATGTCCCGGAAGGCCGCGTAGTCGATGTGCCGCGGATACGAGATGGAGCCGCAGACCACGGCCTTGGGCCGGTGCTTCCTGGCCAGGGCTTCCACCTGGTCGTAGTCGATGAGGCCCGACTCGGGATCGACGCCGTAGCCCACGAAGTCGAACCAGCGTCCCGAGAAGTTCGCGGGCGACCCGTGCGTGAGGTGCCCGCCGTACGGGAGGCCCAGGGCCAGTACGGTGTCGCCCGGCCGCAGCAGGGCGGCGTACGCGGCGAGAACGGCCGATGAGCCGGAGTGCGGCTGGACGTTGGCGTGTTCGGCGCCGAAGAGGGCCTTCGCCCGCTCGATGGCGAGGCGCTCGGCGACGTCGACGAGCTCGCAGCCGCCGTGGTGGCGGGCGCCGGGGTATCCCTCGGCGTACTTGTTGGCGAGCGGGGAGCCAAGCGCCGCGAGGACCGCGGGTGAGGTGAAGTTCTCGGCCGCGATGAGCTGGATCGCCGAAGCCTGCCGCGCCTGCTCTGCCAGGAGCACATCGGCCAGCTCCGGGTCCTGCCGCCGCAGCGCCTCGAAGTCCGGCCCCACGGGCCGTACGACGCCTGACACCCCTGATGCTTCGGTCACCGACATGGCACGCTCCGGACCTGGACGGTGGGCTACGTCCAATGTAGGGCCGAGGAGGACGGGACGCCCGGCGTTGTACGGCTGCCCCGCGTACTGCTGTGCGCGCGCAGCGCTACATGCGGGCCGGCACGCCCGTCAGCGCCGTGACCACCGGCTCCAGCGCCTCATGAATCTCGTCCCCGATGGACCGGAAGAACGGCAACGGCGCCCCATACGGGTCGAACACCTCGTCCGCCTCGACACTCGGCGCCAGCAGCCACCCGCGTAGAGCCGCCGCAGCCCGCACCAGCGCCCGCGCGCGCGCGACCACGCCCTCGTCCGGGTCGGGCAGCGTCGCGGGGTCTATGGCCTGCACGAGCCGCGTGAACTCCTTGAGCGTGAAGGTGCGCAGCCCCGCCGAGTGCCCCATCGAGATGACCTGCGCCCGGTGGTCGCGCGTGGCGGTCAGCACGAGGTCGGCCCGGATGACGTGGTCGTCGAGCAGCTCGCGCCCCACGAACCCGCTGGCGTCCGCGCCGAACTCGGCGAGGACGGCCTCCGCGTTGGTCTCCATCGGGGCGCCCTCGTGCCCCCAGGTGCCGGCGCTCTCCACGATGAGCCCGCCGCCCAGACGATCACCGAGCCGGTCCGCCAGGGCATGGCGGGTCAGCCGCTCGGTGATCGGCGAGCGGCACACGTTGCCGGTGCTGACGTGGAGGATGCGGAATGTGTCTCCGTCCCCGAAGACCCCCGTGCCTATGCCACGCCCCGCGTCAGGGGCTGTCAATTGGCCACCTCGAGGTCGGGTACGACCTTGCGGAGCTCGTCGGCGTCCAGCGCACCCGCACGCAGCAGCACAGGCACCTCACCCGTCACATCGACGATGGACGACGGCACGTTGCCGGGCGTCGGCCCGCCGTCCAGGTACACGGAGACGGAGTCGCCGAGCATCTCCTGCGCGGCGTCGCAGTCCTCAGGGGCCGCGTGACCGGTGAGGTTCGCCGACGACACGGCCATGGGGCCGACCTCCGTCAGCAGCTCGATGGCGACCGGGTGCAGCGGCATGCGCACGGCGACGGTGCCACGGGTGTCCCCCAGGTCCCACTGGAGCGACGGCTGGTGCTTGGCGACCAGCGTCAGCGCGCCGGGCCAGAAGGCGTCGACGAGCTCCCACGCCTTCTCGGAGAAGTCCGTGACGAGCCCGTGGAGGGTGTTCGGGGTGCCGATGAGGACGGGCGTGGGCATGTTGCGTCCGCGCCCCTTGGCCTCCAGCAGATCGGCGACCGCCTCGGAGCTGAACGCGTCGGCCCCGATGCCGTACACGGTGTCGGTGGGCAGCACGACCAGCTCGCCACGGCGGACGGCGGACGCGGCCTCACGCAGACCGGTGGTGCGGTCCGTCGCGTCATTGGTGTCGTATCGCCGTGCCATTTAGCGAGCCTCCTCGTACACGAAGTACACGTACTGGATCTTGATCTGGATCGGAGCCGCGGCCGTCATGGCAGTGCCTTGCGGGCGGTCGCGAAGCGCGGCCGGTTGTTCAGGTCGGGATGGTCGGCCGCGTCGGCCCAGCCCGCCTCCTCGCTGAAGATCCACGGCACCTGGCCGCCCTGCGTGTCCGCGTGCTCCACGACGACGACGCCGCCGGGACGCAGCAGCCGGTGGGCGGTGCGCTCCAGGCCGCGGATGGTGTCGAGCCCGTCCTCGCCGGAGAACAGGGCGAGTTCGGGGTCGTGGTCGCGTGCCTCGGGGGCGACGTACTCCCACTCGGTGAGCGGGATGTACGGCGGGTTGGAGATGACGAGGTCCACCTGGCCGTTGAGCTCGGGCAGCGCGGTGAGCGCGTCGCCCTGGTGGACGGTGACCCGGGAGCCCTCGGCGTTCTTGCGGGTCCACTCGAGGGCGTCCTCGGAGAGTTCCACGGCGTGCACCCGGGACCGTGGCACCTCCTGCGCCATGGCGAGGGCGATCGCCCCGGAGCCGGCGCACAGGTCTACGATCAGCGGCTCCACGACGTCCATCGCGCGGACGGCGTCTATCGCCCAGCCGACGACGGACTCGGTCTCGGGCCGGGGCACGAAGACGCCGGGCCCCACCTGCAGTTCCAGATAGCGGAAGTAGGCCCGCCCGGTGATGTGCTGGAGCGGTTCGCGGGCCTCGCGCCGGGCGATGGCCTCCCAGTAGCGGGCGTCGAAGTCCGCGTCCTTGACCGTGTGCAGCTCGCCCCGCTTCACGCCGTGCACAAAGGCGGCGAGCTCCTCCGCGTCGTTGCGCGGCGAGGGCACGCCGGCGTCGGCCAGCCGCCGGGTGGCCTGGGCCACCTCCGCGAGCAGCACGCCGCGGGGGTTTGGGGGTCGCCCCCCAATGTGTTGCTGCACGCTGGTCCTCCGGGGCAGAGCGGTTGTCTTGTCGGTTGACGGCTTACGGGGCTGTGGTGCCGGGGCCGGGCCGGCGCCGGCTCACGACGTGGCAGCGAGCT
Source organism: Streptomyces sp. NPDC002896 (assembly GCF_040295225.1). Taxonomy (NCBI): domain Bacteria; kingdom Bacillati; phylum Actinomycetota; class Actinomycetes; order Kitasatosporales; family Streptomycetaceae; genus Streptomyces; species Streptomyces sp. NPDC002896. The sequence continues at coordinate 35,885 of NZ_JBEOVA010000008.1, read as the reverse complement.
TCGCGGCCGAGTCCGCGTCGACGCACGCCTGGATCACGGCGTCGAGTTCGCCGTCGAGCACCTGGTCCAAGTTGTACGCCTTGAAGCCGACGCGGTGGTCCGAGATGCGATTCTCCGGGAAGTTGTACGTACGGATCTTCTCGGAGCGGTCGACGGTGCGGACCTGGCTGCGGCGGGCGTCCGCGGCCTCCTTCTCCGCCTCCTCCTGGGCCGCGGCGAGGAGCCTGGAGCGCAGAATACGCATGGCCTGCTCCTTGTTCTGCAGCTGGCTCTTCTCGTTCTGGCAGGAGGCGACGACACCGGTCGGGAGGTGGGTGATGCGGACCGCGGAGTCGGTCGTGTTCACGGACTGGCCGCCCGGCCCCGACGACCGGTACACGTCGATGCGCAGGTCGTTCGGGTTGATCTCCACGTCGATCTCCTCGGCCTCGGGCGTCACGAGGACACCGGCCGCGGAGGTGTGGATACGGCCCTGGGACTCGGTCGCGGGCACGCGCTGCACGCGGTGCACCCCGCCCTCGTACTTCAGCCGGGCCCATACGCCCTGGCCGGGCTCCGGCGTGGCGTTGCCCTTGGTCTTCACGGCGACCTGGACGTCCTTGTAGCCGCCGAGCTCGGACTCGGTGGCGTCGATGATCTCGGTCTTCCAGCCGATGCGCTCGGCGTACCGCAGATACATGCGCAGCAGGTCGCCAGCGAACAGCGCGGACTCGTCACCGCCCGCGCCCGCCTTGATCTCGAGGATGACGTCCTTGTCGTCGCTGGGGTCGCGCGGGATCAGCAGCAGCCGCAGCTTCTCGGTGAGCTCCTCGCGCTGCTGCTCCAGGTCCTTGACCTCGGCGGCGAAGTCCGGGTCGTCGGCGGCGAACTCGCGGGCGGTCTCGATGTCGTCGCCGGTCTGCTTCCAGGAGCGGTACGCGGCGACGATCGGGGTCAGCTCGGCGTAGCGCTTGTTGAGCTTGCGCGCGTTGGCCTGGTCGGCGTGGACCGACGGGTCGGCGAGCTGCTTCTCCAGGTCGGCGTGCTCGCCGATGAGTTCCTCGACCGCCTCGAACATCTCTGAGGGCTCCTAGATCTGCTTCGTACGAAAGGTGAAGTGAAACGACCAAAAACGCCGGTCCCGGCGCACCCTGAGGGCGCGACCGAGGACCGGCGCAGGTGGCTCGCTACTTCTTGGAGCCGGCAGCCTTGCCGAAGCGGGCCTCGAAGCGGGCCACACGGCCACCGGTGTCGAGGATCTTCTGCTTGCCCGTGTAGAACGGGTGGCACTCGGAGCAGACCTCAGCGCGGATGGTGCCGCTCTCGATCGTGCTACGGGTCGTGAACGACGCGCCACAGGTGCAGCTGACCTGCGTCTCGACGTACTGGGGGTGGATGTCGCGCTTCAAGGTGTCTCCTATGTATCGGGAGGACGCCGGGTCGCAGCCGCGGGATGCGGAAGCGTGAACCGGAGCCGACGTACCAGTCTGCCAGGACCGGCCGCATCCCCCAAAACCGGGGTGGGGCCGGATCTATTCCGCGGGCGGTCGGAAGGTCCTAGTTGCTGCTCACCACGGAGCCGGCCGAGCCCTTGTCGCCCGCGGAGTCCTTGACGGCGGAGGCCGGGATGGGCTTGTCGGCCTCGAGCGCGGCCCACACCTTCCGGTCCTGCTTCTCGAGCGGCAGGACGCGGTTGAGGTTGGCGGGGTCGTACTGGACGGGCAGCGTGATCATCTTCATGTCGCCGGCGCCGATGTCCTTGAGCCCGCTCGCGAAACCGGCCAGACCCTTCACGGAGTCCAGGTCGGAGTCGGTGGTGACCGCACTGGTGGCGGTGTCCGCGAGGTCGTAGAGCTTCGTCGGACTGCTGAACACGCCGACCTCCTTGACCTGCTTGATCAGCGCCTTGATGAAGGCCTGCTGCAGCTGGATGCGGCCAAGGTCGCTGCCGTCGCCGACGCCGTGCCGGGTGCGGACGAGACCGAGGGCCTGCTCGCCGGTCAGGGTGTGCTTTCCGGCCTTCAGGTGCAGATGGCTCTTGTCGTCGTTGATGGCCTGCTTGGTGGTGATGTCGACGCCGCCGAGGGTGTCGATGAGCTTCTTGAAGCCCGTGAAGTCGACCTCGATGTAGTGGTCCATGCGGATCCCGGACATCGCCTCGACGGTCTTGACGGCGCAGGCGGGGCCGCCGACCTGGTACGCCGTGTTGAACATCAGTTCACGGCCGCCCGAGACCTTGTCGCCCTTGCTGTCGGTGCAGGTGGGCCGGGTGACGAGGGTGTCGCGGGGTATGGAGACGACGCTCGCCTTCTTGTGGCCCTCGTAGACGTGCACGACCATCGCGGTGTCGGAGCGGGCGGTGCCCTCGTCCTTGCCGTACTCGGAGTTCTTGCCGGAGCGGGAGTCGGAGCCGAGGACGAGGATGTCCATCGAGCCGTTGTCGACGTTCTCCGGCCGGTCGGTGCCGAGCGCGGCGTCGATGTCGACGCCCTGGATGTTGTCGTTGAGCTTGACGTACACGTACCCGAGGCCGGTGCCGCCCAGGATCACCAGGCCCGCCGCCGCCCAAGCGGCTATGACGGCGGCCCTGCTCCGCGTGGAGCGCGGCTTGCGCCGCCGCCCCTTCGCTCGGCGCCTGGTAGTCGAATGCTCGGCGGCCGGCGTGCTGTGGTCGGGCATGTGCTCCTCAGTCCTCGTCGGGTCGGATACCCCCCGCTTTCGGCGTCAGGCCTGGCTTCGTTCGATTTGTCAGACGGGGAAACCGCATGAAGGGTTGCACAACGCACTGTGCCCACCGCGTGCGGCGGTGGGCACAGTGCGTAGTCGGCGGCGCCCGTGTGTCCGGCGCTCACCTGCGATTTCAGCCGAAGATGTCGTAGGCCTGGAAACCGGTGCCGACGCTGATCCTTGTGGCGAAGATCTCGCTGGTGGCCTTGCCGGTGCCCGGGTAGAGGTACAGCGTCCCGCCGGACGTGCGGGCCAGGAAGTCGGCCTTGCCGTCGCCGGTCACGTCACCGACCGCGTCGAAGGCGTTGTAGCCGGTCCAGGAGCTGCGGACCTTGATACGGCTGGAGAAGGCGCCGGAGCCGGACTTGCCCGTGCCCTTGTACAGGTAGACGTCCCCGGTGCTCTTGGAGCGCGCGATCAGGTCGGCCTTGCCGTCGCCGGTGAAGTCGCCGTGGCCGCGCACGGAGTTGTACTGGTTCCAGCCGGAACCGACCTGGACGCGGGTCGAGAAGGTGCCGTTGCCCTTGCCCGGGTAGATCCACAGGATGCCGGCGGAGTCCACGGAGAGCAGGTCCGGCAGGGCGTCGCCGGTGACATCGCCGGGGGCGACGATGCGCGTGCGCGTCTTCCAGTTGCCGAATATCTGGTCGGTGCTCCACTCGCCGGTGGAGGGGATGTAGTGCTCCCAGAACACGGCGCCGTCGGAGCTGCGGCGCACCACGAAGTCCTGGTAGCCGTCCCGGTTGAGGTCGGTCTGCAGGACGACGTTGGTGCCCTTGAAGCTGCCGAGGGACACGCGCGCGGCGAACGAGGTGCCCTTGGAGTCCTTCTCGTAGCCGGTGCCGGTGGACGCGAGACGCACGAACAGGTCGGCCTTGGCGTCACCGCTCAGGTTGGTGTCGTCGATGCGCGGGTACGCGGCGCCGACGTAGGTGCTCACCTTGCTGAAGACGCTGTACGAGCCCTGGGCCACGCAGTCCTCGACGCCCCAGGACACGACACCGACGATGCGGTTGTTCACGACGAGCGGACCGCCGGAGTCGCCGTTGCACGCCGCGGTGGTGCCGTCGTCGCTGCCGGTCGCGGGGGTGCCCGCGCACACCATGTGGCCCTTGATGAAGTTGCTGCCGTAGGCGCCGGTGCAGGTGGTGTCGGACTGGATCGGCAGCGTGGCCGACTTCAGCGTCTCCGAGATGTCCTGGCTGGTGGAGCTGGTGCGGCCCCAGCCGTAGACCTTGGCGCTGGTGCCCGCGGCGTACGAGGCGGTGTCGCCCGACGTCGTCAGCGGGATCGGCTTGGCCGTGATCGGGTTCGGCAGCGTCAGGACGGCGATGTCGTTGTCGATGGTCGACGCGTTGTACGACGAGTGGTTCCACTGGCGCCAGATGCCGGAGACGGTGCCGCCGTGCAGGTCGGTGTTGCCCGCGTCGTCCGTGGTGGGCAGCTGCGCGGTGCCGGTGACGACGGCGCCGTTGGCGTACCAGTTGTAGCCCTTGACGCAGTGGGCGGCCGTGAGGATCTTCGTCGGCGAGACGACGGCGCCACCGCAGAAGAAGCCGATGTCGTCGCTCTCGTCGGTGGTGCCCTTGTCGTCGTAGTACCAGAGCTGGGCCATCCAGGGCGCCGTGCTGATGCTGGTGTCGGTGCCGTTGATGACCTTCGCGTCGACGGTCCCCGTGCTGCTCGAGGTGCTGGAGCCGTCCGTGGTGCTCGAGCTGTACGTCGCCGGGCCCGTCTTGCCGGCCGTGTCGTCACCGGCCAGTGCGCCCGCGACCCGCTCCTTGAGCTCGCTGAGCGTCGGCGATGTGGTGGCGGGCTTGACGGTCGGCGTCGGTGGCGGTGTGGCGGCGTCCGCGGGCGACATCAGCACCGCGGCGGCGACAGCGGCGGCCAGCGTGGCGGCTGCTGCGGGTATGACCATGCGTATGCGGCGTCTGTGCCGACCGCCCCCGGACATACGGGTGTCCACTCAAGTCCCCCCTCAAAGGCAAGAGTTCGGTGGCCGAAGCGCCCGGGACAGATGGCGGGCAGAAGGTGAAGATGCTTCGGCGAAGTGTGCAGAGTGGCGTGATCGTACAACGGTTCCCCACCCATCACAGAGGGCCGCCTCCGTCACATACGTAACGGAGACGGCCCTTTTGCCCGTGCTTTAGCCGCGCCTTGCCGACTATGCGTGTGCGTTGCCGACGTCAGTCGTTGTTGCCCGGCGCCGGCGTCGTCTTCTGGATCTGCAGCAGGAACTCGGCGTTCGACTTCGTCTGCTTCATCTTGTCGAGGAGCAGCTCGATCGCCTGCTGCTGGTCGAGCGCGTGCAGCACCCGGCGCAGCTTCCAGACGATGTTGAGCTCCTCGCCGCTCATCAGGATCTCTTCCTTGCGCGTACCGGACGCGTCGACGTCGACGGCCGGGAAGATGCGCTTGTCGGCGAGCTTCCGGTCGAGCTTGAGCTCCATGTTGCCGGTGCCCTTGAACTCCTCGAAGATCACCTCGTCCATGCGCGAGCCGGTGTCGACCAGCGCGGTGGCCAGGATGGTCAGCGAGCCGCCGTCCTCGATGTTGCGCGCGGCACCGAAGAACCTCTTCGGCGGGTACAGCGCGGTCGAGTCGACACCACCGGACAGGATGCGGCCGGACGCCGGGGCGGCGAGGTTGTACGCACGGCCCAGACGGGTGATCGAGTCGAGCAGTACGACGACGTCGTGACCCAGCTCCACGAGGCGCTTGGCGCGCTCGATGGCGAGCTCGGCGACCGTGGTGTGGTCCTCGGCCGGGCGGTCGAAGGTCGAGGAGATGACCTCGCCCTTGACCGACCGCTGCATGTCGGTGACCTCTTCCGGACGCTCGTCGACGAGGACGACCATCAGGTGGCACTCGGGGTTGTTGTGCGTGATCGCGTTTGCGATCGCCTGCATGATCATGGTCTTGCCGGCCTTCGGCGGCGAGACGATCAGACCACGCTGGCCCTTGCCGATCGGCGCGACGAGGTCGACGATCCGGGTGGTCAGCACGCCCGGGTCGGTCTCCAGACGGAGCCGGTCCTGCGGGTACAGCGGCGTCAACTTGTTGAACTCCGGCCGCCCGCGCCCGGATTCGGGCGCCATGCCGTTGACGGAGTCCAGACGGACCAGCGCGTTGAACTTCTCGCGGCGCTCGCCTTCCTTGGGCTGGCGCACGGCGCCGGTGACGTGGTCACCCTTGCGCAGACCGTTCTTGCGGACCTGGGCGAGGGAGACGTACACGTCGTTGGGACCCGGGAGGTAGCCCGACGTCCGGATGAACGCGTAGTTGTCGAGGATGTCCAGGATGCCCGCGACGGGGATCAGGACGTCGTCCTCGCCGATCTGCGGCTCCTGGACGTCGTCGCGGCCGCGACGGCCCCGGCGGTCGCGGTAGCGGCCGCGGCGGCCACGGCCGCGACCGTCGAAGTCGTCGTCGTCCTGCTGCTGCTGCCGGTCCTGGCGGCCGCCGCCCGGCTGCTGGCGCTGCTGGCCACCGCCGCCCTGCTGCTCATCGCCCTTGCCCCGGCGGTCGCGGTCCCGGCCGCGCCCACGGTCACGGTCACGGTCACGGCGGTCACGGCGGCCCTCCGCGCCGCCGTCCGCGGAACCGTCGCCCTGGCCGTCGGCCTTGGCGGCGCCGGCCTCCGTCTTGGGCTCGGCCTTCGGCTCGGCCACGGCGACGGCGGCCTGGGCCTCGGGGGCCCCGGCCTCGGCGGTGGCGCGACGCCGGCGGCGCTCCCCGACGGGGGCGTCGTCGCTGGCGGGCTGGCCCGGGATCTCGATCTGCTGCTGGGCCACGGCCTTCGCGGCGGCCTTGTCGCCCTCGCCCTTTACGGCCTTCTCGGCCTTGTCACCGGCTGCGGAGTCCTCGCCGGTACGGGCCTTGGAGGTGGCGCGGCGCTTCGGCTTGGTCTCGGTCGAGGCGTCGGCGCTCTTCGCGGAGGCGCCCGAAGCGGCCTGGGAGCCACCCCCGGCCTGCGCCTCCTTGATGACCTCGATCAGCTGGCTCTTGCGCATACGCGCGGTGCCCCTGATACCGAGGCCTGATGCGACCTGCTGCAGCTCGGCCAGCACCATGCCCTCAAGGCCGGTACCGCGGCGCCGCCGGGAGCCGGCACCGGAGGCAGGCGCGGCAGAGGCGTCCGTGGCGGGCGCAGCAGCGGTTTCGACCGTGCTGTCGGCACTCACGCCCATCAGATCGGTGGTGTCGCTCACGAAGGGTCCTTCCCTGGAGCGGACGTCGGCCTGTCTGGCTCGGCGACCGGTTGTGCTGTCCGGCAGGTGGTCCGTGCTGTGTGGACCGTACCGGGGCGGTTGTCCGCCTACGCGGCGGAGAGATATCTGGTGATTGGCGATTTCCGGAGCCGTGCCACCGCTTTCTGTGTCACGCGGCTCGGTCACGCCGGTTTCGGAGCGCCCCCAGCTGACTCCCCCGACTGACGCCGGAGGTGCCCCCAGGAGTTCCCCCGCTCTGCAGGCCGCTCAATACACGGCACTCGGTGCCTGTGCATGAAACTGCTTGGGAGGCATGCGGAGGAGTGTCTGTCCCGGACGGGGACACAAGGCACCTCGCCATGGTGGGGTCGGGTGCAGACTTGAGATTAACACTACCGGATCCAACAAACATTCCCCCTCTCGTAATCCGGCAACCGCGTGTCAGGACGCAAGCGGCAGCACACTCGCTCCGGCGGCGTCGAGGGCCAGCCGGTTGGCCGCCCAGCCCTCCCCCGCCAGTCGGGCGACCTTGTCGGCCGTCTCGCGGTCCGCCAGTGCAAGGACCGTGGGGCCCGCGCCGGAGATCACTGCGGGGACCCCGTCGGCCCGCAGCCGCTCCACCAGGGCGGCGCTCTCCGGCATGGCGGGGGCGCGGTACTCCTGGTGCAGCCGGTCCTCGGTGGCGGGCAGCAGCAGCTCGGGGCGCCTGGTCAGGGCCTCGACGAGCAGGGCCGCCCGGCCCGCGTTGGCCGCGGCGTCCACATGCGGGACGGTGCGCGGCAGCAGTCCGCGTGCGGTCTCGGTGAGCACCGGCTTTCCCGGTACGAAAACCACCGGAACGATGGAATCTGCGGGCTCCATCCTGATCGCCCGGGCCGCTCCGCCCTCCATCCAGGAGAGGGTGAAGCCGCCGAGCAGACACGCGGCGACGTTGTCCGGGTGGCCCTCGATCTCGGTGGCGAGCTCGAGCAGCGCGGCGTCGTCGAGCTTGGTGTCGCCGCCTATGGTCACGGCGCGGGCGGCGACGATGCCGGCGCAGATGGCGGCCGACGAGGAGCCGAGGCCGCGGCCGTGCGGGATGCGGTTGGCGCAGACGACCTCGAGGCCGCGCGGCTGTCCGCCGAGCAGGTCGAAGGCGGTACGCAGCGAGCGTACGAGCAGGTGGCTCTCGTCGCGCGGGAGCGTCTCGCTGCCCTCACCTGCGATGTCGATGTTCAGGCCGGAGTCGGCCACCCGGACGACGACGTCGTCATACAGCCCCAGCGACAGCCCGAGGGCGTCGAAGCCCGGACCGAGATTGGCGCTGGTGGCGGGGACGCGCACCCGGACGGCGGCGGCGCGGAACGCGGGACCGGCCATCGCTCGATGACTCTCCTTGAACTGCGGGGTTTGGTGAGATTTCGATGCACTGCAAGACGTACGGAGAAACCCGAAGGCCGCAACGACGGCGGCTCCGCGGCATATGCGGCGGGGTGGGTTCGGTACAGCCTATCGAAGGAAGGTTCAGTGGCGACATAGGGCGCACAGGAGGCGCACGATGCGTGTCGTAAGCCCCTTGTGCACCCCCCGTGGGCAAATGCCCGGGTCGGAGGGGGTCCGGGTCCGGCTGTTCCCGGACCCGGCCCTGTCCTGCGGGGGCCTGCCGCCCGGCCCCGCAGGGCCTACGCGAGGCCCAGGCGCTCCGCCGCCGCGGCCGCGTCGACCGGGACCGTGACCGGCTGCGGGGCACCCGCAACGGCCCAGTCCGGGTCCTTGAGGCCGTTGCCGGTGACGGTGCAGACGATCTTCTGCCCCGGGTCGACCAGGCCCTGCTCGGCGGCCTTCAGCAGACCGGCGACGGACGCCGCCGACGCGGGCTCGACGAAGACGCCCTCCTGGGAGGCCAACAGCCGGTAGGCGCGCAGAATCTCACGGTCCGTCACCTCGTCGATGAGACCGCCCGATTCGTCCCGCGCGGCCAGCGCGAACTTCCAGGACGCGGGGTTGCCGATGCGAATCGCGGTGGCGATGGTCGACGGGTCCTTCACGACCTCGCCACGCACGATCGGCGCGGAGCCGGAGGCCTGGAAACCCCACATTCGAGGGGTCTTCGTGGCGATCTTGTCGGCGGCGTACTCGGTGTAGCCCTTCCAGTACGCGGTGATGTTGCCCGCGTTGCCCACCGGCAGGACGTGGATGTCGGGCGCGTCGCCGAGCATGTCCACGATCTCGAAGGCCGCGGTCTTCTGACCCTCGATACGCACCGGGTTGACCGAATTGACCAGCGCCACCGGGTAGTTCTCGGACAGCGCGCGGGCCAGGGTCAGGCAGTCGTCGAAGTTGCCGTCGACCTGCAGGATCTTCGCGCCGTGCACGAGGGCCTGGCCCATCTTGCCGAGCGCGATCTTGCCCTGCGGCACGAGGACGGCGCTGACCATGCCGGCGCGCACGGCGTAGGCGGCGGCCGACGCCGACGTGTTGCCGGTGGAGGCGCAGATGACGGCCTGTGCGCCCTCCTCCTTGGCCTTGCTGATGGCCATGGTCATGCCGCGGTCCTTGAAGGACCCGGTCGGGTTTGCACCCTCGACCTTGAGGTGGACCTCGCAGCCCGTGCGCTCGGAGAGCACCTGCGCGGGCACGAGCGGCGTACCGCCCTCGCGGAGCGTCACGACCGGCGTGCTGTCGGAGACCGGCAGCCTGTCCCGGTACTCCTCGATGATTCCGCGCCACTGGTGGGTCATTGCTGGTTACTCTCCTTCAACCCGCATGATGCTGGCGACACCCCGCACGGTGTCGAGGTTGCGCAGCGCCTCGACGGTCCCGCTGAGGGACGCGTCGGACGCACGGTGGGTGACGACGACGAGCGAGGCGTCGCCGTCCTTGCCCTGCTGGCGCACGGTGTCGATCGATACGCCGTGCTGGGCGAAGACCGTCGCGACCTGGGCGAGGACGCCCGGTTTGTCGGCCACGTCGAGGCTGATGTGGTAGCGCGTGACGACCTCGCCCATCGGCGAGACCGGCAGCTGCGCGTACGCGGACTCGCCCGGTCCCGTGGACTCGGCGAGCTTGTTGCGGCATACGGCGACGAGGTCGCCGAGGACGGCCGACGCGGTCGGGGAACCGCCCGCGCCGGGCCCGTAGAACATCAGCTGACCTGCGGCGTCGGCCTCGACGAAGACGGCGTTGTAGGCGCCGCGGACGGACGCGAGGGGGTGGCTGAGCGGGATCATCGCCGGGTGGACGCGGGCGGTGACGGACTCGCCGTCGGCGGCCCGCTCGCAGATGGCGAGCAGCTTGATGGTGCAGCCCATCTGTTTCGCGGATGCGAAGTCCGCGGCGGTGACCTCGGTCATGCCCTCGCGGTACACGTCGTCGAGGCGTACGCGCGAGTGGAAGGCGATGCCGGCGAGGATCGCGGCCTTGGCGGCGGCGTCGAATCCCTCGACGTCGGCGGTCGGGTCGGCCTCCGCGTATCCCAGGGCGGTGGCCTCGTCGAGCGCCTCCTGGTACCCGGCGCCCGTCGTGTCCATCTTGTCGAGGATGAAGTTGGTGGTGCCGTTGACGATGCCGAGGACCCGGTTGACCTTGTCGCCCGCGAGGGACTCGCGCAGCGGCCGGATCAGCGGGATGGCGCCGGCGACGGCGGCCTCGTAGTAGAGGTCCCGACCGTGCTCCTCGGCGGCCGCGTGGAGGGCCGCCCCGTCCTGGGCGAGCAGCGCCTTGTTGGCGGAGACGACAGACGCGCCGTGTTCGAAGGCGGTGGTGATCAGCGAGCGGGCGGGCTCGATGCCGCCGATGACCTCGACGACGACGTCGATGTCGCCCCGTTTGACCAGGGCGGTGGCATCCGTGGTGATGAGCGCCGGGTCGATGCCCTCGCGGACCTTGGAGGGCCGGCGGACCGCCACGCCCGCGAGCTCCACGGGGGCTCCGACCCGCGCGGCGAGGTCCTCCGCGTGCGTCGTCATGATGCGTGCCACCTCTGAGCCGACGACCCCACAGCCCAGCAGCGCCACCTTCAGCGGACGCGTACGCATCATCCGACCTCACTTCTCATACATCTACGGTTGGACCAGTCTCACCCAACGGACCGGATTTTCTGCCCCTCGTCCGGATCGTGAGACGTTTATTTCATTTTCCCGGCGCCGGAAATCAGGAGATCTTTCTCCGGCACCGCGCATTTCGGCGGCGTTCTGCCGTGCCCGGCGGGCGGCCGGCGAAAGGTGTACCGGCCGCCGGCCGTCCTGCGGTCAGGCCCCCGACCGGTCATCCGACGTCGAGCCGAAGCAGATCCTCCTCCGTCTCCCGGCGGACGATCACCCGGGCCTCACCGTCGCGCACGGCGACGACGGGCGGGCGAAGTGCGTGGTTGTAGTTGCTCGCCATGGAACGGCAGTACGCACCGGTAGCCGGTACGGCGATCAGGTCGCCGGGCGCCAGGTCGGCGGGCAGGAAGGCGTCGCGTACGACGATGTCGCCGCTCTCGCAGTGCTTGCCGACGACACGGACGAGCATGGGAGCGGCATCCGAGGTCCTGGAGACGAGCGCGACGCTGTACTCGGCGTCGTACAGCGCGGTGCGGATGTTGTCCGACATGCCGCCGTCCACGGACACGTACGTGCGCAGCCCGTCGAGCGGCTTGATGGTGCCGACCTCGTAGAGCGTGAAGGCGGTCGGGCCGACGATGGCGCGCCCGGGCTCGACGGAGATACGAGGAGTCCGGAGCCCGGCGGCCTCACACTCCCGGGTGACGATCTCACCGAGCGCCTTGGCGATCTCGTGCGGCTCGCGCGGGTCGTCGTCGGAGGTGTAGGCGATGCCGAGACCGCCACCGAGGTCGATCTCGGGCAGCTCGACGCCGTGCTCGTCCCGGATCTCGGCGAGCAGCGAGACCACACGCCGGGCGGCGACCTCGAACCCGGCCATGTCGAAGATCTGCGACCCGATGTGCGAGTGGATGCCGACCAGCTCGAGCCCGTCGAGCTTGAGCGCGCGCCGCACGGCCTCAGCGGCCTGCCCGTCGGCGAGACCGATGCCGAACTTCTGATCCTCGTGGGCGGTGGCGATGAACTCGTGCGTGTGCGCCTCGACGCCGACGGTCACCCGGATCAGCACACGCTGCCGCTTGCCGAGCCGCTCGGCGATGTGCGCGACCCGCACGATCTCCTGGAAGGAGTCGAGAACGATGTGCCCGACACCGGCCGAGACGGCCGTCTCGATCTCCTCGGCGGACTTGTTGTTGCCGTGGAAGGCGATGCGCTCGGCCGGCATCCCGGCGGACAGGGCGGTGGCGAGCTCGCCGCCGGAGCAGACGTCGAGGTTGAGCCCTTCCTCGTTCAGCCAGCGCACGACGGCCCGCGACAGGAACGCCTTGCCGGCGTAGAACACGTCGGCGTCCTCCCCGAAGGCGGTACGCCAGGCCTGGGCCCGCGCCCGGAAGTCGGCCTCGTCGATGAAGTACGCGGGCGTACCGAACTCCTCGGCGAGCCGCGTCACGTCGATGCCACCGACGCTGACGGCGCCGTCTGCGGTCCGGGCGACGGTCCGGGACCAGACCTTGGGGTCGAGGGCGTTGAGATCGGCGGGCGGCGCGGTGTAGTGCCCCTCGGGCAGGACGTCGCCGTGGCGGGGGCCGGCGGGATGTGCGGAACGGCTCATGTCTGTTCTTGCGCTCTCTCGTACGTCACGTGGTCGTGTCCCACGTGGTCAGACGTGTTCGGGTGCATCGATACCGAGCAGGGACAGGCCGCCGGCCAGCACCGTCCCGGCGGCTTCGGCAAGGGCGAGCCGGGCGCGGTGGGCGGCCGAGGGTTTCTCGTCGCCGAGCGGCAGGACGCGCGTGGCGTCGTGGAACCGGAAGAACGCATCGGCGGTGGCGACGAGGTGCCGCGCGAGACGGTCGGGAGCGCGGTTGCGGGCGGCGGTGGCCAGGACTACGGGGTAGTCGGCCAGGGCGGTGAGGAGGTCCTGCGCCTCGGGCGTGTCACCCACATGGCCGGGCTGGGGATGGAAGCCGAGCTGGTCGGCGCCGCGCACGAGGGCCCGGGCGCGGGAGTGCGCGTACTGGACCCGGAAGAGGGGGTTGCTCTCGCGCTGGACGAGGTGGTCGGGGGTGAGGCGGGGGCGGTCGTGGGCGGGGGAGTGGAGTAGGGCCCAGCGGGTGGGGTCGGGGCCGAGGGGGGTGGCGGGGGGTGGAGGCGCTGGGACGGGGTGGAGGTTTGCGGGCTGAACAGGGTCTTCGGCGGTTCGGCCGGACGGGTCTTCGGTTCCGCCGGGAGTACCGCCGGGCGGGACCTGGAGGACGTCGACGTGGCCGCCCAGGGCGGCGACGATGCGCGAGACGGCGTCGGCGACGACTTCGGCCCGCGGTTCGTGCGCGGGGATACGGAGTTCAATCCGCTCGCCGTCGAGGGCGAGGCTGTGCCCGTACCGGAGCCCTTGGGAAAGGACGTCACGTACGAGCGCGGCGTCGGCTCCGTCGAGGGTGAAGTTGAGGAACCCGGGTCCGGTGATCTCGACGCCGGCGACCCCGGGGGCGCTGTGCACCCTGTCTTGCAGAATCCGGTCCCGCAGAATCTCGGCGACCTGCCGGGGCGGCGCGCCGGCGTCACGGGCGAGCTGCAGGGCGACGTTGCTGGAGTAGTCCCCGCTCCCACCCGGCCGGGGCCGCTCGATCACGACCCGTGCGGGCACGACCACGGTCAGCTCCCCGTCGTCCACAGCACGACGTACCGCGCGCAGCACGGTACGGGAGAGCTCGACGGGGGTCACGGGGACAAGCGTATGGGAGGAGGGGGGTGGGTAGGCGAGTTGGTTTCGGAGGTTCCGGAATGTGGACTCGTGGCCGGAGGCCCGAAGTAGTGGTCAGAAGTCCGAAGTAGTGGCCAGAGAGCCGAATCAGAGGAGATCCGAATGGTGAGGGGCTCCTGATCAGCCACCTGGGTGCCCAGCGCGCTGAGCCTCAGCCCCGGCCTCCGCGTCCGCGCCGGCCCCATCGTCGGTCGCGCCCACCCCGGGCTGATCCCCCAGCTGGGAGTCCTCGCCCCGGGAGCCGCCACCACCACGCCACTCGCGCTCCATCAACTGCCGGACGGTCTGTACGAGTTCGGCGGGCTCGAAGGGCTTGGCGAGGAAGGCGTCCACGCCGATGTCGAGCCCGTTCTCCACCTCGTACTGCGTACAGGCACTGACGATCACGAGGGGAAGGTCCCGCGTACGAGGCTCGGAACGCAGCCGCGCGGCGGTGCGGAGCCCATCGAGGCGGGGCATGACGACATCGAGCGTGATGACGTCGGGGCAGACCTGCTGGACGACGTCGAGGCACTCGGCACCATCGGCCGCGGTCACGACCTCGAAGCCCTCCAGCTCGAGGTTGACCCTGATCAGCTGCCGGATGACCTTGTTGTCATCGACAACAAGCACCCGACCCGACGCGCCTGGCACACATCGAGGGTAGGTCCGCCCACGCCGCCGCGTCCGGGTTTTCCCTACTTCCGCCCCTTGCGGGGAAAGGCCCGTACGTGTGGCCGACACCACGCTGTGCGACGAACCCATAACACAGCGGGACGAACCGGGAACCGACTGCACCCGTCGCGCACGGCCCGCGCCCGCTCCGCACGCAGAGGAAATACCTGTTCATGAGGACCCCCCAAGAGCTGGTAGGGTTCTACCCGTCGCCGCCACACAGCGACCGACACGCCCCCGTAGCTCAGGGGATAGAGCAACGGCCTCCGGAGCCGTGTGCGCAGGTTCGAATCCTGCCGGGGGCACCCTTGATGAGGTGCCCAAAGACCCCGCCATCAGCGCTTTTGCTGAGGACGGGGTCTTCGTGTGTGCGCAGCCGTATGCCGCTCGGAGCGGCCGTATGTCGGGGTCCGTGGACGAGCTGTGGACGGGATCTTGGAACATCGCCGCAGGTGGAGACCCAGAAACGCCAGCCCTCTGTAACCAAGCGCCAGCAGCCTCAGACATGAGGCGCGCTACGCCATTCGTAATCGAAGCAGGTCCTTGATGCGTCGATAGGTGGCCTCCTCAGGCAGACGAGGACGGGCTTCCTGTGAAGGTGCTCTCGTGCCACGCCTCGTAGCCTGGCGATCTCCTAGAGCGGAAGCTCAGCGAGATCGAGTTCTCTACTCTCCTGCCATGGCATCCGACCTGACGCCCCAAAGTGTTCTGCGGCAGTGGCTGTTGACCACGCTCGGCGAACTAGGAGGCAGTGCATCTACCGGCCACGCCCTCCGCCAGATGGAACAACGCTACGGATCACACCTAACGCCTGGCGACAGAGAGGGAACGGAACGCGACAATGAGCCTAAGTGGCACAACAGGACCAGGTTCGAGCGGAAGAAGATGGAGCGCGAAGGCCTCCTAATACCCGCCCGAGAGTCGCGGGGCGTATGGAAGCTGACGGAAGCCGGTTCGGACGAATACCGGCGAAGTCGAGGCCCGGGCACCACCCCGGCGCAGTCGGCGACACGGCCGCGAAGCGTCGAATCACCCATGCTTCCGGCCCAACCGGACGGGACTCAATCTCCAACACGTGTCGAGGTAACTACTCAACGCATAGTTCGAAGCACTGCGGTTGCCGAGTACGTGAAGCGCCTCCATGACAGCACATGCCAGATATGTGGCACCCGACTCGTCACACCGACGGGCGCCTATGCGGAGGCCGCTCACATCCAACCGTTGGGGCGTCCACATGAAGGCCCTGATGTGCCTTCGAACGTGCTCTGCCTGTGCCCTAACCATCACGTTCTGTTCGATCTTGGGATGCTGCATATAAGTGACGATCTTGCTGTCATCGATCAGCATTCGGGTACGCCCCTAGGGCGACTCACAGAGCGCCCCGGGCATCAGATCGAGCGTTGCTATCTGGCGTACCACCGGACTCATCATCTTCGAAGCGACAAGCAAGATCGGTGACTCCAAGGGCTGCCTACATGCATGTCCACAGGGATGCGGTTGATCTACGAGTGAGGCCCCTGGACAGCTCCAGGGGCCTTGGATTAGCAGCCAACTACTCGTATTCGCGGAGCAGGTCCTCGATGCGGCGGTTGGCGACCTCTTGGCGCCCGTCGAGACACTTCGCGTAGCGAGTCAGCAAGACCTCCACGCTGTTGCCGGCGCGCTCGGCGACCTCGGTCGGATCGACCCCGGCATTGAGCCACGTCGAGAGGGCCGAGTGCCGAAGGTCGTACGGCCGACGCGCGAGCGGCGAGGCCGCCACGGCCGGCGGCAGCGCTAGGAGCCGGGCCTCCTGCCACACGCGGTAGTACGTCGAGGAAGGCACAACCGCGCCCTTCTCCGAGAAGAAGAGCCGCCCGTCCTCGGCCGTGCCGAAGGTGTCGAGGTGTTCTCGGAACGCGGCGACGAGCTGGGGCGGAATGGGCACGCGCCGGACGTCCTCGCTCGGCCGATTCTTGAGCCCGCGGTCGTCGTGGGTCTCCCCCGAGTCGGTCCACTGCTTTCCAGCCGAGGGCCGGGTCCTGTGGAGCAGAGCCGAGCCCCACCCCGTCTTGGGGAGGACAAGGTCAGTCTCCGCCAGGCCGACCGCTTCGGCGGGCCGGAGGCCACCGAAGTACATCGCGGCGAACAGGCCGACCAGACGCCGGCCACGAGCCCGCCTATAGCCGCCAACGTACGAGACGGCCGCCAGGAGGTTCCGAGCCTGCTCCGGATTCGCCACGACACGCGGATCCACCTGATTGGACACCTTGGGCTTCTGCCACCGGACAGCCGAAATGGGGTTCTCGCGGAACTCCCCCAGGTCAACCGCATAGTTCGCAGCATTGACGAGTGTCCGCCGCTTACGACGCACCGTTTCCGCGGCCGCCGCGGTGCCGTCGAGCTTGAGTTTCAGCGAGTCGAGCACGGCGCGGGCCGTGGCGGGATCAGCCAGGTCTGCGAGCGGGCGAGACGCCTTGGCGACCCAATGCAGAACGTTCCGGGCCTCGTCCGGCAAGTCCCGATCGTCGGGGCCGGGGAGGACAAACGCCCAGTTCCGCAGGGCTTTGCGGATCACGTCATCAGACGGCTGTCCCGGACGCTCATCGAGGAGGGCCACCGTAACGCTGGTCAGTGATTCATTGATCGCATCGCGCGTGTTGGGGGCAGCGTGCGGCCACTTCATGGCGAGGTACTTCAGTGCGAAGGCGTACCACGAAAGCGTGGCTTTCTGCTGCTCCATCGAAGCCGGGAGCCCCGACTCTGTGTCGAACTCCTCGCCCTCGCGCATGGCCCGCATGAGCTTGGCCCGATAGTGCTCGGCGAGCGCCTTGGTCCGGAATGTCTCGGAGAAGACGTTCCCGGCCACGTTCCAGCGGGCGCCGTACGAGGGCGTCTTGGTGTCCCGCTTGCGGACACCCCAGACCTTTACGTCGAGCGACTTCACGCAGCCGCCTCCAACTGCCGCAGCCAAGTGCGGAAGTCGCTCCGCCAGACCCGCAGCTCACCGTTGGGGAGCTTGAACGCGGCTGGCCCCTGCCCCAGCTCGCGCCACCGGTAGAACGTACGCCGGGAAACGCCGCCGAGCTCGGCGAGGATCTGCGGGACGGTCATCAGCTCGTCATTCACGTCAGGCTCCTTCCAGGGCGGCGAGTTCTTCGCGGGCGGTTTCGCGGTTGAGTTGGATGTCGCGGGCGATTGTGGCGGCGAGGGCGGATTCGCCCGGTGTGTGGCCGTGGCCGGCGTACTGCCAGTCGGCAAGGACGAGCACGGTGTCTGGCTCGCGGTCGTCGAAGCCGAGGGCTTCGCGTTCCTGGGCGGCGCGGTAGTCGGCGCGTGCCTGGCGAAGTTCGCTGAGGGTGGTGGAGTAGCGCCGAGACTTTGAGGAGAAGTGGCCGCGGAAGCCGAGCATGTGTGCCCATGCCCACAGCCGCCGGTCCGGGTAGAGCGGGTCGAGCATCTTGCACGCCTCGATGAGGCGGCGGGCATGGTCGGGTACCTGGTAGCGGTCGAGCTCGGCCAGCTCGCCGATACGGCGGTCTAACGTGCCGGTGTTCTCAGCGGCCTTGGTCGCGTACTTGGCGACGTACGAGGCCACCGCCTGCTCGGTGATGTCGGAGCCGTCCCCCAAGGCCTTCACGGGCCGCACGTCGAGCTGGGCGCCCCAACGGAAGGTGCGGGCGGGTTGGTCGGCGGCGGCCGGAACGGAGACAGACGTGTAGCTGTGCTGGACGGCCGCACGGATCGCGTTGGCGAGCAGGTCGACGCCGGCCCAGGACGGCGGCGGAGTGTCGGGGCCGTCCGGACCGTCGAGGCGGATGACGGCGTGGAAGTGGACGGCGCCGCGCTTTTGGAACTCCGCGACCTTTCCGTACGACAGGCGTGCGGTGTCGGTCAGCTCGCGTTGGGTGATCCCGGCGCGGGCGGCGATCTCACGGCGCAGCCTGTTGACGAACCGGTGCCACAGGTCGCCCGCGTGGTTGTTGAAGAGCACCGCCCCGGCGTAGTCGTACGTGACCGGGTCGAGCGCCGTGCCGAGCGCCGGATCGTCGGCAGCGTGCCGTGTTCCGCAGCGGCATGCCCCACGGTCAGGCCGGTTGTGAACGGGGCCGAAGGAGGGGGCAGTGAGGGTGGCGAAGACGCGGGGGTGGTCGCGGACTGTGGACGGAATGTCGCGGCTGTCGTCACCGGCCAGACCCGCGCGAATGAGGTGGTACGTGTCTCCGGCGTAGGTCCAGGCACAGGCGGGGCAACGAGAGGCGCGGCGGTTACCACAGGCGACACGGAGGCGCCCGCCCGGCTCGGACTCGGTCGTGTAGTGGTGCAGGGTCTCGCCGGTCGTCTTGTCCTTGTGGAGCGTCCAGCCGATGAGGTGGATCGGGTTGGCGCAGCCGCCAGTGCGGCGGATCTGGTCTTGCCAGCGGTCGAAGCCCGGGGACCCGGCCACCCGGAGGAGATCCCCCAGGGTGATCGGGTCCAGGTCCGCGAAGGTCGCGGAGTCGGTCATGCGCTCACCTCTGGCAGAGCCGTCATGCTGTCCAGCTCGCGAGCGGCCTCACCGGCAGCGGTGGCGAGGGCGCGCAGCGCATCGGCAGTGCCGGGGATGGCGATGAGCGCGATCTCTACCGTGCCGCCGCCGATGCGCAGGGTCACGAAGCGACCCCCGCTATTGGCGCCCTTGTCCGGGAAGGAGGCAACGCGAGTGCGGGTGTCGGGTTCGAGGTGCGCGGTGATGGTGAGGTCGTTCATGCCCGACCCCCAGTGAGGGTGGCGGTGCGAGCGGGCAGGGTGCCGGTGCCGTGGCAGTCGCGGCAGTGGACGGTGATGGTGCGCCGGTGGCCGCGGGAGTTGCGGACTCCGAGGGAGATGGCGGCGGAGGCGAATCCGTCGCAGGCCGGGCAGATACGGGCCGGCGGCCGGGTGTGGTCGGTCATGATGGTGCTTCCTTCCGGATCTGTGGTTCGGACAGGGGCACGGCTTCCGGGGCGGCGCGATGCTTGGCGGCTTGGGCCGCCCCGGGGGCCGGTCAGCGGCGGGGCGAAGCCACGAGCGAGCGGATGACCAGCGCGCAGATGGCGAGCGAGGCAGCGGTGACGGCGACCGCGAGGAGCATCGAGACGAGGACGGCGCCGACGACCAGGACGACGGCGGTGCCGCCGCCGATGACGGCGACCAAGGCCCCGGGCGTGAGCTGGACCGTGGGCCGGGACAGCGCCGGAGCGACGGAAGTGGGCGCGAGGGCCGGTGCCTGCTGGACGACGGTCGTCGACTCGACGACGGCGGGCGGGGTGACGAGGCCGGTCGGCATGGGGTTTGTCGGGATCTTCGGGCGGAGCATCGGTGGTTCTCCCTTCCGGGGGTTACTTGATGGCGGTGTCGATGGCGGGGGCCAGGAGGCTGTCGGCGAGGAGGTAGCCGCCGAGGAGGAGCACGGCGACGAGCCACCAGGGCGGGCGGATGAGCTTGATGCCGAGCCAGCCGACGACGATCAGGGCGAGCCAGAGCGGGACATCCATGGCGGTCTCCTCAGCGGACCTTGCAGCGGTGCGTGCGGGCGGCGAGCTGGGCGGCGGAGGAGCTGGAGAAGTCGGCGGACCAGCCGCAGCGGTCGGCGGTGCATACGGCGGCGTGCTTGGTGCGGCCGTGGCGGTCGCGGTGAGTACCGATCTGCACGGGGCCGATCTGCATCACGGAGTGGAAGAAGTCACGGGTAGGCATGACGGTGGTTCTCCTCTCAGGTCAGGTGAGTTGGGCGGCGATGTCGTCCGCGAGCTGGGGCGGGACGCCGAGGCGGGCGCGCAGGGTGTCGACGTCGATCCGCGTCCCGGTGCGGGCGTGGTGGTCGTCGGCGACCTTGCGGGCGTGGTCGACCAGCGCGGGCGGGACCGGCACCGTGGGAGCCGGGGCCGGGGCCGGGTCGGGGGCGGGCAAAGCCGGGGCTTCCTCGGCAGCGGCGACCGGGACGGCTTCCGGCTCCGGGTCGGAGACAGGCTCCGGATCGATGTCAGGTGTCGAGGCCGGGGCTACGGGCGCCGGCGGAACCGGCATCCCGTCCCTGGCGGTGTGGGCAAGGAGGGTGCCGCCGAGGAAGGCGAGGGCGGGCCATCCGGCAACGCCGAACCGCAGCCAGGCCGGAGGATGCTGAAGGTCGAGGAATCCAGCAGTGGCGACATTGGCGCCGAGCGAGGCCACCAGGGCGATCAGAAACCAGCACCAGGCCAGCCGGGACGGGCCACTGTTGCGCAGCCGTCGCCAGGCAGCCACGAGCAGCAGGTCGACGCTGATCGGGTAGGCCCATGCCTTCCAGCCGTCTTGTCCGGCAGCGGCGGCGAGGTCGTGCAGGTGGGCGAAGGACAGCGCACCAGCGATCACCGCCTGTACGAGCACGGCATCCAGACGGATCGAGCGGGGCATGGTCTTCACCTCCTTCAAGAAAATTGGGCCGGGACGGGGCGGCGCTCATGGTCCGGCCGTCCGGTCCCCGGCGGTGATCAGTCAGTAGGGGCGAGGCCGGTGCCGAAGCAGGTCAGGCACAGGCCGTTCTGTTGGCCGACGACGCGGCGCTTACGGCCGATGCGGACCGAGACGGCGACCTCTCCGGTGCCCTTGCAGATCGGGCATGTCTTCGAGGGGCGCTTGCGGGCTGTGGTCTTCCGCGTGGCCATGGTCACCACCCCTGGCGGGGGTAGTCGGGGCGGTCGGTGGGGTCGTAGCCGGGCGGCAGCGGAGGAAGGAAGCCGCAGGCCAAGGACGCAGCCAGGGCCGGGGCCATCACAGCCACGAACTCTTCATCCGTGCCGGGCAGGTGTGCGTACAAGGCCAGGGCGCCGAGCAGCTGCACTGTGCGTTCGAAGTCCTCGTGGGCGTCCAAGGGGTCACCTCCTATTTCGGGCATGGGCGGGGTAGGGACCTGGCGCGATGCGGTCGCGCCGACCGGGGTGCGGGAGAGATCAGGCTGTGGCGGGCGTGGCCTTGGAGAGCGGTACAGCGCCGGAGGCCAGCGGGACGACGGTGGGTCGGAATGCTGCGAGTTCGGGCAGGTCCGGAGTGCGGTCGTCGTACCGATTGCAGATGTTCACGGCCTGGCGCAGCGAAGTGTGCGGGGCGCGGATACGGGCCCATCCACCGGTCGAGTCACCGGCAACAGCGACGCCGGGGGTGTCGGTGGGGATCTGGATGGCGGCGAGGACGGCGTCTGGGGAGATGTCGCCGAAGGCCATGTTGGCCGAGGTTTCGTCGTTGACGCGGTGGGCGGTACGGCCGGTGAGCTGGGCGCGGAGCATGGTGATGCCCTTGCCGAGTTCGGAGCCGAAGCGCTGCCCGCAGATCTCCAGGTAGATCCCAGCGGCACGGCCGAGCTGGGCGAGGCGTACGAGGGCAGTGATGATCCGGTCCCGGCGCTTCTCCTCCTCCTTGGTGGCGAACAGGGCAAGTTCGGCGACTTCGTCGACCAGGACCACGACGGGGGTCGGGCGTATGTCGTCGGGCAGGTCCCAGATGTCGGCGGCGATCTCCGCGTCCGGGACGTTCACCGTGATGCGCTGTTCGGCTCGTATGAGCTGGTAGACGTTCTCCATGTGGGACAGGAGCGCTTCGAGCAGTTCAAGCGCGGTATCTGGGTTGTCGGCGAGCGCGGAGAACCGGCGGGCCAACGGGAACAGCTCGACGCCCTGCTTACAGTCGATCCCGACCAGGGCAACATCCTGCGTGGCGAGCCCGGCCACCAAATTGCGCTGATAGACGGACTTGCCTGACTCCGTGGCGCCCAGCGTCAGGCCGTGCGGGACGGCGCGGTAATCGCGGTAGTGCACGGCACCGTCCTCGCGCAGGGCGACCGGGACCCGCATCGGGGCACGGTCGACCTTGGCCGGCATTTGCACCCGCTTGAGCACGTCGTAGCCCGTCATCCGCAACTCGACGACACCTGACCGCAATTCGCGAGAAGTCACGCCGTACATCGCGAACGAATGGCGCAGCCGGTCCGTGGCTGCGGCGACGTCGAACGCGTCCTGTCCGGGGCGGAGCTTGAGCCGTAAGACAAGACCGGTCCGGGTGGGCCGCATGCGCAGGATGCGGGGGGCCTGAGGCTCGGGCACCGGGCGATTGGTCATCCGGGCGAGCGAGAGGCGCCACCGCGAGGGCGGGACCGTCAGCCCACAGGCGTCCATGACCGAGGCGTACCGGAAAGCGACCCGCAACGCGGCGAAGGTGACCCCGAAGGTCATCCAATACCAGGCGGGGCGCCGCCACCGCAGGAGAACCGCGGTGACGACGACCAGCAGCAGCAGGGCGACCGTGGACCAGGTCATGGTCAGGCCGCCTTGGACTGCGAAGCACTGGCCACGAGCGAAGTGACGGCGACCGCGCGGAAGGCGATGCCGTGCCGCTTCTGCCCGTTGAACTCGTTCTCCCACGGGCGGGCGATGAGGCCGGTGAGGGCGACCGGAGTGCCCATCGTCAGCTCACCAGAAATACCCGGCTCGGGGACGGTCACGGACAGGATCTCGACCTCGTCGTTGGCCGCGAACATCACGTCCACGGTCATCAGCGTGGCGCCGGTCTCGGCGTCGGTGGCGATCTCACCGGAACGACGGTCCTTGACCTTGGGCTGCGGGGACTTGGCCACCATCACGGAGGCGGCGGAGGTGTCGACGGGAATCTGACGCATGATGGAACTCCCTTTCAGAGGGGCGGGAGCGGCGTACTTGCTTGGCGGTGGGTCGCCGCTCCTGTGCATTGACGTTGGCCCGTGGCAGACGCCTACGGCCACTTGCGTTCCCAACTGGTGCGCACCAGTAGATTGCATCTGGTGCGCACCAGATGTCAAGCGTTGTCGCCGTCCGGCCTGACCAACTCGCCTTCCTGCGACGCTTCTAGAAAACCGCTCAGCCCAACGCCCCGGTAGCCAACAGGGGTTAACAGAGATTGGGTTAACCCCTGACGACCTGCGTCGATGTGCGGCATGCTGCTGTTACGGCTGAGGATTCACATGCAGGGCGGTGCACGTGACGAACGGACTCCGGGCGGCGAGGAACGCACGCGAGTGGTCGCAAGAGCGGTTAGTCCGCGAGATCGAGCGCTATGCGCGACAACACATGCTCACGGTCGCGTCCACAGCCAGCCTGCACGTCTACGTCTCAGAGTGGGAGAACGACAAACGCCAGATCTCTGAGCGGTACGCCAAGATCCTTCGGCCGCTGCTCGGCATCACCGATGACGAGCTATACGGCAGGCACAACACCCCAGCAGCGTCCATCGAAGTGGACGGGTACGACGAGCTAATGAGCCGCATCGATGCGGCTCGGAGCGTCAGCCTCACCATGGTGAAGACATTCATGGACCAGACCGAACTGCTACGGACCATGGATCGGCAGATGGGGGCGGCGAGTCTCGTCGATCAGATGACCGGTCACCTGTCGACCCTGGAGGACGCGCTCACCTTCGCCGTACTCCCCGAGACCCGTCGCCCCGTGGCCCGCGCTCTAGCCGGGGCCGCGACGTGTGCAGCCTGGCAAGCGCTCGATGTCGGGGCCGTCGAACGGGCCTGGCGCCACTACGAGCTAGGCAAGCATGCCGCCAAGGAAGCTGACGAGCCGATGTATCTCGCGCACGCCACCGCGGAGCAGGCGTACGTACTATGCGACGCAGGTCGCCCAGCCATCGCCGTCGAGTTGATCCGAGATGCTCAGCGTGCCGGCGGCAAGGTGATGTCGCCCCGGCTCAAGGCATGGCTGTACGCGGCCGAGGCCGAGATCTGCGCCAAGGCCGGCATGCCCGAGGACTGCCGTCGGGCACTGGACAATGCCATGCGGTGCCTGCCTCCAGGCGAGGAGGCCCGCGACCCGGACATGCTGAGCATCTTCCTGAACGAAGGGCACCTCAGCCGCTGGCGCGGGAACGCCCTCGCGCTGATCGGTGACGCTGAAGCGGTGGAGAGCCTGTACGACGCACTGGACTCAGTGGACCCCACGTTCATCCGAGCTTCCGCAGGACTGCGCTGTGATCTAGCTCAGGCTCACTTGGCCCGCGGCGAATATGACCAGGCCCACGACCACCTTCGGCAAGCGCGCTTGCTGGCGAACCGCACAGGGTCCGTGCGCCACCGTCGTCGAATCGAGCAGCTCACGCAGCGCTTGTAGGCGACTTCCTGGCAGCCCGTGAAGCAAGCAGGTGCAGGAGTGCGACGAGCGTCCCCGAGCCCATCAGCTCGCCCCTAGCCATGAGTTCGGGGATGTCCGCAAGCGGTACCCAGGCGACGTGGCCGGCCTCTTCGAGATCAGTCGGCTCACCGACGTGCTTGGCACCACGGCCTACGTAGATCTCGTGCGGTGAATCGACCATGCCCACCATGGGCTGATATGTGACCAGATGCTCTAGTGCATCCGGTCGCCAGCCGGTCTCTTCCTCCACCTCGCGGAGCGCAGTCACGGCAGGATCCTCGCCGGCGTCCACGATGCCGCCAGGCAGCTCCCAGCCAAAGGACTGAGGGACAAAACGGTACCGCCAGAGCATGAGCACTCGATCTTGATCGTCGAGGACGGCAGCAATCGCGACATGGTGGAGCCGCACTACGTGATGCTCGAACCGCTCGACGCCGGGCGGCTCAACATCGACGAGTTCGAGCTTCACCCAGCGGTTGTCGTAGAGAGTGCGCTCACCGTGAATCTGCCACGGCTCCAAGTCAGCCGGCGCCTGCACGGTCACAGCACGATTCGGCACCCGGTAGGAACTACGCCCATGCACCTCGATGGCGCCCTCAGCCACGAGCTTCGCCAGGACCTGACGCAGCTGGGTGCGGCCGATGTCGAGTTCCTCGGACAGGGCGCGTTCAGAGGGGATCTTGGCTCCCGGCGGATACGTGCCCGTCGAGATCCATTCGCGAATCGTGCGGTACACCCGCTCCGACTTCGGTCCCATCCCTTGAGCACACTCCCCGCGGTCTTATGTCGGCCCGCACAAGCGTAGCCGCCGAGGCCGACGCCCGACAGGGACGATCAGTCACCGGTGAACACTCATGCCCCGAGCCACGCTCGCCGATGCCTGGCAACGGCGTATACGGCCTCGACCTGATCAGGAGTGAGTTCGCCAGTGAGCGGGCCGAGTGCCGAGACTTCTCGTTCTCGATACGCCCGCACTGTGAGTTGCGACGTGGCCTTGACCAGGTCCGTGACACCGACGAATACCAGCGTGGGCACCACGGTCACCGCGAACCCGCAGAACCGCTCCAGGACGCGCTGCACCCGGCGGGCTTCCGCTCGACTGCTAGCCGGGTACGGCTGCGGCGGGCCGTGGTTGACCTTGACCATGTCGTCACCGACCCACACCGGCTTACCGTTGTGATGCTTCGTATTGATCGAGAACACCCCACCGGGGCCGATCAGCAGGTGGTCGATGTCCACGGCGTTCGGCAGCGGAATCCCGTGCAATACGCGCCAGCCGAACGATGAGAGCCGCTTGAGCTCGCGCCCGACGCGACGCTCCCCCGCGAGTCCTGCGAACCAGGGATCCCAGTCTGACGAGCGACGTAGCAGACGAGCCCAGACGCGTTGCATGGGTGTCGGTCCCTTTGCCGCGATCAGTGCCAGCAACGCGGCACCGGGGCGATTCAGCTCCAGATCATCCGCCGAGGTCAACGCCGGCAGCATCGGCCGCTGCTCTGCAGTGGATCGGAGCTTGGCCGTACCGCCCTGGGAGCCTCCGGACGACGGCGGCTTCGCAGACAGGAGGGGCACCGCCTTGCGTGCCAAGTGGGGCCGGAGCGCATCCAGCGCCGCGCGCCGGTACTGCTCCTTTTCGACCGTGACCTTTCCCGTGCGGCAGTCGACCCACGCCACAGCAGTGCCGTCCGGCAGATTCACGTAGAGCCGATCCTGACCATGCCGCTTCCATGGGCTTACTGACAGCTCGCTCATGCCCGCCCCCAAGATGAGTGTCGTCCCCAATGACATGGCAGCAGTCGACCTAGGGACCCACAAGAGCGCCTTGCGGACAGAGTTTCCCTACTTCATCAAGCACCCGGCTGCGCTCCGCTCCGCCGGGCGGGCTTCCCGGCCCCGCTCGGGGCGCCGCTCCTGCCTCCGGCCCGCTCCGCCCCGGCTGCGCCGACGCCCGCCCACTGTGGATAGGCCCGGAGGTCATGAGTCGAGCACCCGACTTCTGCGGCCCACGGTCAAGGACGATGCCTCCGGCGGAGGATCGGCCGGCACCGGGTGGGAGGGGCGCCGTTCCCGGCCGCGGGCACATCGTGGCGAGCGTGGTGGGCTCCCATCCCGTCCACCATCGACCCAGGCAAAGCCGAGCAGACGCGGCCCATGGCGTCCAGGTCGTTCGTACAGTGGCGCGCTCCACCTGGACGCCATGAACCACGCCCGCTCCACAGACGTGTGGGTCGACGGCGGACGGGATGGGAGCTGGGGAGGGTGATGGGTTGAGGTCCTGGGCCAGCAGGGACGAGGCACCCAGGAACTTGAGGCAAGCCTCGGCCGAGTTGTCGACCCTCTGGACAAGGTGATCCATCATGCCGGTATATTTTCTGGCATGAATTCCTACCCGGAATCCCCGGAAGTGTTATCAGGCTTAGGTGAGAAGGTCACTCACGGTCTGGCTAGATCGGTGCGGCTTGCAGCCGATGACCTGCATACCTACCGCGGCTGGAACCCGACGTGGGTGGCAGAAGCGAGCGAGCGCGGTCTGGCCAACTGGATTCATGACCGTCTGTGGGCTCACCTCACGAGCTTGCTTGACGGTCACCCAGGGGTGACCCTGAGTCACGGGGAGCCCACTCGCGAGGTGATCGTCGGCGTCGGCTATCGTCTGCGAGTCAAGCGGCATCGCGAAGATGGCCAGGTCAGCAGCTACGCGACTCAGACAGCCCTGGAGTTCTTTGCACAGGGTGTGCAGGACACGTTTCCGGGAATGGAAGAAGTCCGCCTAGTCGCTGGCTACGAGTGGGAAGCTGACTCACGCGAGATCGGTGAAGCGGTGCTGTCGCTACGCGATGGTCAGGACAACGTGGTCTGGCTGGTACCTCTGCCGGACGTCGGTCAAGCTGGAGGCACGGTTCAGCCTGTCCGTCCTACAGCGCCCGAACCCTCGCTCCCGTCGATCGACGTGCCTGCGCCTGGAAAGCACGAAGCAACGGAGGATGGGTCGAAATGAGCAGTCTCGGCGAAGCGATCACAACAGCTCGCCGGGCCCTTGGTTTCACCCAGGAAGACTTGGCAGAGGCCGCTGGGGTGACCCAAGCGGCCCTGTCCCGCTACGAGAACGATCTGCGTGAGCCTGAGAGTGAAGCACTTGCCCGGCTCTCGGCCGCTCTCGGCGTGACCGTTTCATTCCTCAAGCAAGCGAGTTCCGTCCGCGGCGCGATGGCCGTAGACGCTCACATGCGGAAGCGGGCGACCGCCAAGGCCACAACCTGGCGTCAACTGGAGTCCCAGTTGAACATGTACCGCATGCATGTCCGCCATTTGATGGAGGAAGTGTCACTGCGGGCACAGCAGCGCATCCCGACCTTCGACCCAATCGACACAGACGCCGCTGATGCAGCTCGCATGGTTCGGATGCAGTGGCACATGCCCATCGGCCCTGTGAGGTCAATGGTTCGTTGGGTTGAAGCCGCGGGCTGCATCGTCCTCGCTGAAGACTTCGGGACAACGCGTGTTGACGGACTCTCTCAGTGGGTCGACGACTATCCAGTAATGATGATCAACGTAGCGGCACCCGTTGATCGAGTCCGCCTCACCGTTGGCCACGAACTGGGGCATCTGTGCCTGCACTCCTCCGAGCCCACTCTCACTATGGAGGAGGACGCGACTCGATTCGCGGCGGAGTTCTTGATGCCTGAAGAGGTCATCCGACCACAGCTCAGAAACCTCACGCTGGGCCGGCTGCATGACCTCAAGCGGGAGTGGGGCACGTCGATGCAAGCCATCATCGAGCGCGCTTATGACTTGCAAGTCATTACGTCCGCGAAACGCACAAGCCTGTACAAGTCTCTGGGCAACCGCGGGTGGCGGACGCGCGAGCCCTTGAGCGACGAACTCCCTCCCGAGACCCCTGCCTTGGCTCAATCCATCGGCGAGGCCATGGCCGACAAGGGCCTCAGCCATGAGGAGATCGCCGAGATGGCCGGGTTCTCGAATGCAGACCGGAACACACTCTTTGTCGCCCCCACACGACGCTTGCGGGCGGTCTGAGCGCAGCCGAAGCTGGATCTTCCCAAGCTCAGGGCGCCGCCCCTCTGTTGCGAAGGAGCATGAGCTCCGTCTCACTGATGCGGCACGTGCTTTAGGGCTAAAAGGGCTCACTGAGGGGCCTGTTGGAGCGCCAGTCAGCAAAGGCCCCATCCCGTGAGCGGACGCCTGTGAGATCGCCGTGGAACAGCACCGCTGCCTCTGGTCTGCGCGCAGGAGGATCGGCTAAGTAGGCGTTGACGTGATCCCAGGTCTGCAAATCAACGGTGAGACTCTCGTACCAAGCCAGACCGCGAGTGTTGCAGCCCTTGCACAGCAGCCCTCGCACGCACTGTCCGCAAGAGGTCGGTCCGGAACAGCAGCGGTGGTCGTGATCAATGTGCCACCATGACGGCCCTTCAGTTGAGGGGTCGCCTCCCAGACTGCCGCAGAGGGGGCAGGTGTCATCCTGAACTCTGAGGATTGCATTGACACGGGCACGCGTCAGATTGTGTCGTCGTGCCTGCCGTTCGGCGTTGCGGCACTGCGGACACACCCTCCCCTTGGGTCCTGCATCGACCCGCCAAAGCTTGTCGAAGCACACCTTGCACGGTTCTAAAGTATCGACCCACGCATCGAACTCTTCACGCGTCAGGGCAACGATCTCGTCGTCTGTTAACCAATCCACAAGTCGCAAGTTAGACGGCGGCACTGACAGCCGGGCAGCTGTCGCTGCGAGTTCGCCTTGCCGCCCCCCACACGGACCGCGCAAGAGTCCCAGCCCCGGTGAGTGTCTAACTGCGTGACCACCGCGACGCACAACCGCGAACAACCGTGGACGTCAGCGGACCATCAGCGCAGGTGACAGGAACCGCAGCCCAAGCACAACGGCCGCCCCAAGTTGCTTCGGGAGGAAGTGGTCGCCAGGCCATCGGGGCAGAGTCGGTTGTCAGTGCCGTGATCTACAGTTCCCTCCACCACGCGACTGGCTCTGGGGGACTCATGGCTACTTGGCTGCTGAACTGCAACCCGAAGACGTTCAAGCTCGACGAATACCGCGATGCCGGCGAGGTCCTGACCTCATGGACTATTGCCCGGCACAAGGACGAGGTTGCGGCCGGCGACGAGTTCGTTCTGTGGGTCAGCGGACCCAACGCGGGTATCGCGGCGTACGGTCACTTCACGGGTCCCGCAGAGTACGGGCAGGTAGATCCCCAGTATTGGACGGCCGATCCTGGCCAGAAGCACTTCGTACCCCTTGACGTCGACAAGTGGCTTGACCTGCGTATCCCGAAGGCGCAGCTAGCCGGAGACGCACGCATGGCCGAGGCGACAATCCTTCGCCAGCCCTTCGCGGGCAACCCTCACCGCTTGACCGCCGACCAGTGGCAGGCCATCCGCGAGGCCATCGACGCCACGGAAAGCAGCGACCCGGACTGGCACCTGAACCCCGGCGACACGATCCGGCGAACGGAACTGCACACGCTCTACGGAGGAAGCTCCCAGAACGGGATCTCACCTTCAGGAACATCGGACAACATCCTCATTTTCACGGCGGCGAGCTCGGGTCACCAGCACGGCTACTTCGACACCTGGAACGAGGACGGGACCTTCCACTACACCGGCGAAGGCCAGACCGGCAACCAGAGAATGATCCGCGGGAACAAGGCCATCTTCGAACACCGCGATACCGGCAAACGCCTGCGCCTCTTCGACGGGGCCCGCGGAACGGTCCGCTATCTCGGCGAGTGGACGCTGGACCAAGAGCAGGCCTACAGCTGGGCGGAAGCTCCAGAGACAGGGGGCGGTCCTCTCCGTCAGGTCATCCGCTTTCACCTCGTCCCAGTACGGACGACGATCACTGCGCCGGATGTGGAGGTCGGCCAGGGCTACTTGGTCGTAGACGAGGAAGTCGCACCCGCGCCGGCAGCCCCGAGCACCCCAGACCCCGACCTTGTTGGCCGCAACCTGTCGACTCACCGCAGGCTCCAGAACCATCTGGCTCAGGAAGCGCAGTACCGCGGACTGACTGCGCTGTCTCCCGGCGCCACTGATCCCGATTTCGACCTTGCTTGGCGCGACGGTCAGAATCGGCTCACCGTGTGCGAGGTCAAGTCCCTGACACGCGCCAACGAAGCCCGTCAGCTCCGAGCCGGGCTCGGCCAGGTCCTGGACTACAAGGACCAGCTCACCGAACGCGCCGCGGACGTGGCAGCGGTGCTCTGGATTGAGCGCGAGCCGACCGAGATCAGGTGGGTCAACCTCTGCAGGCAGGTTGGCGTCACGCTCGCGTGGCCCGGTCGGGAGGAGACAGTCTTCTCCCACATCCACAACAGCAACCAGAGCTGAGAGGTAGATCTGGTCCCCGTGCCACAACCGTGCCAGAACGAGCGGGGAACCAGGGGGAACGGCAGACGCTAGCAGGGCGTGAACCCAACGTCCGCTGGAGAGCCCCCACCGCAGGTCAGCCACCCAGTCGCCCAACCTCGCTCCTAAAGCGGGTGTCGCAGGTTCAAATCCTGCCGAGGGCACCAGCGCAAAGGCCCCGGACCGATCTTGGTCCGGGGCCCTTGACATCCATCGACCCAGGCAAAGCCGAGCAGACGCGACCCATGGCGTCCAGGTCGTTCGTACAGTGGCGCGCTCCACCTGGACGCCATGAACCACGCCCGCTCCACGGTGTGTGGGCCGACGGCAGACGGGATGGGAGCTGGCGAGAGGTGGGGGTGAGGAGCACTGCCTAGCTGTGCAGGTACTTCAACCGACGGTGCAACAACGGAAAATCCGACAACTTCGGCGGAACCTCGGGTTCGTCCGGTGCCGGGTCCGCAGGCTCCCAATTGAGTGCATAAAGAGCATCACCGATTAGCGCCTTGAGATCTTCGTCATCCAACGGAATCACGAAACCCCGTCGATCCTGTGCAGTGTCGCGGCAGCGGCGAAGAAACAGATCCTTGTCCTGAAAACGGCGACACGCCAAGATCCCAAACTTACCCCGAAGCGGAGAGAAACGCGATGAGAGTTGATCCAGCTCTGGATTCTTTACGTCACTCCCGTAGTTTTTGCATTCCACGAATACGTACTTCGACGGAATTTTGTGACTCACAAGGAAGGTAAAAAATCCTTCCTTGGCGTTATTCGTGTAGGAGATGTCCACACGCTTGCGCCCGTCATGCAGCTCTTCTTCCATCTCCGGCATGATAAGAGACGGGTAGAAAAGGGCAGTGAGCAGCGCCTCGGTCGCTTTGTGATACCGGTTCGCGGCCTCAAAACCGGTGGGCACTTGTAGCACTGAGTTTAGTAGGGCATCGAAGTCCGGTGTTGCACTCTCGGCCAGCTCGGCCATATCCGCATGACCAAGAGGAGCAGGCCGAATTTGCTTCTTCAAGCCGCGATAGTGCTCGTAGACTCCAGGACGCTTAAGTGTTTCACGAGTAATGTCCGGCTTAGTACTTCCGAACATGTACCCGATCTCTTTCTTCGTCGGGTACGAATTAGGCGGCTTCTTACTGCCGGATCGCACGGCATCCAGGAGGCTCCGTGCCGCACCGCCAGCCACTTCACTCTGCAGAACCGGAGCAAGGTGGTGACGATAGTACTCTCCTCGCGACATGTGCATATCGCGTCGCACAATTGCTTTCGGAACTAGCAAAAGCTTCTCGCCATCAGGCATCGGCAAAGAAGTGAAGTCGTGCTCCCACTCAAGCGTATCCGGGTTCCAGACAGGACCACTATCGACACCATCTTCGAGATCGATGTCAAACATGTGGGCCATCTGTTGCGTATACACAATCAACGGGCCCCGAATGATGTTCGTGGTGACGTCAGATACGATATCTTTATCCACTCCACCGATAAAGAACGCAGTATCCTCAAGGTCTTCAATCAGACCAGATTTCGCAGCCTCGCTTTCTGCGAGCTTTTCGGCAAAATCTTGCCCCATCTGGCGCCCGAATCCTCGCCCAGCACTTTTTCCTTGCGAAATGCCAAGATGGGTCTCGTTAGGCTCGCTCAGCCGCGAAAGCAGTGCTGAGACTCTTCTCTTGTCGCCCAGCTTTACTGAGTCCAGGACGCTATCGAAGAAGGTCGTAAGCATGCGCATGCAATCCATGCCCCAGTCATCCTGGAGGTAACGGATGGCGCTTGGATCGACATAGGCCCGAAGGTCATTCACAGTATCCACATCGACAAAGTCGAGTGATCCCTGATTACGGCCCAGATTGTAATATTCGGAAACCCTCACAGCAGCCCCCCGGCTACAAATCGTGGAACCTCCAGCACCGAAGGTGCAGTCTGCCATGATCAGATCGCCACCAACAGGTCGCATGAGATCGCGGTGTTGCGGTGCGCCTGAACAGTTGTGCGGGCAAGTCAGAGGAGACCCTCTCGAGAGGGGACAGCGGCTACCAGAGAAGAGTCCGCAGCCGGCACGCTCCCTTCGCAACAGAGCTCCAGGTTCGGCTCCCCCGCCGAAACCACAGCACGGTGCAGCCGAGCAGACCTACACAGGCCTCTACCTGAACATATGGGGGCAAACCGGTTAGCTCTTCAGTCACTCTCAATGAAGCCGTCCAAGCGCCTGCTTCCACGGTCAAGCAAGCCCTAGGATCGCGGCATGAGTGACGCGAATGAACTGGACGACGACAAGTCCGCCGAAGACGAAGGCGACCTGTTGGCCTGGGAAGATGATGAGGCTGCCACTACGACGGTTGACTGGACAGTCGAAACCGTAGTGAGTCAAATGCGCAAGGGTCGCATTGACCTGAACCCAAGCTTTCAGCGGCGTGACGCCTGGACCCGCGTCGCCAAGTCGCAATACATTGAGTCGCTCGTACAGCGCTTTCCGGTACCGCAAATCGTCCTGGCCGAGGACTCGAAGAGGCCAGGAAAATTCCTGGTTATCGACGGTAAGCAGCGACTTCTGTCCATCCGTCAATTCTGCGCAGACCCCAAAGATCCTAGGGATGCCCAGTGGATGGACGAAAAACTCCGCTTGTCAGGCCTAAAGGAGAGCGAAAAGCTCAACGGTGCCACGTACGAGAAGATGGAGGATAATTTTCCGGCCGAGGCAACCAGGTTCGAGAATGCCACCATTCGGGCTGTCCTACTCCGCAAATGGCACAGCCAAGACTTCTTGTATACCATCTTCTATCGCCTTAACTCCGGAAGTCTAAAGCTTTCGGCGCAGGAGCTTCGCCAAGCGCTCTACCCTGGCGACTTCATGGAATTCATCGATAAGCACTCCGGCGCAAGCCCCGCCCTTCGCTGGCTCCTACGCAAGCCGAAACCTGACCGTCGGATGGTTGATGCGGAACTCCTACTCCGATTCATTGCATTCAACGTGGGCGAACACGTTTACGAGGGTAACCTGAAGACGTTTCTCGATGACACCGCCGAAACACTCTCGGCCCAGTGGGATAAAGGCGGCGAAGCTCGGGTTAAAGCGGCAGCAGAGCTGCTGGAGGAAGCAATCTTTGCAGCCAAGGACGTGTTCGGTAAGGACGCTTGCCGTAAATATACAGAGGATAAATTTGAGCGGTCAGTCAACCGGGCCCTGTTCGATGTGCAAATCCACTATCTGACGGACCCAGAACTCCGAGAGTGGCAGAAACAGAATCCGGAACCCACGGTCCAGGCATTCAAGGACCTCTGCACCTCGGATGCGCTCTTTATCGACTCCGTCTCCAATACAACTAAGACTCCACGCGCCGTAAAGAAGCGCTTCGGAGCTTGGGGCGCAAAACTGACTGAAATTAGTGGAATCCAGCACAGTCTCCCGGCCTCAGTCTCTGGGATGTCGAATGACGACGAATGAGCCGTGGCAACCGCTCGAGCACTCCATGGCTACTGTTGCAGAACACCTGGGAATCCTAGACAAAGAGGGTGGCATTGTCGCAGACCCCGAAGAAATTACCGACGAGTACATTTCGGGGATCTCCACCCCAACCCGCGCATTCCTTGTGCTCTGCAGCTCGGAGCTCGAAGAATACGTGGAAGCCCGATGCTTGAACTTTCTGAGCACCTGCATAACTGGCGCGAACGAGCGCCTGCAACATAACTGCCTGCATGCTCTCAGCATCTATTTCCGATCCAACATTGGCAAGCTGTTGGATCACGGAGGCTATTCAGTCGACTTTTACGCCACGCCTGAGCAGGCGAGACGCTACGGCAAAGAGATCAGTGCGGCACGCAAGAAGTCCGCGTCATCGGTCGGCAACGGGGAACCTTTAGATCCTCGGATATTTAATAAGCAAACCCTTACTGTCAAGTTGTGCTCGTGGTATAACGAACAGGTTGTTGCCACGAGCCACGGAATCAGTGACAGCGACCTCGTCGGACTGCTGGCTCCGCTCGGGTTCAGCGCCAACCTCACCCGAGACACATGCGGAACGCTCTGCGCAGCACTACAGAGCCTCGCGGCAGCACGCGGAGAAGCAGCCCACCGTTCAGCTCTCTCGGGTGGCTGGCCCTTCAGAGGACTGACCGCGCCGCTGAGTCAGCAGCTGTCCCTTCGGGATACCTGGAGCCGTTGGGAAGCGGTTATGGAGTCTTTGTATGAGTTCGAAGACCTTCTCACCGGGCGCGTGAGGAGCGACTCCGAAGTCGACGCGCAATGAGTGAGATGTGGCCCCATCGTCCCGACGATGAACACTGCTGCCGTGGACAGCCTGTGGACAGGACACCTACCACTGGGCGCACATAGCCCGTTGACCAGCAGCAATGGAGGAGTCCCAAACGGCCTCCGGAGCCGTGTGCTCAGGTTCGAATCGTGCCGGGGCAGGCAGCAGGCGCCAGCGTGAATCCAGGTGCTGACCTGCAGGAGTGCCGAGCACAAAGGGTCGGACCCAGTCTCATGAGTCCGACCCTTTGTCGTCGCCCGCCAGTGACCACATCTGTGTGGCCTGTGGGCCGCACGCGAGCCTGCCGAGGGGCTACGACTTCTTGTCCGTAGCCCATCGTTGTGCGTCAGCGTCCGGCCGCGAAGTGCACGAACGCAGACCACTCCGAATAGCGGAAGGCGAGTTGGGCGCGGGTGGGGGCCTTGGAGTCGCGTATGTGGACCGTACCGGGCGTGACGGCGACTTCGAGGCACGCGCCGCCTTCGTTGCCGCTGTAGCTGCTCTTGAACCAGGCAAGGCGCACGGGTTCCGCAGTGCTCATAGCTCTCCCAGCATCTTTTTGATCAAGGCGAGGGACTCCTGCATGGTGAGCGCCTGCGCCCTGATGCTGCCGTACTGTGCGGCCAGGATGCGGACGTCTTCCGGGTCCGTGACCTAGTGCCGCATCAAGCAACGTTCGCCCTGTCGATGACCTCGCGGAGCCGCTCGTCGGCGGCGTGCTTGTTCCGCCAGATGATGTAGCGGCGGAT